>DASXFL010000074.1:0-26110 GCA_036489595.1 Solirubrobacterales bacterium
CAATGCAATCCGGTCCCTGCCCGCTATAGGCGGGCTCAACAATCGGGAGCGGTCCCGCTAGGGACGCGACTCAATTCCAGAAGGGAGGTCCCCCGCTCCCCCGGCCTCGGCCCTCCGACCCTTCATCCGAGCCAGCCCGCCCGACGGCGGATCGTTTTGATCCGACGGAACTCGGCGATGTCCTCGCGGAGGGCGGCAGGAGCAGGGGCCGGGAGGAAGCGGGCCGGGAGGGGGCTCTCGATGACCTCGTCGTCGCGTTTGCAGACGCGGTAGGCGCGGGCGCCGCGGCGGGCGGTGACGGCGGAGGGGGTGCCTTCGCCCTCCCAGAGCAGGCCGGCGTAGTCGTCGAGGCCGTAGCCGCCGGGCATCCCGCCCTCGACCGCCTCGAGGTAGGCGGCGCGGCGCTCGGGCTCGTTGTTGTAGTGGACGCAGAGGCTGCCCGAGAGGAGGCCGAGGCCGGCGGCGGCGCGGGGGCGGCCGGAGGACTTGGTGATCCCGGCCTCGAACCAGCACATCGCGCCGGCGCTCTGGCCGGCGAGGACGATGCCGCGGCGCCAGGCGAGGCTGAGGATCGAGGCGATGTCGTGCGCCTCCCAGACCGCCAGCAGGTTGACCATGCTGCCGCCGCCGACGTAGACCAGATCCTGGTCGAGCAGGTGGTCGCGGAGCGCCATCGGCCGCCGGCTGAGCCGGAACAGGGAAACGTCGGAGGGCTCGCAGGAGCGCTCGCCGAAGGCGGTGTAGAAACGGCCGATCTGCTCCGAGGGGTCGCCGCTGGCGGTCGGCAGCATGCAGATCTTCGGCGACCCGCCGCCGCGCTCGCCGGCCAGCCGCAGCAGCAGCATGCAGACGGCGCGGTCGGGCGGGCGCGAGGTGAAGTCGTGGCCGCCCAGCGCCAGCACCCGGCGCACCGCGACGCCGGGCCCGGCCCCGCCGCCATCGCCATTGCGGCCGACCGCAGCGGGCATCAGCCGGCAACCGCAGTCGAGAGCGCCTCCGGGAGCGGAGCGGCGGGGGCGGCGTCGCGGTCACCGAGGAAGGTGGTGGCGATACGCATCTCGATCACCCGCTGGCCGCTGACGTCAAGGCGATAGCCACGCGCCTGCGGCCGGGAGGAGACGACCCCCGAGAGCTCTTCGCCGCTGAAGTGGAGGGCGGCGCCGTCTTCGGCCGCGTAGCCGGGACGCATCCCCTCACGCAGGAAGCGGTGGTAGGACTGGCGCCGCTCCGAGCTCGGCTCGTAGTGGACGCAGTTGCTGAATGGCAGCAGGCCGAGCCCCTCGAGCCGCCGCGGGGCGCCGTGGAAGGCGGTCACCGCCTCGGCGAACCAGCAGAGCGAGCCGGCCGAGAGGCCGCAGAGGACGATCCCCGCCTCCCAGGCCTCACAGAGGATCCGGTCGATCCCATGCGCCCGCCAGACCCCGAGCAGGCTGATCACGCTGCCGCCACCGACGTAGATCAGGTCCTGGGAGAGCAGGTGCCGGCGCAGGTCCTCGGGCCCCTGCTCGCGGCGGAACAGGGAGACGTGGCTGGCCTCGCAGCGGTGGGCCGAGAAGGCGCGGTAGAAGCGGACGATGTAATGGTCGGCGTCGCCGCTGGCCGAGGGCAGGAAGCAGACCCGCGGTCGCTCCGTCTGGCAGAGCCCGAGCACGTAGTCGTCGAGCAGCGGGTTGCCGGACTCCATCGAGAACCCGCCGCCGCCGAACGCCACTATCTGCCGCTGGGCCGTCTTCATGAAGAGATCCTCGGCGAGGAAGCCGCCGGCGTCGTTATCCAGCTGGCCGAACTTCCGGCCGCAGCGCTCGCCCCATGTACAGGGACGGCCCGGGCGCGGCTACTGGGCGATGTAGGCGCGGCGCAGCTTGTTGCGGGCGCGGTGCAGGCGGACCTTGACCGTGCCCTCGGGGATCCCCAGCCGGCGGGCGATCGTCGCCTGGGTCAGGTCCTCGACGTAGCGCATCGCCAGCAGCTTGCGGTCGCGTTCGCTGAGCCGGCGCAGGGCGGCCTGAAGGTCGGCGTGCTCGACGGTCTCGACCATCCGTTCGTCCTCGGCGCCCTCCAGGTATTCGATCGACTCGCTGGGGTCCGGACGGGTACGGGCGCGGCTGCGGAAGGCCTCGTTGCGGACGATCGTCGCCAGCCACTGATCGCGGCGCTCGGCGTCGCGAAGAGTCGAGCGGCGGCGCCAAGCGCGGAGCAGTGCATCCTGGGCTATGTCCTCGGCCTCGCTACGGTCCCGTGCGTACCGGTACGCCGTGCGGAGGCAGACCCGCTGCACTTCACCCCACTCCCAGCCATCCTCGTTCCCAACGCGATGAGCGATCTGAGTGGTGATCGAACGAACTTACCTGCGCCCGGCGGGGTAGGCAAGAGCGCGCCGCCGCGCGCACGCGACCGGGAGCAGCTGCGCCATGCTTGCGCCGTGCCCCACCGTCCCCAGCGCAACCGCGTGACCCCGAGCGGCGAGATCGCCGCGACGCCGTTGCGCGGCGCCTGGACCGGCAACCGCGGCGTCCTCCACCGCGACCGCGAGATCGTCCGCTTCCACGCCGGCAACCTCTGGATCGTCTGCGCGCTCGAGTTCCGCGGCCGCTGGCGCGAGCTCTGGCTGCCGAACCGCTGGACGCCGCTCTTCTTTCAGGACGAGGCGGTCGCCTTCGCCGCCGGGCACCGCCCCTGCGGCGAGTGCCGCCACGCGAGCTACGGCCAATACAAGGCGGCCTGGGCCGAGGGCCTTGGCGTCGCGCCGCCCTCGGCCGGCGAGATGAACCGGCAGCTGCACCGCGAGCGCATCTTCCCCGGCAGCCACCGCCGCCGCTTCCACCAGGTCGAGTGGCGAGAGCTGCCGGACGGGGCCTTCGTACTCCTCGGCGACTCGCCGCACCTGGTGCGCGGCGGCCGGGTCGTCGAGTGGGAGCCCCTCGCCGGCTACGGCGCCGAGCGCCGGCGGCCGCGGCGGGGGACGGCGACCGCGCTCACGCCGCCGGCGACCCTGGCGGTACTGCGCGCCGGCTACCCGCTGCAGATCGCGCCGGCAGCGGATCGCTAGGCCGCCTGCGCCCGAGAACCGGGGGCGCCCGCGGCCACCTTGGAGCCGCGGGCGCCCGGACCCGGGCCGAGCGAAGAGGGCTAGATCGCCTCGGAGGAGAAGGCCGGCTCGCCGAGCTCCTCCTCGGCCGGCGCCTCCTGCACGGCGGCGGGCCGGAGCACGAGTGCGGCGATCGCGATCGCCGCAACGACCAGGCCGGAGCCGACGACGAAGGCGAGGCGGTAGCCCCCGCTCAGCGCCTCGACGCTGGAATCGCCGCCGGCCAGCAGGTTGCCGGTGCGATTGGTCGCCAGCGTCGCCAGCACCGCCAGGCCGACGGCGCCGCCGACCTGCATCGTCGTGTTGACGAGGCCGGAGGCGAGCCCGGCCTCCTCCGGCCGCACCCCGCCCATCGCCAGCATCATGATCGACGGGAACGAGAGGCCAGCCCCGGTCCCCATCAGGACCATCGTCGGCAGCACTTCCGACCAGTAGCTGCCGCCGGCCGAGACCTGCGACATCAGCGCCAGGCCGGCGGCGATCAGGGCGAGGCCGGGCAACAGGACCGCCCGCGGCCCAAACCGCATATTCAGCTTGGCCGAGAAGCCGAGCGAGAGGACGCCGATGATCACCGTCGCCGGCAGGAACCCGAGGCCGACCTCGAGCGAGTCGAAGCCGAGCACCCGCTGCAGGTAGAGGGCGCCGAGAAAGAAGAGGCCGAACATCCCGGCCACCATCAGCGCCTGGATCGCATTGGCCCCGGAGAGGTTGCGCGAGCGGAAGATGCCGAGCGGCACCAGCGGGTGGCCGGCGGTCGCCTCGCGGCCGACGAAGGCCGCCAGCAGCGCCACCGAGCCGGCGCCGAAGCCGAGCGTGTGCAGCGAGCCCCAGCCGTAGGTGCTGGCCTCGACGATCGCGTAGACGCCGACCATCAGGGCGCCGACGATCAGCAGCGCCCCCGGGACGTCGGCGCCCTGGGAGACGCCGACGCCGCGGTCACGGCCCAGCAGCCGCAGCGCGAAGACGCCGGTAACGATCGCGATCGGCAGGTTGACGAAGAAGATCCAGTGCCAGGAGATCGTCTCGGTGAGGACGCCGCCGAGCAGCAGCCCGACCGAGCCGCCGGCCGAGGCGACGAAGCTGTAGACGCCGATCGCCTTCGCCTGCTCCCCGGGCTCGGGGAACATCGTCACGATCATCCCGAGGATGACGGCGGAGGTCATCGCGCCGCCGACGCCCTGGACGAAGCGGGCGCCGATCAGCATCGTCTCGCTCTGAGCGAGCCCGCAAACCAGCGAGGCGGCGGTGAAGAGGACGAGGCCGGCAAGGAAGACGTCGCGGCGGCCGACCAGGTCGCCGAGCCGGCCGGCCAGCAGGAGCAGACCGCCGAAGGCGATCAGGTAGGCGTTGACGACCCAGGCCAGGCTCGACTGCGAGAAGCCGAGGTCGTCCTGGATCGAGGGCAGGGCGACGTTGACGATCGTCGCGTCGAGGACGATCATCAGCATGCCGACGCAGAGGACGACGAGGGCGGTCCAGCGGGACCGGTCGGAGGAGTTGTCTTGGTTTAGGCTGTTGTTAATAAGCTGTGCCATGATGATCACTGTACCAAGGATTATCCTGTGGCGCGTTAAGGTCATTAGGAGACCCACGAAAAGGCCATGAATCCCACGACCGCCCCCAATACCGCGACCGGCTCGATCGGGCTGCTGACGAAGCTCTCGAAAATCGTCTTCCGCCGCGCCAGCGAGGAGACGATCGGGCTGAAGCTGAAGCAGCTGATGGCGCTGGAAGGCCTGCGCGACAACGAAAACGAATGTCTGCAGCAGGGGCTGGCGGAGATGCTGATGCTCGACGCCAACAACTGCGTGCTGCTGCTGAACGAGCTCGACGACGCCGGTTACGTCGAGCGCCGCCGCGACCCGCAGGACCGCCGTCGCCACATCGTCGAGATCACCCCGGCTGGGCTGGCGGCGCTGGCCGAGGGCGAGCGCCGGCTCGAGGACCTCGAGCACGAGGTGCTCGGCAGCCTCAGCGTCGCCGAGCGGCGGCAGCTCCACGACCTCCTCGCCAAGGCGCTCGCCGAGTGAGCAAGACCGACGTCAGCGGCGTCGACTTCGTGACGATCTTCGTCAAGGACTACGGCGCCGCGGTCGAGTTCTACGGCGGCACCCTCGGGCTCGAGCACAGCGTCGACTACGGAAAAATCCCGGCCGGCGAGTTCGAGGCCGGCAACCTCACCCTGCAGGTGATGGACGCTGCCTCGGTCGGCCGGGAGTTCGAGCCCAGCGCGCACCCGATCGCGCTCCACGTCGAGGACCTCGACGCCGCTCGCGAGAAGCTCGAGACCGCCGGCGTCGCCTTCCACGGTGAGACCCTCGACAGCGGCGTCTGCCAGATGGCCTTCTTCAGCGACCCCGACGGCAATGCTCTGATGCTGCACCACCGCTACGCCCCGCGGGGCGAGTAGCGACCTCAGTCGACGGTGCCGAAGCCGACCTGCCCGCTGCCGCCGAGGACGCGCACGAAGGCGACCTTGCCGAGGTAGAGCGCCAAGATAGCTCCGTCCTCCGTGTGGAGGTCGTGCCAGCCGCCCTTCTCGAGCTGCTTGCGGAGGTCCTTGAGGTCGCCCTCGCCGATCCGGGCGGAGATCACCTGGCCGCCCTCGAATCCGATCTCGACTCGCTGTGCGTCAGCCATCAGTGTCCTCCCGCGGGTTCGACGATCTCGGTCAGCACCCCGCCGGTCGAGCGGGGGTGGAGGAAGGCGACGCGGCTCTGGCGGATCCCGGTCCGCGGCTCCTGGTCGATGCGGTCGATCCCGGCGGCGGCGATCCGCTCCAGCGCCGCGTCGATGTCCTCGACGGCGTAGGCGACGTGGTGCAGGCCGGGGCCGTTGGCGGCGAGGAACTTGGCGACGCCGCTCTCCTCATCGAGCGGTGAGATCAGCTCGACGTGGCTCTCGCCGACGTCGAAGAGGACCGCCTCGACGCCGAACGCCGGCACCGTCTCGCGGTGGGCGAGCGGCATCTCAAACCTGGCCTCATAGAGAGCGATCGCCTCGTCGAGGTCGGCGACGGCGATGCCGACATGGTCGAGCCTTCCAAGCACGGGCCGGAGTCTATGCGGCTGCCGGCAGCGGCTCTTCGCTGCCATTGGCGCCGCCCTCGACCCGGAGGATCTCGGCCATCGCCGCGGCCCCGACCTCGAGCTGATCCGGGCTTGGCTCCTTGGTCGCCAGCAAGCGCTGGATCTCGCGGCCGGGGGTGTGGAAGGCCTCGGCCAGCGGCTCGCCATGGTGGCGGTCGCTCCAGGCGAACATCTCGACTGCCAGCGAGGCGCCGCCGAGGCCGGTGAGGGCGCGGGCGACCGGGCCCGGCTCGGGCAGCAGCCGGTCGAGCAGGATCGTGCCGGCGGCCGAGAGCAGCATCATCGGCACGATCAGGTTGGAGCCGCAGCGGTCGTGCTCCTTCGGCACCGAGGCGACGTCGGCCGTGCCGCGTTCGTAGGCGGCGATGTTCTTGTGCTCGACCCCGTGGTAGGCGGCGAGGTCGCGGTCGAGCAGGGCGACGATCGCCGGCACCGCCCCGATCGCCTGCAGCACTCCCTCGCGCAGCGGCGTCGCCGGGCCGCGCCGTCGCACCAGCGAAGAGATGGCGAGGGTCGCCGCGACGGCGCCGAGCACGCGCCGATCCTCGAACGGCATCCGCGCCGCCGGCAGCCGGCGGCGGGCCAGCGGCAGCACCGCCATCGCCTCGGCCAGCTTGACCGGGCCGCGCAGGCCGGGCAGGCGGGCGACCAGGCCGGGCGCCAGCTCCGGCTTCGCCGCCGAGGCGACCCGGATCTGCCCGTCGGCGTCGCGGGCGGCGGCGGCCCAGTGGGTCGGGCCGTGGATCAGCAGGCCGTTGCGGAGCGCCATCCCGCCCAGCCGCAGCTTCTTCTCCTGCTCCTCGGCCACCTGCCCAAAGATACCCACCGAGGTTGCCTTTCGACCCGCTATGCGGGTCAGGCGGCAACTTCGCGGGAAGCGATGGGGGTCGCCGGGGGGAATATCTCCCCGGCGCCCCTTTCCCCCATCGGCTAAACCCGACCGGAGACCCCCAGTCCAGGCCTCCGGTCGGAGTCGGCTCTCCCTGGCTTAACTTGGAAAGCCACCCCTAGAAACCCCGCCCGCCCGAAGTAGTTGCGCGTTTCGTGACGAACCGCGGAAGACCGGCTCGAGGCACTAGCGGGACAGGCGCTCGCGGAGTCCCGCTAGGCGGCGGCCGAGCTCGGCCTCGAAGCCGCGCTCGGTGGGCTCGTAGAAGCAGCGACCGCGCAGCTCCTCGGGCAGCAGCGGCTGGTCGGAGACGCCACCGGGCTCGTCGTGGGGGTAGCGGTAGCCGCTGCCGCGGCCGAGCGCGGCCGCACCGGGATAGTGGGCGTCGCGGAGGTAGTCGGGCGGCGTCCTGGCGCCGTTGGCGCGGACCTCGGCACGGGCCGCGGAGATCGCGGTCGTCGCCGCGTTCGACTTCGGCGCCAGCGCCAGGTGGATCGCCGCCTGCGAGAGGTTGAGCGCGGCCTCGGGCAGGCCGACCCGGTCGACGGCGCGGGCGGCGGCGTCGGCGACCAGCAGCGCCTGCGGGTCGGCCTCGCCGATGTCCTCGGAGGCGAGGATGACCATCCGGCGGGCGATGAAGCGCGGGTCCTCACCACCCTCGAGCATCACCGCCAGGTAGTAGAGCGAGGCGTCGACGTCGGAGCCGCGGGTGGCCTTGATCCAGGCCGAGATGAAGTCGTAGTGACGGTCGCCCGCTCGGTCGTAGTCGACGGCCTTGCGCTGCAGCGCGTCCTCGACCTCGGCGACCCCGACCGCGCCGCCCCGCTCCGCCGCCCGCTCGAGCGCCGAGAGGGCGACGCGGGCGTCGCCGCCGCTGCGCAGCGCCAGCATCTCCAGCGCCTCGTCGGCGAGCTGCGGCGGATCGGCGCCGAGCCCGCGCTCGGGATCGCGCAGGGCGCGGCGCAGCAGCTCTTCGACCTGACCCGGGTCGAGCGGCTTCAGCTCGTAGACCTGGGCCCGCGAAATCAGCGCCGAGTTGACCTCGAAGTAGGGGTTCTCGGTGGTCGCCCCGATCAGCGTCAGCACCCCGTCCTCGACCGCCGGCAGCAGCGCGTCCTGCTGGGCCTTGTTGAAGCGGTGGATCTCGTCGAGGAAGAGGATCGTCGGCCGGCCCGCGGCCCGCCGCCGCTCCCGCGCCCGCTCGATCACGGCCCGGATCTCGGCTTTGCCGGCGTTGACCGCCGACTCCTCCTCGAACGCCCCCTCGGCGCCGGCGGCGGCGATCCGCGCCAGCGTCGTCTTGCCGGCCCCGGGCGGCCCGTAGAGGATCGCGCTGTGCGGCCGGCCCGACTCGATCGCCGCCCGCAGGGCGGACCCAGGACCGACCACGTGCTCCTGCCCGACCATCTCGTCGAGGGTGCGGGGGCGCATGCGGACTGCCAGGGGCGCGCCGGGTGGGACAGATTCGGCCGCGGCTTCGGTGGCCTCGCCGGGGTCGAACAGATGGTCGCTCATCACCGTCGAGTATGAGGGTCACGGGGGAGGTCTCGCCGGCGCAAAGATGGTGGAGGCTGCGCCGAGACCTCCCCGCGTCCCTCCCATGCCGCCGTAACATCCGACACATGGAGAGCGCTACGGCAGTACCAACGTCCGCGTCAACCCTCGAGTCGTTCAATCCTGCTTCCGGGGAGCTTCTCGGGAGCGTCCCGACGCTTCGGCCCGAGCAGGTGCAGGCGGTGGTCGACGACGTCGGCCGCGTCCAGCCGGCCTGGGCGGAGCTGCCGGCGGCGACGCGGGCGACCTACATGCGGCGGGCCGCCGACGCCCTCCTCGACGAGATCGACGAGGTCGCCGAGCTGCTGGTCCGCGAGCAGGGAAAGCCGCGGGCCGAGGCCTACACGATGGAGCTGCTGCCGACCGTCGACGCGCTGCACTGGTGCGCGAAGGCGGGGCCGAAGATCCTCGCCGACGAGAAGGTGCGGATGACCCAGGCCTTCGCTCTGACCAAGAGCGCCCACTTCTCCTACGAGCCGCTCGGCGTGGTTGGGGTGATCGCGCCCTGGAACTATCCTTGGTCGATCCCCTTCGGCGAGGTCGCGATCGCGCTGATGGCCGGCAATGGCGTGGTCCTGAAGCCGGCCAGCCTGACGCCGCTGCTGGGCGAGCGGATCCGGTCGGTGTTCGAGAAGGGCGGCGTCCCCGAGGGCCTGGTCCGGGTCGTCCACGGCGGCGGCGCGGTCGGCGAGGCGCTCGCCCGCTCCTCCGCCGGCAAGGTCTTCTTCACCGGCTCGGTCGAGGTTGGGCGCCACGTCGGCGAGGTCTGCGCCTCGCTGCTGAAGGGCTCGGTGCTCGAGCTCGGCGGCAAGGACCCGATGATCGTCTGCGCCGACGCCGACCTCGACAACGCCGTCGCTGGCGGAACTTGGGGGGCGTTCTGTAACGCCGGCCAGACCTGCTCGGGGATCGAGCGCGTCTACGTCCTGCGCGAGGTCGCCGAGCGCTTCGTCGCCGGGGTCGCCCGCGAGGCGGGGCGGCTGCGGCTCGGCAACCCGCTCGAGTGGGAGACCGAGATCGGCCCGATGACCTCGGAGGGGCAGTACGAGACCGTGGTCGAGCTGGTCGAGGACGCGGTCGCCGCCGGCGCGCGGAAGCTCTGCGGCGGCCCGGTCGAGGTGTCCGGCCTGGCCGGCAGGTTCGTCGCCCCGGTCGTCCTCACCGACGTCACCCACCAGATGCGGATCATGCGCGAGGAGATCTTCGGCCCGGTGCTGCCGATCGTCGTCGTCGACTCCGAGCGGGAGGCGATCGAGCTCGCCAACGACTCCGAGTTCGGGCTCGGCGCCTCGGTCTGGACCGAGGACCGCGCCCGCGGCGAGCGGATCGCGCGCCGGCTCGAATCGGGAATGGTCTGGATCAACGACCACTCCTTCAGCCACGGCACCTGCCAGTGCTCGTGGGGCGGCGTCAAGGACTCCGGACTCGGCCGCTCGCACTCCAAATTCGGATTCTACGAGTGCGTCAACGTGAAGCTGAACGCCTGGGAGCCGGGCCTCGCCCGCGACTTCTGGTGGCACCCCTACGACCGCACCCTCGGCGAGGCGGTGCGGGCCTCGGCGAAGATCCTCTACGGCCGCGGCGCCCTGCGCGCGGAGGCGCTGCGCGAGGGCGCGGGCCCGCTGCTGAGGATCGGTCGCCGCACCATGCGCAAGCGACGCTGAGCGGCCCCGACCCGGGAGAATCCCTGCAGATGCCCGATCTGCAGGAGAAACCGGTGATCGCCGTCGCCGGGCTGCGGCGCGATTACGGCGAGCGGCCGGCCCTCGACGGCGTCGAGTTCGAGCTCGGTGCCGGCGCGACGATGGTCGTCCTCGGGCCCAACGGCGCCGGCAAGACGACGCTGCTGCGGATCCTGGCGACGCTGCTGCGACCGAGCGGCGGCGAGGTCGCAGTGCTCGGCTGCGCGCTGCCGAAGGAGGCCTGGAAGCTGCGCGGCCGGATCGGCTACCTCGGCCACGAGCCGCTGCTCTACCGCGACCTCTCGGGCCGTGAGAACCTGCGCTTCCACGCGCGCCTGCACGGGCTCGCCGGCGAGGAGGCCGAGGCGCGGATCGAGCGGGTGCTGGCGGCGGCCGGGATGGACCGCCGCGGCGGCGACCGCGTCGCCGACCTCTCGGCCGGGATGCGCCAGCGGCTGGCGATCTGCCGCTGCGTCCTGCACCAGCCCGAGCTGCTGCTGCTCGACGAGCCGGACTCCAACCTCGACGCCGAGGGCCGGGAGGCGGCGCGCAAGCTGATCGGCCCCGGCTCCGGCCACAGCCGCGTCGTCGTCACCCACGACCCGGACCGCTTCCTGCCCGAGGCCGACGCGGTGCTGCGGCTCGGGATCGGCGAGGCGGCGGCGGTCTCGTGAGGACGCGCTCGTGACCCCATCGCGCGTCGCCTTCGCGGCGATCCTCGCCAAGGACCTACGCTCGGAGCTGCGCACCCTGCAGTCGCTGCCGGCGATGGCGCTCTTCGCCGTCACCACCTTCATCATCTTCCGCTTCGGGCTCAACCGCACCAGCCTCTCCGGCTCGCTCGCCTCGGGGGTGCTTTGGGCGACGCTGCTGTTCGCCGCCGTCCTCGGAATCAACCGCCTCTTCGTCGCCGAGCGCGAGGAGGGCGGCTTCGACGCGATCCGGCTGGCGCCGATCGACCGCAGCGCCCTCTTCGCCGCCAAGGCGGCGGCGCTGATCGTCTACCTGGCCGCGCTGGAGCTGGTCGCGGTGCCGATCTTCGCCCTCTTCTTCCTCGACTCGGCGGCGGCACTCGGACCGCTGGTCGTGATCCTGGTGCTCGCCGACGTCGGCCTCGCCGCGGTCGGCACCCTGATCTCCTCGATGGCGGTCAACTCGCGAGCCCGCGACCTGCTGGTGCCGCTGGTCCTGCTGCCGCTGGTGGTGCCGCTGATGATCGCCGCCACCGGCGCCACCGAGCCCCTGCTGGCCCTGGGCGGTCCCGGTTACCACCGCTTCGGGACCTGGCTGATCGTTCTCGGTCTATACGATCTGATCTTCGCCCTCGTCGGGTGGGCCGTGTTCGACTTCCTCCTCGAGGACTGACCTCCACCCCGGATCGATCCCAGCAGAAGATGTACGGCAAAGGACTGAGAACCCTCTCGATCGTGACCGTGGTCGCCTTCGCGGTCTCGCTCTCGCTCGTCTTCTTCTACGCGCCGCTGGAAGCCGACCAGGGCTTCATCCAGAAGATCTTCTACCTGCACGTGCCGCTGGCGATCACCTCGCTGGTCGGGTTCGTGGTGGGCGGGGCCTTCGCTGTCGCCCACCTCCGCACCGACGACCGCAAGTGGGACGCCTACTCCTACGTGGCGATCCACATCTCGGTCATCTTCGCAGTCGGCGGCCTGCTCACCGGCTCGATCTGGGCGAGGGCCTCCTGGGGCCACTGGTGGGTCTGGAACGAACCGACCCTGGTCAGCTTCCTGATCGTCTTCCTCCTCTACTCCACCTACTACCCCTTCCGCTACGCGATCGAGGACCGCGACCGCCAGGCCCGCTACGCCTCGGTCTTCGCGGTCACCGCCGGCGTCTTCGTGCCGCTCAACTTCACCGCCGTGCGGATGGCCCAGAGCCTGGTCCACCCGCGCGTCTTCGCCACCGCCGAAGGCGGCCTGCCGGGCTCGATGCTGTTCACGTTCCTCGTCTCGCTGCTGGCGATCGCCCTGCTCTGGGTGACCCTGGTCCGCTTCGAGCTGACCGCGAAGAGCGCCTCCGGGCAGGTGCGGCGGTTGCGGCGGGCGCTCGACGCCCCCGGCCCGGCCGCCAGCTCGCGGATCGCACCGGAGGTCCACTGATGCTGGCCCTGCTGCTGCCGCTCGGCGCCCCGGCGCTGCCGCTGCACGAGGCCGGCAAGTACGTCGCCGGCGCCTACATCGTCTTCGTCCTGCTGCTGCTGATCTACGTCGGGATCATGGCCTCGAAACTGCAGCGGATCGAGAGGGAGCTGCGCGAGGTGGCGGACATCGCCGAAGACCGCGCCCTCGGCAAAGACCAAGCCGCTCCCGGACGTCCACCTGAGGAGTCATCCATATCTGATTCCGTGACTTCTCAGGTGGACGGAGGAGGCGGCGCCTGATGTCCGAGCTCCTGGGCCTCGGGGTCTCCCACAAGACGGCGCCGCTGGAGCTGCGCGAGCGGCTTTCGCTGACCGAGGGCCGCGCCGCCAGCGCCCTGCGCGAGCTGACCGCGGCAGCCGGGATCCACGAGGCGGCGGCAATCTCGACCTGCAACCGGACCGAGCTCTACCTGATCGTCTCCGACCCGGTCGAGGCCGAGTCGACAGCGCTCGGGGTGCTCAGCCGCCAGGCGGAGATCCGCCCGACCGAGCTGCTCGGCCACCTCTACTCGCACCGCTCGACCGAGGCGGCGCGGCACCTGTTCAGGGTCACCGCCGGGCTCGACTCGATGATCGTCGGCGAGGCCGAGATCCAGGGCCAGATCAAACGCGCCTACGAGCTGGCGCTGGTCGAAGGCGCGACCGGGCCGATCCTCAACCGCCTCTTCCGCGGCGCCCTCGCCGCCGGCGGCCGGGCCCGCGAGGAGACGGCGATCTCCGAGAAGGGGGTCTCGATCCCCTCGGTCGCGGTCGAGCTGGCGCGGCGCGCGCTCGGCGACCTCGAGCAGCGGCGAGTGCTGATCGTCGGCGCCGGCGAGACCGCGGAGCTGGTCGCCAGGGCGCTGGTTGCCCGTGGCGTTCGCACCGTCTTCGTCGCCAACCGCCACTACGACCGGGCGATCGGCCTCGCCCAGCGCTTCGACGGCGTCGCCGTCCGCTTCGACGAGCTGCCGGCGCAGCTGGAAGTCGCCGACATCGTCGTCTCGGCGACCAACTCGCCGCACCACATCGTCGAGCGCGAAGGGCTAGAGCAGGTGATGGCGGCGCGGGCCGGCCGGCCGCTGATCGCGATCGACATCGCCGTCCCCCGCGACATCGAGCCCCAGTGCCGGTCGATCCCCGGGGTCGGCGCCTACGACATCGACGACGTGCAGGCGATCGTCGAACGCAACGCCAGCGGCCGCGAGGCCGAGGCGCGCGGGGCCGAGCGGATCATCGAGGCCGAGCTCGACCGCTTCCAGCGCTGGCTCGCCTCGCTCGAGGTGGTGCCAACGATCGCGGCGCTGCGCGAGCGCGGCGAGGAGGTCGTGCGGCGGGTGCTGGCCGAGAACGAGAACCGCTGGCAGGGCCTCGGCGAGGCCGACCGCGAGCGGGTCGAGGCGATGGCGCGGGCGGTCGCCTCACGGCTGCTGCACGAGCCGACCGTGCGGATGCGCCGTGCCGCCGGCTCCGACGACGCCTACGAGTACCTGAGCGCGCTGCGCGAGCTGTTCGGCCTCGAGGTCGAGAACGAGCCCGGGGCCGGGGGCGCGGCGGCGCCCGACAACGTCACCGAGCTGCGTCGCAAGTCCAGCTAGGGCCGGCGATGGCGCTGCGGCTGGCGACTCGGGGGAGCGCGCTGGCGCTGACGCAGGCGGGCTGGGTGGCGGAGCTGCTGGGCGGGGCGGAGCTGGTCGAGGCCGAATCGAGCGGCGAGGCCGGTGACAAGTCACGCTTCGTCCGCGGGGTCGAGCGGGCGCTCCTGGGCGGCCAGGCCGAGGTCGGGGTCCACTCGGCAAAGGACCTGCCAGGGGAGATGGCGGCGGGGCTGGAGATCGCCGCGGTGCCGGCGCGAGAGGACCCGGCCGACGCCTGGATCGGGCCGGGCAGCTCGCTGGACGACGTGCCCGAGGGGGCGCGGGTCGGGACCGCGAGCCTGCGACGGCGGGCCCAGCTGCTGGCGGTGCGGCCCGACCTGAGGATCGAGGAGCTGCACGGCAACGTCGACACTCGCCTGCGCAAGCTCGCCGAGGGCGACCTCGACGCGATCGTCCTCGCCGCCGCGGGGCTGCGGCGGCTCGGCCGTGCGGGCGAGATCGGCTTCGAGCTGCCTACCGAGACGATGGTGCCGGCGCCGGGCCAGGGAGCGCTGGCGCTGCAGATCCGCGAGGGCGACGAGGAGACCGCGCGGGCGCTGGCGGCGATCGGCGTCGACGCGGCGCTGCGCGAGCTGACCGCCGAGCGGGCGGCGGTGGCGCCGCTCGGGGCGAGCTGCTCGACCCCGGTCGGGGTCTTCGCCCGCCGCGACGGCGAGTCGCTGGTCCTGAGCGCCTTCGTCGGCCTGCCCGACGGCAGCGAGTGGGTGCGTGACGCGATCGAGGCCGACGCCGCCGAGCCACTCGAAGCCGGCACCGAGCTGGCCGAGCGGCTGGTCGCGGCCGGCGCCGCCGAGCTGGTGCAGCGGGCGGAGGAGATGGTCGGCGGGGAGGGCGCATGAGCGCCCGCGCCGGGGTCGTCTACCTGGTCGGGGCCGGGCCGGGGGACCCGGGGCTGATGACGGCTCGCTCGCTACAGCTGATCGCCAGCGCCGACGCGGTCTTCTACGACCGCCTGATCCCGCCCGGTGCGCTCGCCGGCGCGCGCCCAGACGCCGAGCTCGTCTACGTCGGCAAGGTGCCGGGGGTGCCCTCGGTGCCGCAGGAGGAGATCGGCGAGCGGCTGGTGGCGGCGGCGCGGGCCGGGCGCAGCGTCGTCCGGCTGAAGGGCGGCGACCCCTTCGTCTTCGGCCGCGGCGGCGAGGAGGGCGAAGCGCTGCGGGCGGCCGGGGTCGAGTTCGAGGTCGTGCCCGGGGTCACCGCCGGCGTCGCCGCCAGCGCCTACGCCGGGATCCCGGTCACCCACCGCGACGACGCCTCCGCGGTCGCTTTCGTCACCGGCCACGAGGATCCGGGGAAGGAGAGCTCGGCGATCGACTGGCCGGCGCTCGCCCGCTTCCCCGGCACCCTCGTCTTCTACATGGGCGTCAAGCGGCTGGCCGAGAACGCCGCGGCGCTGATCTCAGCCGGCCGCGACGCCGACGAGCCGGCGGCCGCGGTCGAGCGCGGCACCTGGCCGCAGCAGCGGACCGTGACCGCGACCCTGGGAACGATCGCCGCCGCGGTCGAGCGCGAGGCGATCGGCGCCCCCGCCCTGATCGTCGTCGGCGCCGTCGCCGGGCGGCGCGAGCAGCTGTCCTGGCTCGAGCGACGGCCGCTGCACGGGCGCCGCGTCATCGTCACCCGCGCTCGTGCCCAGGCCAGCGGCCTGGCGGCGACCCTGCGCGAGCTCGGGGCCGAGGCGGTCGAGCTGCCGGCGATCCGGATCGAGCCGCTGCTCGAGACCGAGCCGGTGCGCGCCGCCGTCGCCGGGATCGAGGATTACTCGCTGATCTGCCTGACCAGCCCGAACGGGGTGCGGCTGCTGTTCGAGGCGCTGACGGCCGCCGGGAAGGACACCCGGGCGCTGGCCGGGGCGACGATGGCGGCGATCGGGCCGGGGACCGCGCGTGAGCTGGCCGCCCATGGCATCCAAGCGGACATAGTCCCCGAGCGCTTCGTCGCCGAGGGCTTGATCGAGGCGCTGACGGCGGTCGAGGTGAAGGAACGCATCGTCCTCATCGCCCGCGCCGACACGGCCCGCGACGTCCTCCCGGCGGAGCTGCGCGAGCGTGGCGCCGAGGTCGACGTCGTCGCCCTTTACGAGACCGTCCGCGAGCAGCCCGACCCCGACGCGGTGGCGGCAGCGCAGGAGGCCGACTACGTCACCTTCACCTCCTCCTCGACCGTCCGCAACCTGGTCGAGGCGCTCGGCGATCGCTTCCCGGCCGCTGCCCGGGTCGTCTCGATCGGCCCGGTGACCAGCGAGACCGCCCGCGAGCTCGGCCTCCGCGTCGACGTCGAGGCCGAGCGCCACGACGTCGACGGCCTCCTCACCGCCCTCCTCGCCGACGCCGCCACCGCCTGACCCGCTTCGACGCCGCCGCGTTCGTTAGTTGTTGTCGTATGGGCAACAAGCGACGAACGCCCCATCCGTCGCTCGCGTTCGGGGCACCGTGGCGGCACTACGCGCGGACCGACTCGACGAACACGCGGGCGCGCGAGCTGGCGGCCGCCGGGGCGCCGGGCGGAACCGTGGTCACGGCGGCGGAGCAGACCGCGGGGCGCGGGCGCCAGGGACGGACCTGGACAGCGCCGCCAAGGAAGGCGCTGCTCTACTCGGCGCTGCTGCGGCCGCTCGGGGAGCGACACGTGATGCTGCCGCTGGCGGTACCGCTAGCGGTCTGCGAGGCGGCGGAGGCGCTGGCGCCGGGGACCGAGTGCGGGGTGAAGTGGCCGAACGACGTCTTGGTCGGGGGACGCAAGCTCGCCGGCATCCTGGTCGAGGCCCGTCCCCGTGACGGCTGGGCGGTGATCGGCGTCGGCCTCAACCTGACGATCGGCGCCGCCGAGTTCCCACCGGAGCTCCGCGACGCCGCCACGTCCCTCTTCCCCGACCCTCGAGCTGTTCCTTTTGCTCGTAACGCCGAGATGAGGAACAGCCCGGCGGCGGTGCTGAGCGAGCGGCTCGGGCGCTGGGTCGGCGCCCAGGCCGACGAGGTGCTGGCGGCCTGGCGCGAACGGGACGCGCTGCGCGGCAGGGCGATCGCTTGGGAAGACGGGAGCGGCGTCGCCGAGGGTGTCGACGAGCGCGGCTTCCTACTCGTCCGGCTCGCCGACGGAGACCGCGTCGCCCTCGGCGCCGGCGAGGTCCACCTCACCAGCTTCTGAGTTGCCCTCGGCGGCTTTTTTCGCCGCTCGTTTGCGCGACCGCCGTTTGCGCGCTTTCGCCTTCGGCTCCTCCGCGGGCGCGCCGCCGTTGGTGCCCGCCTCCGGCTCGCCGCCGTTCACCGACCCCTCGCCGTGCTCGAGCGCCTCGTCGCCGCCGAGCTCGTCCTCGGCGCCCATCGCCTCGATCGGCTCGGCGCCGTTGCCGTTTCGCTCGCCGTTCTCGCCGCCGCCGGTGCGCTTGCCGCGCCGGCGCCGGCGCTTGCCGCCCTTGGGGAAGTTCCGCAGCAGCTCGCGGGCCACCCCGGAGGGTTTCCGGGCCATCCGCATCCGCGCCCCGCGCAGCACCTCCTCGCCCTCAGGCGTGTGCGAGACGGCGGCCGCCAGCAGCGAGACCGCCAGCCGCCGGTCCTGTTTGCGCGCCGCGTGGACGAGCCGCCGCGCGTTCCGCCCGTGCGCCCGCCCGCTCGAGTTGACCAGCAGGCCGAGCAGCCGCTTGGTCTCCGGCCAGCGCTGGACCGCGTACTCCTCGTGCAGATCGCGGGTGTAGGAGGCGAGCCGCCAGACCCACGCCTGAGCCTGGTCGCGACGGCCGATCCGTTTGTCGACCAGCGCCTGCAGCAGGGTCTTCGTCCCCGCCCGTTTGTCCTCGCGGCTCCAGGTGCCGACGATGTCGATCGCGTCGTCGAAGGCCTCGCCATCGCCGAGGTCGGCGATCTCGCCGAGCGCTTTCAGCCGCAGCTGCGCATTGCGGTTGCGCTGCACACAGGTCAGCAGGAAGCGGCGGCGCAGTTCCTTGGTGCTGTCGTTCTGCAGCATCGCCCGCGCCCGCCGCCAGCCCTGGGTGTTGACCCGGGCCCCGGCCAGCGCCGCCCAGGCATGCTGCTCGGGGTAGTTGAGGTTCTCGACCGCGATCCGCCAGATCTCCCGTTCCAGCACCTCCGTCCGCTTCTCCTCGGAGTCGGAGACGGGGACGATCCGGCGCTCGACCCGGACCTTGCGCCCGCGCCCGCGCCGCACCGGCCCGACGACGATCGCGCCGCCGCGGTAGACGTCGCGGTCGAGCAGGCTGTGGAGGGTGACGATCGACTCGTCGTGGGTGGTCGCCGGGTGGACGAAGTCGAGCACCAGGCCCGCCTCCTTGCCCGGCGCCCGCCGGGTGACGCGGCCGACCCGCTGCTGGTAGACCCGCCGCGAGGCGGTCGGCGCCAGGTGCATGCAGATCGTTGCCCGCGGGCTGTTCCATCCCTCGGCCAGCAGCATCGCGTTGCAGAGCACGTCGACGTCACCGCGTTCGAAGCCGGCGAGGATCTCCGCCAGCTCCCGCTTGGGGGTTTCGCCGGAGACCGCCTGGGCGTTGATGCCGGCGGCGCGGAAGGCTTTGGCGACGTTGGTCGCGTGCTTGACCCCGGCCGTGTAGACGACCCCCGGCACCTTGCGGAAGCGCGAGCGGTAGAGGTCGGCGATGGCGACGTTGAAAGGCTCCTGGTCGAGCAGCGCCGCCAGCTCCTCCTGGTCGAAGTCCTGGTCGACCTCGCCTTTGCGCAGCGGCACCTTGGCGATCGTCCGCACTCCCGGCCCGGGTGGGATCCGCAGGCAGCGCAGCGGCGCGATCACCCCGCGCCGCGCCGCCTGGGCGAGGTCGAAGCGCGAGGTCTGGGTCGGGAAGAGGTCGGCGACGTGGCGGGCGATCAGGGCGCCGGTCGCGGTCATCCCGATGTAGACGGGGCCGACCCAGTCGCGAATGCAGGCGCTGGTTTTCTCGCCCAGGGCCGTGTGGGCCTCGTCGCAGATGACGATCGAGTAGGCGTCGGAGATTTTCTTGTGGTTGCGGACGAACCACTGGTAGGTCTCGACCGTGACCGGGCCGTCGGGGTCGTCGCGGTCGCCGAGCAGCGGCGGCCGCAGCCGCTCCTTGTAGCCGCGGTCGGAGATCTCGCCGATGAACTGGTCGACGAGGTTGCGGCGGTGGGTGAGGATGAGGACGCCGCCGGTGCGGGTGGCGTCGATGAAGCCGACGGCGGCGACGGTCTTGCCGGCGCCGGTCGCATGCTCGAACCAGAAGCGGCGGGCGGCGCCCGGATCGTCGGGGGCCTCCTCGACCACCTCCTCGTCCTCGCCGGCAGCCGCTTCCTGCCAGTCCTGCGGCTCCTCGTCCTCCTCCCCTTCCTCGCCGTCGGCCTCGGCGACGTCGTCGTCGAGCTCGACCTCGCCTTCCTCCGTGCCCGGCTCCTCGTGCAGGGCGGCCGGCCCGTCGCCGTTGCGGCGCTCGTCATCGGCCTGCTCCTGCTGCTGGGCCATCAGCTCGGCCAGGGTGCCCGAGAGGGCGTCGACCTGGTGCGGGTTCAGCTCGGCGCCGTCGCGCAGCTTCGGCGGTTCCTCGGCCAGCAGCCGCTCGAGCCCGAGCAGCAGCGAGAAGTTGCTCCGCCACTCGATCGAGGGGTGCTCGGCGCCGGCCTCGATCTCGGCCAGGGCGGCATCGAGGGCGCGGCGGCGGGCGGTGCCGGGCGCCAGCGCCTCGGGCCCCTCGCCGTCGAGCAGGAAGGGCTCGCGGGCGAACGCCGCCGCCCGCTCGATCTCGGCGCCTGAAGGAACTGCCGCGCGTGCGGCAACGTCGCTGGGTTTGGCCATGAAAGGCTTCTGGGTTGCGCCCTAGCCGCGAGCACGAGACATAACGGCTAAGGCAAGGGTGTTAGAGGCTGCCGAGGGACCGGATCCCGTCCCCCCGGAGATCTCAAGCGATCCGCGAATCACGGACCTTACGTCTCCGTATTGTAATCACGCAGCGGATGTACCGCCGACTCCCACCTCTCCTCGCACTCTCCGCCCTCCTGGTCGCGGCGCTGGCACTCGCCGCCTGCGGCTCCTCCGGCGGCGGCAGCTCGGGCGGCGCCCATCCCGACTACGCGAAGGCGCTGCGAGGAGCGCCGGCGCCCCTCGCCGCCCTCTACAAGCGGGGAGACCAGCTCCTTCCCGGCGGCACCGAGGCCTTCGAAAAGCAGATCGCCCAGCTGCACGGCTACCCGGTGGTCGCCAACGTCTGGGCCTCCTGGTGCGGGCCCTGCCAGTTCGAGTTCCCGGTCCTGCAGAAGCTCTCGGCGCGCTATGGCAAGCAGGTCGCCTTCCTCGGCGTCAACTCCGAAGACTCCGAAGCGGCGGCGAAGACCTTCCTGCGCGAAGAACCGGTGCCTTACCCGAGCTTCGCCGACGGCGAACGCAAGATCGCCCGCAGCCTCGGCGCCGACGTCGGCCTCCCCGACACCGCCTTCTTCGACAAGCGGGGCAAGCTCGTCTATCTCAAGCAGGGCCCCTACGCGCACGACTCCGAATTGGAGGAAGACGTGCGCCGCTACGCACTGGAACAGGGATGAACGACTGGCGCCGCGTCCCAGGAAGCGGATAATCGAGATATGGACGCCTACGTCATCGTCGCCCTTCTCGCCGCCGGCCTGCTACTGGCAGAGGCGGTGCTGCCGACCGGCGGCCTGCTCGGGGCGATCGGGGTCGGCGGCCTCTTCGCCGCCGGCATCATCGGCCTCGCCGAGGGCGGCACCACCGCTGACGTGATCGGCGGGGCGCTGATCGCGGTGGCGATCGTCGCCGGGATCGGGCTCTGGTTCGTCGCCCGCAAGGTCTACGCGGTGCAGCGGAACAACCCGCCGAAGATGGGGCCGGAGGAGATGATCGGCGGCAGCGCCGAGGCGCGGACCGGGATCGGCGCCGACGGCGGCGGCCAGGTCTTCACCCGCGGCACCCTCTGGGCGGCGCGACTCGCCGCCGGCGCGGAGCCGGTGCGGGCGGGCGATAAGGTGATCGTCGAGGCGGTCGACGGGCTGACGCTGGTGGTGCGCCCGCAGCCGCAACCAGTGCAGAGTCGATGATCGAGTCGGCTCTCGAGAGCGGAGGGAGCGGCTGATGGGCGTTGTGATCGGGATCCTCGTGGTGCTGCTGTTCGTCGGCCTGATCCTCGCCGCGACCTCGATTCGGGTCCTGCGCGAGTACGAGCGCGGCGTGATCTTCCGGCTCGGCCGCCTGATCGCGACCAAAGGCCCGGGGCTGATCCTCCTGATCCCGTTCATCGACCGAATGGTCAAGGTCGAGCTGCGGACGGTCACCCTGAGCGTCCCGCCGCAGGAGGTGATCACCCGTGACAACGTCCCCTGCCGCGTCAACGCGGTCGCCTACTTCAAAGTCGTCGACCAGAACCGGGCCGTGGTCGAGGTCGAGAACTACCTGGTCGCGACCTCGCAGATCTCGCAGACGGCGCTGCGCTCGGTGCTCGGCAAGGCCGAGCTCGACCAGCTGCTGGCCGACCGCGAGCGGCTGAACGAAGAGCTGCAGAAAATCATCGACGAGTCGACCGAGCCCTGGGGCGTGAAGGTGACGGCGGTTGAGATCAAGGACGTCGAGATCCCCGACCAGATGCAGCGGGCGATGGCCCGCCAGGCCGAGGCCGAGCGCGAGCGCCGGGCGAAGATCATCAACTCCGAGGGCGAGTTTCAGGCGGCGCAGAAGCTCACCGACGCCGCCGACATCATCAGCACCAACCCGGCCTCGCTGCAGCTGCGCTACTTGCAGACCCTGCTCGAAATCGGCTCCAACCAGAACACCACCGTGGTCTTCCCGCTGCCGATGGACGTGCTCGAGCCGTTCCTCGGCCGGGGCGATCACGCCGAGGGCGGCAGCAAAGCGAAACCGCGACCGCCTGCCCCGCCCGCCGAGGTGCCGCCGGATCCGCTGCACGAGGTGCTGCCGGATCCCGCCTCCGGCGAGAGGACGGATCCGCCCTCGGATCTGCCACCCTCCCGAGCCTGAACGACTCGGCCGCCACCTCTCCCGAGGTCCGCATCGACCAGCTGACGGGGCTGAGGACGATCCTCGCCCCCGGCCGGTCGGCGCGGCCGGACAACTTCCAGACCCGGCGCAGTGAGCCGAAGGGCGGTGAGAGCTGCCCCTTCTGCGAGGGCCACGAGGACCGCACGCCGCCTGAGGTCTTCGCCCTGCGGCCGGGCGGCGGCGATCCGGACACCGGCGGCTGGCAGACCCGGGTGGTGCCGAACCTCTACCCGGCGCTGACCTCGCCCGAGGCGGCCGGCGCGGAGACGGGCGGCGCCGGTGGCACGATCGCGCCCGGCAGCCCCGGTGCCGAGGGCGGAGCGTTCGCCTCCAGCGGCGACCCGCTGCTGGCCTCGCGGCGGGCCGGCGAACCGAACCTCTTCGCCGCCCGGCCGGCGGTCGGCGCCCATGAGGTGCTGATCCACTCGCCCCGTCACGTCACCGCGATGTCCGAGCTCGACGATTCCGAGCTCGACGCCGCCGTCGCCACCTGGCGCGAGCGCATGCGCGCCCACCCCGACGCCGCCTACCGGCAGCTGATCGTCAACGAGGGCGGCGGCGCCGGGGCCTCGCTCGAGCACACCCACGCGCAGCTCTACGCGCTGCCGTTCGTGCCGGCGTCGGTGGCGCGCGAGCGCGAGCGGGCCGGCGCCTACGCCGAACGGACCGCCGGCTCCGGCCTGCTCTCGGACGTCCTGGTCGAGGAGGTGCGGCGCAATTCGCGGCTGGTCGCGATCGACGACGAGGCGGCGCTGGTCTGTCCCTGGGCCTCGCGCTCGCCTTTCGAGCTGCGGGTGCTGCCGCGGCGGCAGGCGGCGAGCTTCGAGGAGGACACGGCGGGGGCGGCGATGATCGCGACCGCGTTGCGGCTCCTGGCGGCGCGCTTCGACGGCCCTCCGGAGCTCAACCTCTGGGTGCGGACGGCGCCGCGCGGGGCCGAGCAGTTCCACTGGCACGTCGACATCGCGCCGCGGCTGACGATCAAGGCCGGCTTCGAGCTATCGACCGGCATCGACATCAACATCTACCCACCCGAGCGGGCGGCGGCCGACCTCAGGGAGTGCCTGCCGGCCTAAACCGGGACCGGCACGAGCACGGCGTCGAGCAGGCCGGGGAACTCGGCGTCGACCTCGGCCTTCCGTAGGCTGGTCAGCTTGCGGGTCCCTTCGCGGCGCTGGCTGATCAGCCCCGCCTCGCGCAGGACGCGAAAATGATGGGTGCGGGTCGATTTGCCGACCTCGAGCATGATCGCGCCGCAGGGGACCGGCTCGGCGGCGGCAGCCAGCTCGCGGACGATCGTGCGCCGGTGGGGATCGCTGAGCGCGTGCAGGATCAGCGAGAGATCGAGCTCGCTGTCCAATTCGGCGGCCACCATGCGTCGAGTATACGAGGGAATCTGCCTTGGTACGATGACTGTCGAACTAAGAGTCTCACGAATCCCGAGCCCCGATCGTTTGATCCGCAGATGAGAATTCGACGCTCCGACACCCTGATGGTCGTGGTCTGCCTGGCCCAGTTCATGGTCATCCTCGACATCTCGATCGTCAACATCGCCCTGCCCTCGATCCAGCGCTCCCTGCACTTCTCCGACGCCGGCCTGCAGTGGGTCGTCAACGCCTACACGCTCGCCTTCGCCGGCTGCCTGATGCTCGGCGGCCGCGCCTGCGACCTGCTGCCGCGGCGCCGCATCTTCCTCGCCGGCACCGGCCTTTTCTCGGCTGCCTCGCTGATCTGCGCCCTCGCCGACACCCAGGGCCTGCTGGTCGGGGCCCGGGCGCTGCAGGGGCTCGGCGCCGCGGTGATCTCGGCCGCCAGCCTGGCGATCATCACCTCCTGCTTCGCCGAGGGGGCGGAGCGCAACCGGGCCCTGGGGCTGTGGGCCGCGATGGGCGGCGTCGGCGGCAGCGCCGGCGTGCTGCTCGGCGGCGCCCTCACCCAGGGCTTCAGCTGGCCCGCCGTCTTCATCATCAACGTCCCGGTCGGGATCGCCGTGCTGCTGATCGGCCGCCGGGTGATCCCGCGCGAGGGCGCGGTCGCCAAGGAGCGCAAGCTCGACGTCCCCGGCGCGGTGCTGATCAGCGGCGGCTTGACCGCGCTCGTCTACGGTGTCGTCCGCACCGACTCGCTCGGCTGGGGATCGCTTGGCGTGCTCGTCCCGCTGGCGCTCGGCGTGGCCCTGCTCGGCCTCTTCGCCCTGGTCGAGGGCAAGCTCGCCGCCGACCCGCTGATCCCGCTCGACGTCTTCAAGATGCCCGCGCTGCGCGCCGCCAACCTGATCGTCGCGCTGCTCTTCGCCGCGATGTTCGGCATGTGGTACTTCGTCTCCCTCTACCTGCAGGAAGTGAAAGGCGACGACGCGCTGCTCGCCGGCATCTCCTTCCTGCCGATGACGCTGCTCGTCTTCGCAGGCTCGGCGACGGCGCCGAAGCTGGTCGGTCGCTTCGGCGTGCGGACGACGCTGATGATCGGCATGTCGCTGGCGACGCTCGGCTTCCTGATCCTGGCGACGGTCGAAACGTCGAGCGCCTACGAGCTGGCGATCCTGCCCGGTGGCATGCTGGCCGCGCTCGGCACCGGCTGGTCCTTGGTCCCGGCGACGATCATCGCGGTCAAAGGGGTGCCGGCCGCCCAGAACGGGCTCGCCTCCGGCGTCGTCAACACCTCGCGACTGGTCGGCGGCACGCTCGGTCTGGCGGTGCTGACCACGCTTGCCACCTCGCGCACCAACCACCTCCTGGCGGGTGGCACCGGGCAGCTCGACGCGCTCACCAGCGGCTACCGGATCGCCTTCCTGATCGGCACCGGCCTCTGCCTGGCGGGCACGATCGCGGCCGTCACCCTGCTGCGCGGCCGCCCCGAGGCGGTCCCCCAGACCGTCTAGCCCTGGCGCGCGTTCGCACTTAGCCGACCACTACGGATAAGTGCGAACGCACCGGGCCGTTACGCGCCGGGTATAGGGTCTCCCGGCCGTGCCGCCGAACCCTCGACCGATCCCCCACTTCATCGCCGACACGAGCCAGGACGGAATCGCTGCGGGCCGCTTCGCGACGCGCCTGCGCGAAGCCTTCGTCGAGGCAGTCGACGGAATCGCCGACCTGCCCGCCGGGGCGGCCGTGCCGGAGGAGCTCGACTGGTTCCCGGAGCGCGCCTGGGGTGGCCGTGTCTGGATCCCTTGCTCGGTGCGAGCGGAGAGCGACGAGGGCACGCTCGAGCTCTTCGGCCACGTCTCCTACGAGCTGCCGAGCGGCGAGGGCGACCCGACCGGGTTCGCCGCCACCGCCGATTTCACCGATGTCCTCGCCGAGGACAACGCAGATTGGAAGATCGACCTGAACGATGACGTGATCGGCCGCTGGCGCGGCGAGAACGGGCGGGCGGGCGCGGTCACCCTGGTCTGGGGACGGCCGCTGGTGCGCGGCGCCGTCGCCGCCACCGCGGAGCTCGACGGTGAGACGGTCGACCAGGAAGAGATCAGCCGGGACCGCTTCACGCTGGTCGCGCTCGACGCCCTCGAGGCCTACGGCGACGACATCTTCATGGAGGTCAAGCTGTGGAGCCGGCGGGCGCAGGAGCTTGCCGCCGAGAGCCTCTACGCCGCGGTCGACGAGGACGAGGACGACTCGCCCCCGGCCGAGGCCTAGGCCGATCCGCCGGCCGGCCGGCCGGCGTGGAACCTCAGGCCGGTCCGACCAGCTCGACCTCGGTGCGCAGCCCCGGCGCCCGGATCAGCCGCGCGTCGAGGGTCAGCAGTGGCGCGCCGAGACCCTCGGCGAGCGCCACGTAGAGCGCATCGTAGAAACTGACGTTGTCGCGCAGCTGCCAGGCCCGCTCGACCAGGTTGCGGTGCGGCACCCGCTGTAGCCGCATCTCCAGGAAGTCTTCGAGCGCGGCGCCCGCCTTGCGCGGGCCTAGATTGCCGACGCGAACCTGGCGCCGCAGCGCGTTGCCGACCTCGGCGTCGATCAGGGCGGGAGCCCATACCCAGCGCTCCCGCCCGACCGCCCGCTCGGCCGCTTCACGATGTTCGCCCCCG
>DASXFL010000075.1:0-15336 GCA_036489595.1 Solirubrobacterales bacterium
TGGGCGAAAGCGCTGGAGGAGGCGGGCGTCCACGTCGTCTACGGGATCCCCGGGCTGAAGACCCATGTGAAGGCGATCCTGGTGGCGCGGCGAGAGGGCCAGCAGGTGCGCGAGTACGTCCACATCGGGACCGGCAACTACCACCCGACGACGGCTCGCCTCTACACCGACTTCGGCCTCTTCACCGCCGACCCCGACATCGGCGCCGACGTCGCCGAGATGTTCAACTTCCTCACCGGCTACGGGCGGCCGGCGGTCTACCGCAAGATGCTGGTCTCGCCGACGACGATGCGCGACCGCTTCATCGAGGAGATCGAGCGCACGGTCGCCGCCCACGAGGCCGGCGAGGAGGCGCGGATCGCGCTGAAGATGAACTCGCTGGTCGACGCCGCCTGCATCCGGGCGCTCTACGCGGCCTCGCAGGCGGGGGTTAGGGTCGACCTCAACGTGCGTGGGATCTGCTGCCTGCGGCCCGGGGTCGAGGGCGTCTCCGACAACATCCGGGTCGTCTCGATCGTCGGCCGCTTCCTCGAGCACTCGCGGGTCTACGCCTTTCAGCGCGGCGGCGAGGCGCGGGTCCTGATGGGCTCCGCCGACATGATGCCGCGCAATCTCGACAGCCGGGTCGAGTTGGTGGCACCGGTCGAAGACGCGGAGCTGCGGGAGGAAATGCTCGACGTCCTCGAGCGCTGCTTCGCCGACGACGAAAACTCCTGGGAGCTCGGATCTGACGGATCCTGGACCCGGAACAGCCCCGGCGAGGGCGCCGGGCGTAGCGTTCAGCGAGAGCTGCGGGAAATCTACGCGGCCCGGGCGGCCGAGCAGCTGGCGGCGGCACCGCCTGAACTCCCGCGTGAGGAGGCGCGGCTAGGATGAGTGCAGTGGCGCGTTTCTCCCTGCTACCCCGCGACAGCACCTTCTTCGACCTGCTCGCGGGCTCCGGCAGGAACAGCGTCGAGGCGGCGCGCCTGCTCGACCAGCTGATGAAGGAGTGGCCCGACGCGGGCGACCTGCCGGCGCAGATCGTCGACCTCGAGCACGAGGGCGACAAGATCACCCACGAGATCGTCAAACGCCTCAACTCGAACTTCGTCACCCCGATCGACCGCGAGGACATCTACGGGCTGGCGACCCAGCTCGACGACATCGTCGACTTCACCGAGGAGGCGGCTGATTTCCTCGGGCTCTACCAGATCGAGGCGCCGATGGAGCAGGCGGTGGCCCTGACCAGGGTCCTCGTCGGCTCCTGCGAACAGCTGGCCGAGGGACTCGAGAACCTCTCCTCCTTCAAGGACCTCGACAAGTACTGGATCGAGATCCACTCGCTCGAGAACGATGGCGACCGGATCTCCCGCGACGCGGTGGCATCGCTGTTCTCCAATGGGATCGACCCGATGGTCGTGATCCGCTGGAAGGACATCTTCGCGGTGCTCGAGGAGGCGATCGACGCGACTGAGAAGGCTGCGCAGATATTGGAGGGCATCGTCATCAAAAACTCCAGAGGCCAGGGCGTCCCCCGGCCTGTCGCGCGCCGCCGCCGAATCGGTCGGGACCGTGTAACAAGCATGTAAACGGGGCGGGTAAGTTCCCGGGCGTGGGCTCGGACATCATCATCGTGATCGTCGTCGGCACCGCCCTCGCCTTCGACTTCACCAACGGTTTCCACGACACCGCCAATGTGGTTGCCACCTCGATCTCGACCGGCGCGGCGCGGCCGCAGGTGGCGATCGCCGTCGCCTCGCTGCTCAACTTCGCCGGCGCCTTCATCTCGATCTCGGTCGCGGCGACGGTTGCTAAGGACGTCGTCGACGCCGACGTGATCACGCCGACGATCGTCTTCGCGGGGCTGATCGGGGCGATCGCCTGGAATCTCGTCACCTGGTACTTCGGGCTGCCCTCGAGCTCTTCGCACGCGCTGATCGGCGGCGTCGTCGGCTCGGCGGTGGCGGCCGCCGGCTTCCACGTGATCATCGCCGAAGGGCTGGTCGGCAAGGTGCTGGTGCCGGCCCTGGTGGCGCCGCTGCTCGCCTTCCTCGTCGCCGGTCTCTCGATCGGGATCGCCTACCGGGTGATCGGCCACCAGCGCCCCGGCGTCGTCTCGCGCGGGTACCGCTATGGGCAGCTGCTCTCAGGCGGGCTGCTGGCGCTCGCGCACGGCACCAACGATGCCCAGAAGACGATGGGGGTGATCACGCTGGCGCTGATCGCCAACGGCAACCTCGGGCCGGAAGCCAACCCGCCAACCTGGGTGATCATCTGCTCCGCGGCGGCGATCTCGCTCGGCACCTACAGCGGCGGCTGGCGGATCATCAAGACGACTGGGACCCGGATCATCAAGATGGATGCCGCCCAGGGGTTCACGGCGCAGGGCTCGGGGGCGGCGGTGATCCTCGCCTCTACCCACTTCGGCTTTCCGCTCTCGACCACCCATGTGATCAACGGCGGCGTGATGGGGGCGGGCGCGGCGAAGCGGCTCTCGGCGGTGCGCTGGGGCGTCGCCGGCAACATCGTCCTCGCCTGGGTGCTGACCCTGCCGGCGGCGGCGGCGATCGGCGCCCTGACCTACGGCGTGACGCGGCTGTTCGGCACCGGCGCGGTCGGGCCGGTGGTGGTGACGCTGGCGGCACTGGCGTTGATCGCGGCGGCCTTCGTGCGCCGGGCCCAGCGCGGAGCGCCCGTGCCGGTGACCGAAGGTGGGGGGCGGTAACCGTGCTGCCGGTGCTGGGGGCGCTGGTCGAAGGCAAGGAGCTGGTGGAGACCGTGATCGCCGCGACGCTGGCCGGGGTGGGAGTGACCTTCGCCTTCGCGGTGGCGATCTGGGGCTACGGGCGCTCGCTCGAGCTCGGCGGCGAAGAGCGGCGGCTGGCGGCGGGGCTGGCGGCGGCGGTCGGGGCGCTGGCGCTGCTGGTGGTGGTGGGCTCGATCGTGGCCGGGATCGTCGTCATGACCCACAAGTAGCGGCGTCGTACACTGGGGGTGTGAAGGCCGCTCGCAACGTGGCAATCATCCTGGCGCTGGCGGCGCTCGTCGCCTTCGCGCCGCATGGCGGCAATTTCGTCCAAGCCCTCTTTGCCCTGTTGACGATGTGCTTCCTCGCCGGCATCTCCTGGATGCTCTACACCCTCAGCCGTGAGAACCAGCTGACCCTGGCGACGCTCGACGACAAACGGCGGGCGATCTTCTACGCCGCCTTCGGGATGATCGCGCTGCTGATCGCCGGCGCCGACGAGCTCTTTGCCTCCGGCGGCGGCACCGTCTTCTGGATCGCCGCCTTCGCCGCCTCGATCGCGGCGATCTGGAAAATCTGGGTCGAGGCGAACACGTATTAGATAGGGAGCTCGCCGCGCGAGGCCGGCTCGGTTCAAGCCTCGCGGCACCTGGCGAGCCTCTTCCGAGGCGGCCTCCCGCGGTCGGGAAATGGCGATTCGGAAATTGGATGGTTCGGGGCGCCGTGTGAGGGTTTCGTGCGGATGCGTGGCACGAAGCTTTTGTCTCTGCGCACCATGGTTGACGGGTTGCCTGGGACGGTCCAGGCATGCCACGAGCACGGTCCAGGAGCGCCGCAGAGAGGGAGCGGGGACAGGCCTCGGTCGAGCTGATCGCGGTCGTCCCCTTCCTGCTGCTGGCGCTGCTCGTGGCGGCGCAGGTGGCGATCGCCGGCTACGCCCTCTGGTCGGCGAGCGTCGCCGCTCGGGCGGGAGCACGGGCGCAGTTGGTGGGGGGCGACGCCGGCGCGGCGGCGCGGCGGGCGCTGCCGGCCTCCTTGCGGAGCGGTGCCGAGGTCGACGACTCCGACGGCGTCTCGGTGAAGGTGCCGGTCCCGGAGCTGCTGCCGCGGCTGCCCGAGGTGCTGGTCAGATCTCGCTCCGGCCTGGAGGCCGACGGTGGCTGAGGAGCGCGGGCAGGCGACGGTGGAGCTGGTCGCGGCGCTGCCGGCGCTGCTGCTGGCGGCGCTCCTGGCTCTGCAGCTGCTGGCGGCCGGCTACGCGCTGACCCTTGCCGACGGCGCCGCCGAGGCGGGGGCCCTGGCGCTGGCCTCCGGCGACTCGGCCGAGGAAGCGGTGCGCGGGGCGCTGCCGGGTTGGGCACGAGACGACGTCACCGTCGCTGTCCACGGCGGCGAGGTTTCGGTGCGGCTGCGCCCGCCCTCGCCGTTCGGGGCGATCGCCGAGCGGCTCGAGGTGAGCAGCAGCGCGAGCGCGAGGCCGGCCCGATGAGGATCAGCGCCGGCGGCAGGCTCGGGGCGGCGCCGGCGCCCCAGGTCGAGCAGCCGACGACCGAGCTGATCTGGACCCGTCCCGCCGCGGTACCGGAGCCGCTGGCTCGCTCCGAGGTACCACCGGCCCGGTTCGAGGCGCCTCCCGGTGCCGCGATCGTCGTGGTCACCGCGGTTGGTGCCGCCGAGGGCTCGCGCGCCGCTGCGGCGGCACTTGCCTGCACCGGCGCCGACAGCGGCAGGGCGCCGCTTCTGGTCGATCTCGACGGCCGGGCGCCGCGGCCCACCCTGGTGGCCTCAGCGGCGGCGCGGACGCTCGAGGAGCGCCTGGTTGCGCATCTCCCGGACGCCCGGGTTGCCGCCCGGGGCCAGGTCTGCCACCTTGCCGCCCCGGCCGACGCCGACGGGTTCCGAGCCGCCGCGGCGGCCGTTACCGTCGCTCACGGAGCGCTCGCGGTCGTCCACGTGCCGCCGACGGCGCTGCAGGCTCTGCTTGCCGAACCGGCTGCGCCGCGGCTCACCGGAGCGCTGCTGCGCTCCGACCTGGGCGCCGATCGGGCGCTGCTCGCACTCGTTGTCGGTGATCTACTGGAGCGCGGCCTCGCCGTCGCCGTCCTCAAGCGCCGGCTGCGCTGGGTGACCGAGCGCCGGGCGCTTTTCGGCGCCCTCGGCGCCGACGGCGATGGGCTCTCGGAGTCGCTGGTCCGGCGGCTGACTCAGTACGGCGACGGGTACGGGTACGGCGGAGGGTTGGATTCGTGACCGGGCGATTCCGGAGCCGAGGAGGCGGCTCCGAGCGTCGCCGCGTGCCAGGTGCCGACGTCCATGAACCCCTCGCCATTGGCTTCGCCCTTCTTCTTGTCGCCGGCGAAGGCGTAGAGCGGACGGCCTTTGTAGGTGACCTGGGTACGACCATCGGGGCGTTCGACCGTTCCCAGCTTCGCTGGACCGGTCGGATTCGTCCCGGCTGGGACCACGAGAGGCTTCCAGGTGGCGAGACAGCCGCCGGTGCAGATGAACTTGCCGTGCTTCTCGACACTGAGGCTGTAGAGCGTGTGGCCGGCGTTGTTGGTCAGCACGGTCTTGCCCAGCGAGGCGACCGTCCCTTCCTTGGCCACCGACTTGGTCGCCGCGGCGGCGGTCGCGGGCAGCGCCAGGGCGGCCACCGCCAGGGCGGCGAGCGCGACGCGGAGCAGTGCTCGTGATTTCGCGGATGGGTTCACCGATTGCCTCCTCCTCGGGTCCGTTCTTCTCCGCTCTACGGGGCGGGCGCCGGAAAGGTTCGACGCCGGGTGGGGGAGAGGAGGGGCAGGCGCTGATCCTCACCGTGGCTGGCGCCTTCGTGCTGGTCCTCGGCGCCGTCGCCCTGGTCGCGATCGTCGGCGCGGTGACCGGCAAGGGCAGGGTCCAGCGCGCCGCCGATCTCGCCGCGATCTCGGCCGCCCGCTCGATGAAGGACGCGCTGCCGCGGCTGCTGGCGCCGGCGACGCTGCCGAGTGGCCTGCCGAATCCCTTCCACATCAGCAAAGCGACCTATCTGGCCGGGGCCAGGGAAGCGGCGCGGGCGGCGGGACGGGCCAACGGCGTCGATCCCGGGCAGCTCCAGATCGACTTTCCCGACGCGGCGTCGTTCGCGCCGGTGCGGGCGCGGGCCGTGGTCGTCGCCCGCCTCGATGAGTCGGGAACGCCCTCGGTCGAAGCCTCGGCGGTCGCCGAAGCGGGCGCCGGCGCCGGCGCCGGTATGCCCGGGATGGCGAGCGGCGGTGGCTACAGCGGCCCGCTCGTGTACCGCGACGGCGAGGGCATGCGCCCGGACGTGGCCGAAGGCTACGACCGCATGGCGGCTGCTGCGGCCGCCGACGGCATCGCTCTCGTCGTCGTCTCCGGCTTCCGCTCCGACGCCGAACAGGCGGCGCTCTTCGCTGCGCATCCGGACCCGACCTGGGTCGCCCCGCCCGGCCATTCGCTCCACCGCTGCGCGACCGAGCTCGACCTCGGCCCCGAATCGGCCTACGGCTGGCTCGCCGCCAACGCCGGCCGCTTCGGCTTCGTCCAACGCTATTCGTGGGAGCCCTGGCATTACGGCTGGAACAGGCCGCCGGAACCCTGCTCGGCCGCCGGCGACTCGGTCGGCCTCGGCGACGGCGGCGACGGCACCCTCTCCGGCCAGACGCTTCCCTCCTGGGTGCCGGCTCAGTTCCGCCCGATGATCTTGCAGGCGGCGGCCCGTTGGGGCGTCTCGCCGGCGCTGCTGGCCGGCCAGGAGATGGCTGAGTCGGGCTTCGACCCGAGCGCCGGCTCTCCCGCCGGTGCGGAGGGAATAGCGCAATTCCTGCCCAGTACCGCCGCCTCCTACGGGGTGAAGAACCCGTTCGACCCGGCCGAAGAGATCGACGCCGAGGCTCACCTGATGTCGGACCTGATCCGCCAGTTCGGCTCCCCCGAGCTCGCCCTCGCCGCCTACAACGCCGGCCCCGCCCCGGTTGAAGCCTGTCACTGCATCCCTCCCTATCCCGAGACGCAGGCCTACGTCACCCGCATCCTCGCCCTGATCGGCGGCGCCGGCGCCCTCCTGGCCCCGAGCTTCGAAGTGAGGCTGGTGGCTTGAGGGCCCGTGGAAGTAGAACCAAGCAGCAGCAGGACCGAGTGGTGCCTTCTCAATCGTCCTAGGCACCCTGAGCCAGGCTGCCTCCTTGCTCGGCGCCGCGACTCGGTTGGGCTCGGCAGTAACGGCGACGGTGCCGTCCCCGGCCACACGCTCCCGTCCTGGGTGCCGGGTCGCCTTTCCCGTGGCCTGCCCCTCTACGCCTGCAACCCCGACGGCATCGACGGGCTCTAGGTCGTGCGCGTCGCGGTCCCGGCCTTGCCGTCCTGAAGCTCGCAGGGCGCTTCAGCCGCGCGCCCCTACCTCGTCCCAGAGCGCTTTCAGGGCGCCGACGTAGATCTCCGAGAAGGTGGGGAAGGGCTGGATCGTGTCACGGAGGACGGCGAGGGGGACCTTGGCGCGGATCGCCACGGTGGCCTGTTGGAGCCACTCGCCGGCCTCGGGGCCGAGGGCGTAGGCGCCGGTCAGGCGCGCGCCGTCGCTGAGCAGGGTGAGGAAGCCGTTGGAATCGGCGTAGGCGCGGGTGTAGGTCTCGGTCTTGGCGATTTCGGTGAGGCGGGCGGTGCCGCTGAAAGTGGACTCGGTGGCGCCGGCCGAGCCGGCCTGAGGGTCGGTGTAGGTGACCCGGGGGACGGCGTCGTAGTTGGCCTCGCGCGGTTCGCCGAGGATGTTGGCGGCGACCACCTCGCCCTCGTACTTGCCGACGTGGGTCAGCGGCCAGATGCCGTTGACGTCGCCGATCGCCCAGAGGCGCTCGGCCGCTCGCAGGCGGGAGTCGACATGGACGCCGTGCTCGGTGCCCTCGATCCCGACCGCCTCAAGGCCGATGCCGGCCGTGCGAGGGCGGCGACCGGTGGCGACCAGCAGGCGGTCGCCGCGTAGCTCCGCGCCGCTCTCGAGCTCCAGCACGTAGTCCTCGCCCTCGCGGCGGGCGGCGGCGGCGTGGGTGCCGAGGACGAGCTCGATGCCCTCGCCCTGCAGCACCTTCCCGAGCGCCTCGCCGAGTGGCGCCGGCTCGCGGGCCAGGACCCGGTCGGAGCCCTCCAGCAGTACCACCTCGGCGCCAAGGCGGTGGGTCGCCTGCGCCAGCTCGACCCCGACCGGGCCACCGCCCAGCACCAGCAGCCGCTTCGGCACCTCCGTCATCCCGGTCGCCTCGCGGTTGGTCCAGATGCCCTCGAGGTCGTGCAGGCCGGGGATCGGCGGGATCACCGCGTCGGCCCCGGTCGCCAGGACGACGTGCTCGGCGCTGTGGCGGACGCCGTCGACCTCGACCACGCCCGCCCCGACCAGCTTGCCGTGGCCGCGGATCAAGTCGATCCCTTCCCGCTCGAGCCAGGCGGCTTCGCCGGCGTCGGAGTACTTGGAGGTGTTGAAGTCACGCCAGGCGAGCGCCTCGGCGACGTCGACCTCGGCGCTCGCCGCTGCCTGGCGGGCGTCGTGCGCCGCTTCGCCCGGCCGTAGCAGCGTCTTCGAGGGGATGCAGGCGTAATAGGTGCACTCGCCGCCGACCAGATTCGGCTCGACCACGGCGACCCGGAGCCCGCCCGCGGCTAGGGCGCCGGCGCAGTGCACGCCCGGCGAGCCCGCCCCGACGACGATCACGTCGTAGTCGCTCATGCCTCCTCCTCCCTCAGCGCCCGGGCAGGCGCTCTTTGATCTCCTGCACGAACCAGAGGTTGCCGTCCGGATCGCTGAAGGAGACGAAGGAGCCGTAGCTGTTGCGATCCGGGTCGGGACCGTCGACCCGGCCGCGGCTGCCGGCGTGGTGGAAAACGCCGCCCTCGTCGTGGAACGGGTCGCTGACCTCGACCCCGCGGCCAGCCAGCTCGTCGCAGGCCGCCTCGATGTCGGTGACGGTCAGCTGCAGGCCTTCGGTCGAGCCCGGCGCAGCCTCGGTGAGGCCGCTGCCGAAGATCACCGAGCACCCCGATCCCGGCGGGGTTAGCTGGACCACCCGGAAGCCTTCCTCGCCGCTGAAGTCGGCGTCGAGCCGCCACCCGAGCGACTCGTAGAAGGCTTTGGCGCGGTCGACGCCCGCCACCGGCAGCACCACGACCTCGAGCTTCATGTCCACGATCGTCGCTTCCCTTCCTCGGTTGATCCGCCCGCCGGCCTGAGCCGACCCTAAACGCGCGCGGGGTGGTCCCGCAACGGCTGGAAGGAGGCGCTCAATCGCTGAGCGAGCGGCGCATCCGGACGACGTTGGAGACGACGCCGTAGGGCTGCTCCTCGCGCTCGGCGCCGTCGCGGCGCCAGCCGGCGGCCGCGTAGAAGCGTTCCGCTCCCTCGTTGCCGCGCAGCACCCAGAGCACCGCCTGCCCGAACCCCCGGTCGCGGAGGCGGTCGGTGGCGTGGTCGAGCAGGAGCCGGCCGGTGCCGGTCCGCCAGCGGGGCGGGTCGACGTAGAGCGCCATCAGCTCGCCGGCCCCGGCGGCGTCCTCGTCGCGACAAGGGCCGATGGTCGCAAAGCCCCAGATCTCGCCGTCGTCGCCTGCGGCGACGACGGTCTGCGGCGCGCCCGGGCCCTCGGCGCCGAGCCGGTAGGTCGCCGCGCGCTCCTCGGGCCGGAGGCGATCGAGGAACTCGTCGGCGATCAGGCCGCGGTAGGCGACCTGCCAGGAGCGGACGTGGACGCCGGCGACGGCGAGGGCGTCGGCGGGAATCGCGTCGCGGACGGTCGACACGGCCCCGACGCTACCCGGAGGAGCAGCGGCCCGCGCCGGGGTCAGGCGCCCGGCGTCGGCGGCGTCGGCTCGACCGGTTCCGGCAGCGAGCGCAGGCGCGGCATCGGCGAAGGGAGCAGCCAGAGGACCCCGGCGAGGGCGCCGATCGTCGCCACCCACATCGTCGTTCGCAGGTCGGTGGCCGCAGCCAGGAGGCCGCCGCCGACCGCGCCCAGCGGCCGGATCCCCCAGTTGACGAAGTTGTAGGCGCCGCTGACCCGGGCCCGCAGGCGGTCCGGCACCAGGGCGGCGGTCATTGCCCCGAGGCCGACGTCGAGGACCATGATCCCGATCCCCGAGAGGAACTCGGCGAGGCCGAGCATCGAGAGCGCCAGGGCGGGTGGGCCGGCGGCGGCGGGGACGAGGAGGAGCGGCGCCGGGGCCAGCACGAAGGAGACGATCAGCGCGTTGCCGAGCCCGAGCCGGCGGCTGAAGCGGCCGGTGATCGCGCTGCCGAGGACGCTGCCGAGCGCCCCGACCGCGAGCGCCAAGCCGAGCGCGCCGGCGCCGACCCCGAGCGTCCGCACGGCGAAGACGACGAGCAGCGCCCAGAAGGCGGCGTTGAAGAGGTTGAGGGTTGCGGTCGCCGCCAGCGAGGCACGGATCAGGGGCGTGCGGAGGATGAAGCGGATGCCCTCCGAGAGGCCGCGGCCGTCAGCCTCCTCGACCGGCGCCTCGACCGCCGGGGCGTGGTGGAGGAAGAGCGCCGAGACGAGGAAGGAGGCGGCGTCGGCGAGCAGCGCGAACGGCGCGGTGAAGAGCTGGACGAGGATGCCGGCGATCCCGTTGCCGCCGACGAAGGAGACGGCGCGGCTGCCATTGAGCAGGGCGCTGCCCTCGATGTACTCGTCACGGTCGACCAGCGAGACGAAGACCGTGTAGTAGCAGACGTCGGCGAGCACGGCGAGGGTGCCGGACAAGAGGGCGACGACGAACAGCTGCGGCAGCGAGAGCATGTCGAGGGCGGCCGCAGCCGGAAGGCTCACGAGCAGGACGGCGCGGCCGAGGTCGGCGCCGATCATCAGCGCCCGCCGGTTCGGCAAACGGTCGGCCCAGGCCCCGAAGTGGACCGAGAAGAAGAGGTTCGGCGCCATCGTCGCGGCGCTGAGCAGGGCGACCTGGGTGGCGCTGGCGTCGAGCTGAAGCACCGCCAGCAGCGGGATCGCCAGCAGCGAGACCTGGTCGCCGAAGAACGAGACCGTCTGCCCGATCCAGAAGTTGCGGAAGTAGCGGTGGCGGCGCAGCAGCGGCGGGATCTTCGGGCGGCGCACGCTCACCGCTCCTCGGGCTCCTCGGGGAGCGGGAAGGTGAGCTGAACCAGGTTGACGGCCCGTGCTCCCTCAGGCCGCCTCGAGGGATCTTCGAGCCGCTCGATGAACGGGTCGAGCAGATCGCTGATCTGCTCCTCTAGCTCCTCCAGCTCGGCCGGGGTCGCGTAGAGGACACGGTCGCCGAGGTTGCTGATTTCGGCCCATTCGCGCGGCTCGGAGCGGCGCCGCTCGAGCCACCCGAGCGCCTGCTCGAAATAGCGCTCGATGACGACGCGCGAGAGCATCGCCGTCGCCTCGGCCCGGTCCTCCTCCTCGCCCGCCTCCGACCAGCTGGTCAGCGGGGCGGTGGCCCGCCAGGGTCGCTCGCGGCCGCGGCCACCGCCGGCTTCCTCGACCAGGCCGTACTTGGCGAGCTGGCGCAGGTGGAACGAGCAGCTGGCCGGGCTCTCGCCGATCCGCGCCGCCGCCTGGGTCGCGGTCATCTGCCCGGAGCGGCGCAGGAGGCCGATCAGCTCGAGCCGGATCGGGTGAGCGACCGCGCGCAGCGCCCGCGGGTCGGTCAGCTCGACGCTGCGGCTCTTCGTCTGCGGCATCGTCGAAAGATAGCTTTCGAAAGAAAGCTTTTCAAGGCGCCGGGAGTAGGCAATAGGTAAGGAAATCGTTTCAACGCCTGATCGAGAATCTGGGCGCAAAAGTGGGGCGGCTGAGCCACCGGACGACGAAAAGCGAAGCTCTGCTGCGAAAAATGAGGAGAACGTGCTTGGCGGTGCGTTGGAAAAGCGTATGGTCACGCGCCCCCATGGCTCGGCCCCGGATCCAGCGCCTGCTCCCGGCTGCGTTCGCCGCAGTGCTGCTGCTCGGCGCCCTGCTGCCGGCCTCCGCCGGTGCCACCACCGCCTCCGCCAGCGTCGTCGGAGGCGAAGGGGCGGTCCGCGGCAGCTTTCCCTACCTCGCCTTCGTGATCCATGGCGAAGGCGGCTCCGCCGAGGCATGCACCGGCACCGTCGTCTCCAGCAACGTCGTCCTCACCGCCGCCCACTGCGTGGTCGACGAAGAAGGCGGGACCCTCTATCCAGCCTCCGGCTTCCAGGTCGTAACCGGCAGCGTCCGGTGGAGCGCCAGCGAACGGGTCGTCTCCTCGGTCTCCTCGGTCGCCGTCTTCCCCGAATACACCCCGAGCGGCGAATACGCCCACTGGGGGGACGCCGCCCTGCTCGAGCTCTCGAAGCCGATCGCCGCGCCAGCGGTGAGGCTGGCGAGCGCCGAAGCATGGGCCCCCGGCAGCGCGGCCCTGATCACCGGCTGGGGGAAGACGGCGAGCAGCCAGGCCGGTGCCGCCTCGCTCCTCCACGACGCCGAAACCGTCGTCCAGCCGGCCTCCGTCTGCGGCGCCGGCGCCAACCACTTCCACGCCGAAGGCCAGCTCTGCGTGGCCGATCCCGAAGGCGCCCGCTCCGCCTGCAACGGCGACAGCGGTGGGCCGCTGCTGGTCGTCGCTCCGGGTTCGGCGAGCGAACCGCTCGAGATCGGCGTCGCGTCCTTCATCGCCGACGCCGGCTGCTCGCCGTCGAGCCCGCAGTACTACACCCGCGCCGACCTGATCGAGCCCTGGGTCGCGGCCCAGGTCGCCGCGGTCGCGCCGCCGCCCGGACAGGCGCCCGCCACCGACTCCGCGCCCGCCAAGCTGCCGCGGCTCGGCGAGTCGACCGCCGAACGCTTCGTCCGCACCGCGCTGCGGCGGGACCTCGGCCGCCGCTTCGAGCGCCGCAGCGGCTACCGGGTCGCCTGCGAACCCCTGGAAGCGGCGAAGCGGAGCTGCAAGGTGAGCTGGGACGGCGGCCGCTTCGCCTACGCCGGCTGGGTGACGGTTTTTTACGCGTTCGAATCGAACCGGGCGGTCTGGCGCCACAGCTACCGGGTGAAGAGCACCGTCCCGCGCTGCGCTGCCCGCCGCTGCCGCGTGCAGCTATTCAAGGGCTAGGCCTGTGGCAGCCCGGGGGTGATCGCGTTCGGCTGCAGGTGCTCGTGAACGAAGCGAACGACCGCGGCGCCCTCGCCGATCGCCGTCGCGCAGCGCTTGATCGAGCCGGAGCGGACGTCGCCTGCGGCATAGACGCCGGCGACGCTGGTCTCGAGCAGGCCGTCGGCGCCGGCCTCCTCGCCGGTCAGCACGAACCCCTTTTCGTCGCGGGCGATGCAGGCCCCGAGCCACTGGGTGCAGGGCGCAGCGCCGAGGAAGAGGAAGAGGAAGGAGAGCGGCAGCTGTTCGCCGTCGGTCAGCGTCACCGCCGCTAGCAGGCCGTCGTCGCCGTGCAGCTCGGCGACTTCACTGCGGTCGCGAACGGCGACGCCGTAGCGGTCGAGCTCCTCGATCAGGTAGCTCGACATCGTCTCCGAGAGGTCGGCGCGGCGGTGCAGGAGGGTCACGAGGGCGCCGCCTCGGGCCAGCCAGACGGCGGCCTGGCCGGCCGAGTTGCCGCCGCCGACCACCCCGACCCGCGAGCCGCCGCAGAGCTGCGCCTCCGGTGGCCCGGCGGCGTAGAAGATGCTGAAGCCCTCGTAGGCGTCGAGGCCGGCGACCGGCAGCCGCCGGTATTCGGCGCCGGTCGCGACCAGCACCGCCCTGGCGCCGATCTCGACCTCGCCCTCGAGCTCGACCCGGTGGAAGTCGTCGCCGGGCTCGAGCGAGAGCGCCCGGTAGGGGCTGGCGGTGCGGGCGCGAAACTTGCGCGCCTGGGTGACCGCGCGGCTGGTCAGTTCGGTGCCGCTGATCCCGGCCGGGAAGCCGAGGTAGTTCTCGATCCGCCGCGAGGTTCCCGCCTGGCCGCCGAGCACGGTGCTCTCGATCAGCAACGTGTCGAGGCCCTCGGAGGCGCCGTAGACCGCCGCCCCGAGCCCGGCCGGGCCGCCGCCGATCACCAGCAGGTCGACCTCTTCGCGCGCCTGCAGCTGGAGCCCGATCCCGAGCGAGCGCGAGAGCTCGCCGTTGCTGGGCCGCCGCAGCTCGGCCCCGCCCGGTAGCCGCACCAGCGGCACCTCGTCCGCGGCCAGCTCGGCGGCCAGCGTCGCCGCCTCGGCGTCTTCGGCCGGGTCGCGCCAGGAGTAGGGGAGGCGCTGGCGTTTGGCGAAGTCGACCAGCTCGCGAGTCGCCTGCGAGTCACGGGGCCCGATTACCTCGATCCCGATCCCCTGCTGCTGCTGCAGCAGTTCGCGCCGCTGCACGAAGGCGGCGAGCAGCAGCTCCGAGAGCGAGCTGTCGTCGAAGAGCAGCTCGCGCAGCGCCTCGCGCTCGACCGCGACGTAGCGCATCGGCTCGGTGACGACGGCGGTGAGGAAGACGGTCTGCCCCGAGAGCAGGTTCATCTCGCCGAGGAAGCCGGAGGGGCCGTGGCGGACGATCTCGTTGCCGGCGCCGTCGAGCACCGCCGCCTCGCCCTCGCGAATCGCGATGAACGGGTAGCTCGCGTCGCCGATCCGGAACAGCTCCTCGCCGACCGCTGCCGTCCGCTCCTCGCCATGCTCCGCCAGCGTCCGCATCTGCGAACTGGACAGCACTCGACTCACCGGACCGGCCACCGCGCCTAGAGTACCGACCAGCGCTCGCAACCCAGGGAGGATCGGAGGAGCAGATGGCGGATACCTACACCCACATGCGACTGACCGAGGTCAAGGACTCGGCACCGGAGTTCGGCTTCGGCGAGCTGGCCGAGGCGCGCTTCGCCAGGGAAGCGCTCGACGCCGAGCAGACCGGCATCAGCCACCTCAAGCTGAAGCCCGGCAAGCGGATGCCGTTCGGCCACAAGCACGACGAGGCCGAGGAGATCTACATCGTCATCGCCGGCTCCGGCCGGATCAAACTCGACGACGAGATCATCGAAGTGGTCGAGCTCGACGCGATCCGGATCGCGCCCGAGGTCGCCCGTGGCGTCGAGGGCGGCCCGGAGGGGATCGAGGTGCTGGCGGTCGGCGCCCACCACGACAACGACGGCGAACTGCTGCACGGCTGGTGGGAGGACTGATGGCGGCGGCCGAGGCAACCGGCGTCGAGGGCCTGCGCGAGCTGCTCGGCAGCGAGATCGGCCCGAGCGAGTGGCGCACCATCACCCAAGCCGACATCGACGCCTTCGCCGAGCTCTCGGGCGACCACCAGTGGATTCACGTCGATCCCGAGCGGGCCAAGGCCGAAAGCCCCTTCGGCACCACGATCGCCCACGGCAATCTCACCCTCGCCACGGTCGACGGCTTCCGCCAGCAGCTGCTGAAGCCGAGCGGCTTCGCCCTCGCCGTCAACTACGGCTGGAACAAGATCCGCTTCCCGGCCCCGGTGCCGGTCGACTCCCGCATCCGCGCCCGCCTCGAGCTGGCCGAGCTGGAGGAGGTCGGCGGCGGCTGGCTGCAGCTGATAACCCGGATCACGATTGAGGTCGAGGGCAGCGAGAAACCCTGCTTCGTCGGCGATTCGGTGACCCGCCTGATGGCGCCGGCCTGACCTTGCAACGCGCGTTGGACTTTGAGGGC
>DASXFL010000112.1:0-4584 GCA_036489595.1 Solirubrobacterales bacterium
GGTCTGGGGATGCTCTCGGCGGTCGAGCGCTGCGTCGAGGAGATCGCCGCGGCGCGGGACGAGTACGTCGACCTCTCGCGGATCGACATGGCCGACGAGCAGACCTACGAGTCGATCCGCGCCGCCGAGACCACCGGCGTCTTCCAGATCGAGAGCCGGGCGCAGATGCAGATGCTGCCGCGGACCCGGCCGGAGAACCTCGACGACATCACCGTCCAGGTGGCGCTGGTGCGGCCGGGGCCGATCCAGGGCGGCGCCGTCCACCCCTACATCGAGCGTCGCAAGGCTCTGCGCGAGGTCCCCGGCTTCGAGGTCCCCTACGAGCACGAGCTGCTGCGGGAGCCGCTGGGCGAGACGCTGGGGACGATCGTCTACCAGGAGCAGGTGATCGAGGTGGCGATGGCGCTCGCCGACTTCGAGCCGGCCGAGGCCGAGGGGCTGCGGCGGGCGATGAGCCGCAAGCGCTCGCAGGAGGCGATCGAAGAGCACCGCGACGGCTTCCTCGTCGGCGCCGTCAGCAAGGGGGTGCCGCTCGAGGTCGCCGAACGGGTCTGGCTGCAGATCCAGGGCTTCTCCGGCTTCGGCTTCCCCAAGGCCCACTCGACCGCCTTCGGCCTGCTCGCCTACCAGTCGGCCTGGCTGCGGATCCACTACGGCCCCGAGTTCCTCTGCTCGCTGCTGAACGAGCAGCCGATGGGCTTCTACCCGCCGGACTCGCTGGTCCACGAGGCGCAGCGGCGCGGGATCCGGGTCGCCGCTCCCGACGCCAACCGCAGCCGCGTCCTCTGCCACGTCGAGACGCCGCGCCAGAACCAGGAGCTGCGGGGCGGGCTGATGGTGCGGATCGGGCTCGGCTACGTGAAGGGGGTGAAGAAGGAGGAGATGGAGGCGCTGGTCGCCGAGCGCGAGCGCGGCGGGCCCTACCGGGGGATCGCTGACCTCGCCTCGCGCTCGGGGGCGGGGCTGGCGAGCCTCGAACGGCTGGCCTGGGCCGGGGCGCTAGACCGCATCCCCCGCGACGCCGCCGGCGACCGGCGGCGGGCGCTGTGGGCGGTCGGGGTGGCCGCCAACGGCCGCGGCTCGCGCGGCGGCACCCAGCTGGCGCTGCCGATCGAGCCGCCCGAGCCGCCGCAGCTGGAGCCGCTCGGCGAGTGGGGCGAGCTGATCGCCGACTACCGCACCACCGGGATGGTCCTCGGCCGCCACCCGATGGAGCTGATGAGGCCCGAGCTCGACCCCGAGATCCTCCGCAGCTCCGAGCTCGAGCGGACCGACGACGGCGCCACCGTCCTCGTCGCCGGGATGGTCACCGCCCGCCAGCGGCCGGAGACGGCGAAGGGAGTCGTCTTCATGCTGATCGAGGACGAGCGCGGCAGCGTCAACCTGATCGTGCCGCCGCGGGTCTACGACCGCCACCGTGCAACCGTCCGTGCCTCGCCGCTGGTCTGTGCGACCGGCAAGCTGGAGCGGCGCGAAGGGACGATCAACGTGGTCGTCCGCGAGATCTTCGAGCTGGAGCGCCGCGCCGGGCCCGGCGCGGCGGAGGTCGAGGGCGCCGCAGCCGCGCCGCCACCCCGGCAACCCGCGCCAGAGCCCGATGCTCCCTCGCCAGTCGAGAACCTCCTGCCCGGCCGCGGCGGCCTGCGCCGGCGCAGGCCCCGTCGGGCCCCGTCCGGGATCACCCCGCGCGGCCGCGCCCACCCGCCGGTTCCCGACGTCTCTCAGCCCGAGCCTCCGAGCGCTTCGCCCTCCCGCCGCGACCGCGAACTCGTGATCGCCGAGCTGCGCGAGGTCGCCCCGGCGGGCCACAGCTTCGGCCGCCGGGGCAGATAAGCCGGAACGTACCTTCCGAGCGCAGTTCCTATGAAGCTATTCGACCCAAATTCCCTGCTGAGTGGTCATCAATTCGTTGGTAAAGCCTTTCAGTGTCATCGTCTCGGAGTATTCGCCGGTGGTGAATTCGCCGGCTTCCCCGGGGCAGCCAGCTTTCTGGCTGACCTTGATGCCGCTCAGCTGGATGATCATGAAGATGTCGCGACTCGTGCCGGAGCCTTGGTCGAGCGTGCTGACACTTTGCAGGCCGCTTTGATTTTTGACTTCCACCGTGCAGCTGCCTGCGGCGATTTTGATCGGAGAACCGCAACTGGCCACTGCTGCGCTGGCTTTCCAAAATGTTTGGAATTTCCCTGAATTTGCGGGAAATTCGATGAGCCCTTCGTCTTTGGCGACGCCCAGTTCGTAGCCACAAGTGGATGGGACGGTGATCGTCGCGGCCACGCCGTTGAGTTTGCAAGAGCTGTAGGTCGGATGCAACTTCATGGTGACGGCCGCTTTGACGGTACTGCTCCCGGCGAGTTTCGTACTCGCGCATGCCACGGTCACGTTGGTCGGAGAGTGTTTGATCGTGAGCACGGTGTCCGAGCTTTCGCCGAACAGGAACGCCGGTTTGGCTTCCGACGCTTCTTCAGCATGGTATTCCGCAGCGCTTGCAGCACTCGCCGCGATCGCTGCGAGTGCGAAAATGGCGACGAGAGTGAGGCTGATGGTCTTCAGTTTTGAGAACATGGTCCTTCCCTTTCAAGTTGCTTGCGAACCCCGAGGGGTCAGGGAAAGGGATAGCTGCCCACGATTGCATCCGCTCGGATCGGTATCGAAATACGCCACCCACCCGGGTTTCTCTCGGCTCCCCACCTCGGATGACCTGCAATTTGCGCATCTCCGATTCGCGAGTGCGCGGGTCCGCGCCACCCAGATTCAGGTGCTGGCGGCACCTTCTTTTGAACACCTGACCTTTCCAGCGCACGGAGGGTCGCGCCCGGCTCAGGCCTCGAGCGGCACCCGCAGCACGATCTTGCCGCCGCCGTGGTGCTCTTCGGCACTGCGGTGCGCGTCGGCTGCGCGCTCGAGCTCGACCACGGTGTCGACGTGGACCCGCAGCCGCCCGGCCTCGATCAGCGCCACCAGCCCGTTCAGCCCGACCGGGTCGGGCTCGACCAGGAAGCCGGTGACCCGCTGCCGCCGCACTGCCCCGGCGGCCCGCAGCTCCTCCTCCACCGTGCCCCGGACCTGCAGCAGCGTCCCACCCGGCCGCAGCGCCTCGAGCGAGCGCTGGCCGAGCCCCCCGCCGGGCAGGTCGACGACTGCGTCGAGGTCGCCGAGCAGGTCCTCGAAGCGCTGGTTGCGGTAGTCGATCACCCGGTCGGCGCCAAGCTCGCGCAGCCACTCCGCCTGCTCGGCACGGGCGCTGGCGAAGACGGTTGCGCCGCGCGCCTTCGCCACCTGCACCGCGAGATGGCCGACCCCGCCGGCGGCGCCGTGGATCAGCACGTCGTCCCCCTCCTGGACGGCGAGCGCGTCGACGACGATCTGCCAGGCGGTCAACCCGGCCAAGGGCAGCGCCGCCGCCTCCTCGAAGGTCAGCGCGTGTGGCTTGGCGACGAAGTGGCGCGAGGGCGCGGTCACGTACTCGGCGTAGGCGCCCGCTTCGCGCGGGAACCAGGGCATGCCGAGGACCTCGTCGCCGATCCGGAACCGCGTCACCCCGACCCCGACCGCGCGGACCGTCCCCGCCAGGTCCCAGCCGACGGTCATCGGCGGCTCGAGGATCCCCGCCATCCCCTTGCCGGCCCGGGTCTTGAGGTCGACCGGGTTGACCCCGGCGGCATGGACGCGGACCTGGACCTCGGTCGCAATCGGCTCCGGCGCTGGCATCTCCTCCAGCGCCAGCACCTCGGGGCCGCCGTAGGAGCGTTGGACGATGGCCTTCACGGCCCGATCTTATGGCGCCTCCGGCAGGCCGCGACCGCGATCAACTAGCGTCGCGGGCTTGAGCTGGATCAGCCGCATCGCCGTCGACGTCACCCCGTTGCGGGAGTCGCGCGATTTCCGCCTGATCACCGCCGGTTCGCTGATCACCGGCCTCGGCACCCAGGCGACCCTGATGGCGCTGCCCTACCAAGTGTTCGTGATCACCAGCTCCGCCTTCCTGACCGGGCTGATCGGCGCCGCCGAGCTGGTCCCGCTCGTCGCCGGCTCGCTCTACGGCGGCGCCCTCTCCGACCGCTTCGATCGCCGCACGCTGCTGCTCAGCTGCCAGCTGGCGCTGGTCGCGGTCGCTGCCGCCCTCTCGGTGGCGGCGATCTCCGGCGAGCCGTCGGTCTGGCTCCTCTACGTCCTCGCCGCCGCGATGGCGGGCGCCTCGGCAGTCGAGCGGGTGGTGCGGGCGGCGATCGTCCCCAATACGGTCTCGCCCGAGCGCCTGCGCGGCGCCCTCTCGCTCACCTACGGGCTCTACCAGTTGACCCAGGTAGCCGGGCCCGGCGTCGGCGGCCTTCTGATCGCCGCCTTCGGGATCTCGATGCCCTACGCGATCGACGCGGTCAGCTGTCTCGGCATGGCCGCGGCAGCCGCCGCGCTCTCACCGCAGCCGGTCGGCTCCGGAGCCGTCCACGAGCCGGTCCTGCGCTCAATCCGCGCCGGCCTCGCCTTCGTCCGCCGCCAGAAGCCGGTGATGGGCGGCTTCGTGATCGACCTCTGCGCGATGACCTTCGGGATGCCGCGGGCGCTCTTCCCCGCGCTGGCGCT
>DASXFL010000159.1:0-33620 GCA_036489595.1 Solirubrobacterales bacterium
TGCTCGAGTTGGCCATCCGCGCCTTGATCGCCTCGCGGACGATCTCGTGGTCGTCGCAGAGAACCACCCGCTTGGCTTCCCGCACGGAGGAGCTCATCGTGGCGAAATTCTGTCAGGAGCGCCCAATCGGTGCAGAACCGAGGGAATCGTGAAACTCCCGTCGCGTTCTTGGCGGTTCTCGATCAGGGCGATGATCGTGCGCCCGATCGCGCACGCGGTGCCGTTCAGGGTGTGGACGGGGACCGGTCCCGCGCCCTCCTGTGGGCGGTATCTGGCACCCAGCCGGCGGGCCTGGTAGTCGGTCGTGTTCGAGCAGGAAGTGAGCTCGCGGTAGCGGCCCTGGCTTGGGATCCAGCCCTCGCAGTCGAACTTCTTGGCGGCCGGGGCGCCGAGGTCGCCGACGGCGACGTCGACCACTCGGTAGGGAATCTCGAGCTCGCCGAGGATCCGCTCCTCGATCGCCAGCAGCCGCTGGTGCTCCTCGGCCGAGGCGCTCGGCTCGACGAACGAGAACATCTCGACCTTGTCGAACTGGTGGACGCGGAAGATGCCGCGGGTGTCGCGGCCGGCGGCGCCGGCCTCACGGCGGAAGCAGGTCGAGAAGCCGCTGTAGCGGAGCGGGAGCGCGTCGGCCTCGAGGATCTCGTCGGCGTGGAGGCCGGCCAACGCCACCTCCGAGGTGCCGCTGAGGAAGAGCTCGTCCTTGGGGATCTCGTAGATCTGCTCGCGCGCCTCGGGCAGGAAGCCGGTCCCCTCGAGCGCCTCTTCGCGGACCAGGACCGGGGGTACGACCGGCTCGTGACCCTCGCCGCGGGCCAGCTCGAGCGCGAATCGGAGCAGCGCCAGCTCGACCATCACCAGGTCGCCCTTCAGGTAGGCGAAGCGCGAGCCGGAGAGGCGGGCCGCCGACTCGATGTCGATCAGGCCGAGCTCGGTGCCGATCTCGAGGTGGTCCCGCGGCTCGAAGTCGAACTCGGGCGGGGTCCCGACCTCGCGGACGACGACCGCGTCCTCCTCGGTCATCCCGTCGGGCGATCCGGGGTCGGGCAGGTTGGGCAGCGAGAGCAGCAGCCGGCGCAGCTCCGGCTCGGTCCGCTCGAGCTCGGCCTTGCCCGCCTCGATCGTCTCCTTCAGCTCGCCGACCCGGGCCATCAGGCGCTCGGCCTCGGCCTCCTCGCCGGACTGCTTGGCGGCGCCGATCTGCTTCGAGAGCGCGTTGCGCTCGGCCTGCGCCTCCTCCAGCGCCGGCAGCAGCTCACGGCGGCGGGCATCGAGCGCCAGCACCTCGTCGACCTGTTCGACGGCGCCGCGCCGCGCCAGCGCGGCCTTCACCCGCTCGGGCTCGGAGCGGATCAGCCGAAGGTCGAGCATGGCCCTGTTAGGGCGAAGTCTTCTGGCCAGGCCGCGGCGAGGTCTGGGCCGCCTGCCCCGCGTATTTCGCGACGAATTCCGCCACCTGTTCGGCTTCTTCGCCGACGACGATGTTCTGCGGCATGATCGCGCCCGAGAAGCCGCCGTTCTGGATCGCGTAGAGCACGTCTTCCTTGCTCTCTTCGCGTTCGTTCAGGCTTGGGCCCTGGGTGCGCTGGCCGCGGTTGCCGGTGCCCTGGGTGCCGGCGGCGCTCAGCGTGTGACAGCCGGCGCAGTGGGTCGAGAACAGCTCGGCCCCTTCGTGGTCGGGGCTGTCCTTGGAGACCGAGACCCCTTCGGAGCCGAATCCGCATGCCGACAGCCCGAGGGCCGCGGCGATCACCATCGCTATGACGAGAGCTGCACGCACGCGGCGCGCATCATATTGAGTGAAGGGGCCAGGCCGTCGCTCAGTCCGGCCCGGGCGGGACGCTCAGTCCGGCGGCCGGTGGCAGACCGCCTCGACGTTGTTGCCGTCGGGGTCGAGGACGAAGGCGCCGTAGTAGCCGGGGTGGTAGAGCGGGCGGGGGCCGGGGGCGCCGTTGTCGGTGCCGCCGGCGGCGAGGGCGGCGGCGTGGAAGGCGTCGACCTGCTCACGGTCGGCGGCGGCGAAGGCGAGGTGGGCGCCGGCGACCGGCGGCCGTCCCCGGGCCATCACCCAGAAGTACGGCTTGAAGACGCCGCCGACCTCGCCGCCGAAGCCGGCGGCCTCCGGCATCGGCTCCATCACCACGGCGATCCCGAGCGGCGCCAGCGCCGCCTCGTAGAAGGCCCTGCTGCGGTCGAAGTCCCCGACCTCGATCCCGACGTGGTCGAGCATGCCCGCGACCCTACCGCTCCCAGCTGTCCCTCTTGCTCGTGCGTCGAGCAAGAGGAACAGTTGAGCGGGGGCGCCGTGCGAAGATGGCGCCGATGGTCGATTCGCCGCGCTTCCAGGAACCAGGTTGGTTCACGAAGCACGTCTTCAATCCGCTGGTCGCGGTGCTCAGCAAGGCCGGCCTCAGCGTCGCCGGCTCGCGCGTGCTCGAAGTCCAGGGCCGCAAGAGCGGCGAGTGGCGGCAGACGCCGGTCAACCCGCTCAGCCTCGACGGCGAGCGCTACCTCGTCTCGCCCCGCGGCCACACCCAATGGGTGCGCAACATCCGCGTTAGCGGCAAGGGCCGCTTGGTCGGCCGCGGCAGCGAGGAGATCGCGGTGACCGAGATCGCCGACGAGGCGAAGCCGCCGATCCTCCGCGCCTACCTGAAGAAGTGGAAGTGGGAGGTCGGCGCCTTCTTCGACGGGGTTGGCCCCGACTCCACCGACGCCGAGCTGCGCCAGATCGCCCCCAGCCACCCGATCTTCCGCATCGATCGATAACGCCCACCGGGCTCGACTCGGACTGCATCTGGTGCCGAGGGGACACCGGATGCAGTTCTGGTCCGTCGACCCTCCCGGGTTGCTGCGTACTCGAGGCGGGTGCCCAGAGTCCGCCGTCCCTAGAGCCCGCTCGTCGTCGCCGCGCGCAGGGCGAGGAAGAAGATGACCCAGCAGCTCACCGCCATGATCCCCATCTCGCGGCGGAGGATCGCGTGGACGAAGGTCTTGCGCTCGGACTCGGAGATCGATTCGGGGTCGACGTCGCCAAGCTCGCGTTCGGCGGCACCGAAGCGGGCGCCCTCGGCGATGAAGGAGACGAAGAGCGGGAGGATGCCGTAGAGGTAGTGGAGCTGTTCCTTCGGTTCGTGCCCGGTGACCACGAGGAGGCCGCCGAGCAGGGCCTGGACGAAGACCGAGACCTGGGCCGCTCGCAGCAGGTACCAGAAGGGGATCGAGGGCCGCTTCCGGAACCAGGCGATGCCGCCGAGGAGGCCGGCGGCGAGGTTGAGCCCGATCAGGCAGAGGCCGACGGCGATGTGGATGCCGACCACGGCTCTAAATCCGCCTAAAGGGGTCGGGATTCCGCTTGCTGATGCGGAAAATCACTATGTAGCAAGTTGTCACAAGGTGGGTGTATAACAGCGAGTACGGGCGCTCTGGCGCGTAGACACGCGCGAGCCTAACCCGGCGGCAAATCCCCCAAATTGCTTAAGAGCTACCTGCCCATCCTCGTCTTCGCGGTTCTCGGCCTCACCGTCGGCGGCGCCTTCGCGATGCTCAATCACCTGATCGGGCCGAAGAAGCCGGCGAAGGCGACCAGCGCCTCGCGCCGCCAGGCCGAGCCCTACGAGTCGGGGATCCCGGTCGCTCCGGCCAAGAACCTGCGCTTCGGCGTCAGCTTCTACCTGGTCGCGATGCTCTTCATCCTCTTCGACATCGAGGTGGTCTTCCTCTATCCGGTCGGGGTGATCATGAAGGGCGCCGACAGCGTCTTCGTCCTCGGCGAGCTCGTCACCTTCGTGGCCCTGCTGCTGATTGCCTTCGTCTACGTCTGGCGAAAGGGTGCGCTGGATTGGAAATAGAGCGCCGCGACCCGCTCCGTGCCAAGCAGGTGGCCGCCCGCGACATGCTGCGCGGCGACCTCGACGGCACCGACCTCGAACGCTACGTCGAAGAACGGGTCGTCACCACGACCTTCGAGAAGATGCTCAACCTGGCGCGGGCCAACTCGATCTTCCCGCTCACCTTCGGCCTCGCCTGCTGCGCGATCGAGGCGCCGATCGCGATCGTCACCGCCCGCTACGACCTCGCCCGCTTCGGCGCCGAGGCGCTGCGGGCCTCGCCGCGCCAGGCCGACCTGATCATCCTCTCGGGCCGGGTCTCGATCAAAATGGCGCCCGTCGTCCGCCGCCTCTACGACCAGATGCTGGAGCCGAAGTGGGCGATCTCGATGGGCGCCTGCTCCTCCTCCGGCGGCATGTTCGCCAACTACGCCGTCGTCCAGGGGGCCGACAAGTTCATGCCGATCGACCTCCACATCCCCGGCTGCCCGCCGCGGCCGGAGGCGGTGATGTACGGCTTCACCAAGCTGCAGCGGAAGATCATGGGCAACCCCGACCAGGGCTGGCGCAGCCGCTACAACGCCGCCGGCACCGAGGAGTGGGCGCGCGGCGGCCCGCGCTCGGAACCGCGCCCGGAGGCGGTCGCGGCGTACGAGCAGGCGAGGGAGCTGGCCCTTGCCTGACGCACCCGGCCTCGAGCTGATCCGCGGCGAAATCGAGCGCGACCTGCCGGGCTCGATCCTCGACAGCTCCTTCGAACACAGCTGCGGGGCGCTGATCGCCGACCCCGAGCAGATCCTCGCGGTGCTCGGCTGGCTGAAGGAGACGCCCGGCCAGGCCTACCGCTTCCTCTCCAGCCTCCACGCCGCCGACTACCTGCCGGCAACGCCGCGCTTCGGCATCCACTACGAGCTGCTCAACTTCGACCGCCGCGAGCGCCTGCGCGTGAAAGTGATGCTGGCCGACCCGGGTGAGGACGCGCTGCCCGAGATCGACTCGGTGACCGCGTTGTTCCCGACCGCCGAGGCGCAGGAGCGCGAGACCTACGACTTCTTCGGGGTCGTCTTCCGCGGCCACCCCAACCTGACCCGGATCCTGCTCCCCGACGACTACGTCGGCTGGCCCCAGCGCCGCGACTTCCCGATCGGCGGCGAGCCGGTCACTTTCACCTACAACGAACACAACCGTGGCTAGCGATCTCTCGACCCAGAACGGCGCCGGCCTCGCCGACGATCCCACCTCTGAGCTGATGACGGTCAACGTCGGGCCGCACCACCCGGCGACCCACGGCGTCCTCCGCCTCGTCGTCGAGCTCGAAGGCGAGCTCGTGCGCGAGCTACGGCCGGTGATCGGCTACGTCCACACCGGGATCGAAAAGTCCTGCGAGGACAAGAGCTACTGGAAGGTGATCCCGTTCGTCGAGCGAATGGACTACGTCTCCTTCTTCTTCCAGATGGAGGCGTTCTGCGGCGCCGTCGAGCGGCTGATCGAACTTGAGATCCCGCCCCGCGCCAAGTACCTGCGGACCCTCTTCCTCGAGCTCAACCGGATCCACTCGCACCTGGTCTGGCTCGGCACCACCGCCCTCGACCTCGGCGCGATCTCGATGCTCTGGTACTGCTTCCGCGAGCGCGACCGGATCCTCGACCTGTTCGAGATGGCGGCCGGTCAGCGGATGCACACCCGCTACTTCCAGGTCGGCGGCGTGATCGAGGACATCCCGGTCGGCTTCGAGGCGAAGTGCCGCAAGTTCGCCGAAGACATGCCGGTCCGGGTCGGTCAGTACGAGGCGCTGCTCGACCGCAACGAGGTCTTCCTCAGCCGCACCAAGGGCGTCGGCATCGTCTCCCGCGAGCGCCTGCTCGACCTCGGCGTCACCGGGCCGCTGCTGCGCGCCGCCGGCGAGCCCTGGGACCTCCGCAAGTCCTTCGACTACCTCGCCTATCCAGAGATGGACTTCAAGGTCCCGGTCGGCACGGTCGGCGACAACTACGACCGCTACCGGTGCCGGGTGGCGGAGATGGTCGAGTCCTCGAAGATCGTCGAGCAGTGCCTCGACGCCCTCCCCGAGGGCCCGTTCATCGCCGAGGACCGCAAGTACGTGCTGCCGCCGCGCTCGGAGCTGCCGACCTCGATGGAGTCGCTGATCCACCACTTCAAGCTGGTCACCGAGGGCTACCGGGTCGGGCCCGGCGAGATCTATTACGCGATCGAGGGGCCGCGCGGGGAGCTCGGCTGCTTCGTCCTCGCGGACGGCTCTTCGAAGCCGGCCCGCGTCCACTTCCGCGACCCCTCCTTCGTCAACCTGCAGTCGTTCAAGGACATGGCGCAGGACTCCTACGTCGCCGACATGATCTGCAGCCTCGGCATGCTCGACCCGATCCTCGGCGGGGTGGACCGATGAGCCCGGTCGACGGCCCCGGGGTCAGCAGCCGCGACCTGCCGGTCGACCGCGCGGTCACCGAGGGGCGGGCGCTCAGCGCCGACCCGGAGCAGATCCCGCAGCTGGCCGATGTCGACTGCCCGTCGGAGCTGCAGGCGCGGGTCGAGGAATTGATGGGCCGCTACCCGGATCGCAAATCGGCCTCGATCCCGGCGCTCTGGGCGGTGCAGGAGCGCTACGGCTGGTGCACGCCGGAGGGGATCCGCCAGGCGGCGGCGGTGATGCGCGTCACGCCCGCCTACCTGGAGTCGGTGGCGAGCTTCTACGACCTTCTCCACACCGAGCCGGTCGGGACCCACCGGATCGAGGTCTGCACCAACATCAGCTGCTGGATGCGGGGCGGCGACGAGCTGCTCGACGCCTTCCGCGCCGCCGCCGGCGAGGACGAGGACGACTTCTTCGTCACCGGATTCGAGTGCCTCGGCGCCTGCGACATCGCGCCGATGGCCTCGATCGACCAGCGTTACTACGGGCCGCTGGAGGCGGCCGAGGCGGGGGTCGCGATCGAACAGCTGCGGGCCGGGGCCGAGGTGCTGCCGGCGAAGGCGCTGGCGAAGCGCGGGCTGGCGGGGGACTCGCCGGCGCCGGGCGCGTCCTCGATCGGGGGGGCGATCTGATGCCGCACGAGCTCGAGACCCGCGTCCTCCTCGAACACGCCGAGGACCCGCGCCTCCGCACCCTCGATGGCTACAAGGACCTGGTCAGCGGCTATGCCACCCAGGAGCGGGCGTACAAGGACATGGAGCAGGACGAGGTCCTCAAAGAGCTCGAAGACTCCGGCCTCCGCGGCCGCGGCGGCGCCGGCTTCTCGATGGGCAAAAAGGCCTCCTTCCTGCCCCGCGGCGGTATGAGCAAGTACCTCTGCTGCAACGCCGACGAGTCCGAGCCCGGCGCCTTCAAGGACCGCGAGCTGATGCAGCGCAACCCGCACCAGCTGATCGAGGGGATCGCGATCGCCGCCCTCGCCGCCGACGCCGGCCACGCCTTCATCTTCATCCGCGGCGAGTACGAGGAGCAGGCCGACATCCTCGACGCCGCCGTCGCCGAAGCCTACGAGGCGGGCTACCTGGGGACGAACATCCTCGACTGCCACCGCGACCTCGAGCTGGTCGTCCACCGCGGCGCCGGCGCCTACATCTGCGGCGAGGAGACGGCGCTGCTCGACGCGCTCGAGGGCAAGCGCGGCAACCCGCGGCTGAAGCCGCCGTTCCCGGCGGTCCAGGGCCTCTACGGCGGCCCGACCCTGATCAACAACGTCGAGACCCTCTCCAACGTGCCGCGGATCGTCAGCAAGGGCGCCGAGTGGTTTCGCCAGTACGGCACCGAGCAGTCGCCCGGGACCAAGGTCGTCTCGGTCTCCGGCGGCGTCCGCCGCCCCGGCAACTACGAGGTCTCGCTCGGGATCCCGACCCGCGACCTGATCTACGGCCTCGCCGGCGGGCCCCTGCCCGGCCGCGAGATCAAGGCCTTCTACCCCGGCGGCTCCTCCTCGCCGGTGCTGACCGCGGCGGAGGGGATGGACCTCCCCTACAGCTTCGAGGCGATGGCCGAAGCCGGCTCGATGCTCGGCTCGGGCTCGATCATCGTCGCCGACGACACCGTCTCGATCCCGCACATGGCGCTGCGGACGGCGCGCTTCTACCACCACGAGTCCTGCGGCAAGTGCGCCCCCTGCCGCGAGGGAACGAACTGGACGGTGAAGATGCTGGAGCGGGTGGTCCGCGGCGAAGCGACGCCGATGGACCTCGACATCATCAGCTCGGTCCAGGAGAACATCATGGGCCACTGCCTCTGCGTGCTCGGCGACTCGATGGCGATGCCGGTCGCGGCGATGGTCCGCAAGTTCCGCCCCGAGTTCGAGCAGGTGATGGCCGCGGCGGCGGGCGGGATCGACCCCCACGTCGTCGTCGACGCCCCGCCCGAGACCCTGGGAGCGACGGTATGAGTGACGAGCAGCGCACGGTGACGATCACGGTCGACGGTCGCGAGATCGAGTGCCCCGAGGGCCAAATGCTCCACGACGCCGCCCGCGAGGGTGACGTCGAGATCCCGGTCTTCTGCTACGAACCGAAACTGGGCGACCCGGTCGGCGCCTGTCGGATGTGCCTGGTCGAGATCGAGGGGATCCCGAAACTGCAGACTTCCTGCTCGACCCCGGTCCGCGACGGCATGGTCGTCCACACCCGCACCGAGCAGGTCAAGCACGCCCAGAACGCGGTGGTCGAGTTCCTGCTCGTCAACCACCCGCTCGACTGCCCCGTCTGCGACAAAGGCGGCGAGTGCCCGCTGCAGGACGTCACCACCGGCTGGGGCCCGGGCAAGTCGCGGGTGATCGACGAAAAGCGCCACTTCGAGAAGCCGATCGAACTCTCGCCGCTGGTCGCGATCGACCGCGAGCGCTGCATCCTCTGCTACCGCTGCGTCCGCTTCAGCCAGGAGATCTCCGAGGACGCCCAGCTGCAGCTGCTCGAGCGCGGCGACCGCACCTTCGTCGGCACCTTCGACGAGCGCCCCTACGTCAGCCCCTTCCACGGCAACATCACCGACATCTGCCCGGTCGGGGCGCTGACCAACTACACCTACCGCTTCCGCGCCCGCCCCTGGGACATCGAGCAGGGCGGGACGGTCTGCACCCTCTGCCCGAGCCAGTGCAACGTCTCGCTGACGATTCGCGACGAGAAGGTGAAGCGGGTGCTGACCCGCGACAACCACGACGTCGACGACGGCTGGATCTGCGACAAGGGGCGCTACGGGTTCGAGATGTTCGAGGCCGAGGAGCGGGTGACCGGGCCGCGCACGAAGGGCGGCGACGCGCTGGAGTGGGGGGCGGCGGTCGAGAAAGCCGCCGCGGGGCTGCGTGCCGCCGGCGCCGGCAAGGTCGCGGCGATCGTCGGCGACGCCTCCAACGAGGAGGCCTTCCTGCTGCAGGAGCTCCTGCGCGGGGCGCTCGCCTCGCCGCACCTCGACTCGCGCGCCTACGAGGGCCCGGACCGCGACGTCGTGCTCGAGCTGACCCAGCCCGAGCTCGCGGCCAAGGTCAAGGACATCGACAGCGCCGACGCGATCCTCGTCCTCGGCGCCGACCCACTGCACTCCTCGCCGATCCTCGACCTCCGGGTCCGTAAGGCGATCCGCCGTCACGGCGCCCGCCTCGTGGTCGCGACCGAGCGTCCGACTGCTCTCGACGGCGGCGCCGAGGCGATCGCGCGGTACGCCCCCGGCGAGACCAGCCACTTCATCGGCGAGCTGACCAAAGCCCTCGGTGGCGAGGAAACGGTGGCGACCCCGCTTGCCGAGACCCTCCGCGAGGCCCGCAAGGTCGTCGTCCTCTGGGGCCAGCGGATCGACCACGACAGCAGCTTCGCCAGCACTCGCCTGGTCGAGCTGGCGAAGCGGCTCGAGCTCGACGCCACCGAGGGAGCGGGCCTGCTCGAAATCCCCGACTTCACCAACGCCCGCGGCCTCCGCGAGGCCGGCGTCCTCCCCGACGCCGGCCCGGGCCTGACGGAGACGGCCTCGGGCCGCTCGGTCAACGAGATCCGCGCCGCCCTCGAGTCCGGCGAGCTCGACGCTGTCGTCCTCTTCGGCGTCGACCCGCTCCGCGACTTCCCCGACACCAAGGCCTGGGATGCCGCCCTGACGGCCGCGAATTTCGTCGTCTCCTTCTCGATGCACGAGACCGCCACCACCGCCAAGTCCGACCTCGTCTTCCCGCTCGAGACCCACGCCGAGAAAGACGGCACCGCAACCCACCCCGACGGCCGGCTGCAAAGAATCCGCCCCGCAGCTTCGCGTCCAGAGGGGGTGCGTCCCAACATCCAAGTTCTCGCCGAGCTTGCGTCGGCGCTCGGTCACGACACCGGAGTGAACAGTCAGCCGACCGCCTTCGCAGCTCTAACCAACGGGGTCGCCTTCTACAACGCCATCACGGACGATCAGCTCGGCGGCCTCGGATTCCGCTGGCAGGACGGCCCGTCGGCTACTGCGCTTCCGAGTTCGAGCACGGGTGCCGGGGTGTCCTCCCCGGACACTCAGCGCTTTAGCGCGTCCGGGGAGGACACCCCGGCGACCGGGCTCCTATTGGGGACGTATCGCGACATCTGGACCGGCCCGGTCACCGAACTGAACCCGCCTCTGCGCTTCTTGCAGCCCAAGCAACGCCTGGAGCTCTCCGAGGGCGATGCAGGCCGGCTGAACTTGCGCTCCGGTTATGAAGTGCGGGTGAGCAGCGATCACGGCTCCGTCGACGCCATCGTCCAGGTCAAGGAACGCATCCCCGACGGCGTCTGCTTCCTCTCCGAGGGCATCGCCGGCGCCAATGCCAACGCTCTCCTCAACGGCGGCCCCGTCCGCGTCACCGTCTCCCAGCCGGAGCGCATCGAGGCCTGACGGTGCCGCTCCCCCTCGCCGACACCCAGTTCGTCGAAGCGACCTGGATCATGATCGCCAAGTCGATCGTGATCTTCGCAGTGATCTTCGGCATCCTGCCGATTCTGACCGTGGTCGAGCGCAAGCTGATCGGCCGCTTCCAGCACCGCTACGGCCCCAACCGGGTCGGCCCCTTCGGGATCCTGCAGCCGCTTGCCGACGTCGGCAAGCTGATCTCCAAGGAGTCGTTCCGGCCCGAAAACGCGATCTCGACCCTGTTCATCCTCGGGCCACTGCTGCCGGTCCTCTCCGGCGTCCTGGCGCTAGCGATCATCCCGTGGGGCGACACCCAGATGGGCGTCGGCTTCTACGGCATCGACGTCCCGATCGGGATCCTCTACTTCTTCGCCGTCGGCTCGATCGCCTTCTACGGCCTGCTGCTCGGCGGCTGGTCCTCGGGCTCCAAATACAGCCTCCTCGGCGCCATGCGCTCGGCCGCCCAGCTGATCTCCTACGAGGTCTCGATGGGCCTGGCGCTGCTCGGCGTGATCATGATGAGCGGCTCGCTCTCGCTCGTCTCGGTGGTCCACTCGCAGGGCGGGATCTGGTTCGCGGTCCCGCAGTTCGTCGGCTTCATCATCTTCCTCCTCGCCGGCTTCGCCGAGACCAACCGCACCCCGTTCGACATGCCCGAGGCCGACGCCGAGCTGGTCCAAGGCTTCATGACCGAGTACGGAGGCATGCGCTTTGGCTCCTTCCTGCTGGTCGAATACATGGAGATCCTGGTCGTCTCCGGGATCGCTGCGGCGATGTTCCTCGGCGGCTGGATGGGCCCCGGCCCAAGCTTCCTCGACCCGATCTGGATGCTGATCAAGATGCTGGCGCTGGTCCTCGTCTTTATCTGGGTGCGGGCGACGCTGCCGCGGCTGCGCTACGACCAGCTGATGACCCTGGGCTGGAAAGTGCTGCTGCCGCTGGCGACCCTGAACGTGCTGGTGACCGCGGTCCTGGTGGTGACGACGTGAGCCACGAGCGCAAGCAGCGCAGCGGCGACGTCTACGACCCTCGCACCGCCCCCTACCTCGACTCGATCGAGGTGGTCGAGGTCCAGCGGGGGCCGGAGCCGGGTGGGCTCGGCGGCGCCTACCGCGCCTTCGGCGAGACCCTGCGCGGGCTGAAGACGACGATGTCGCGGCTGATCGAGGGGCCGATGACGATCGAGTACCCCGAGGAGAAGACGCCCGTCTACCCGCGCTTCCGCGGTCGCCACAAACTGCACCGCTTCGAGGACACCGGGCTCGAGAAATGCGTTGGCTGCTCGCTCTGCGCTGCCGCCTGCCCGGCCGACTGCATCCGCGTCGTCGCGGCGGAGAACATCCCCGGCGAACGGGTCTCGGCCGGCGAGCGCTACGCCGCCGTCTACGAGATCAACCTCTCGCGCTGCATCTTCTGCGGCTACTGCGAGCTCGCCTGCCCATTCGACGCGATCACCATGGGCCACGACTACGAGATGGCCGACTACGACCGCACCGACCTGATCTTCACCAAGGAGATGCTGCTGTCGGAGCCGATCGAACGGACGCCGCTGAAAGCGGAGGGCGAATGAGCGGCCGCCGTGCCGCTGGGAGGGCCCGCTGATGGAAGCGGTCCTCTTCTTCATCGGCGCGATCGGCGCGATCGGGGGCGCGATCGGCGTCGTCGTCTCGCGCAACCCGTTCTACTCGGTGCTGGCGCTGATCGCCCACCTGTTCTCGCTGGCGGTCCTCTTCCTGCTCTTGACCTCGGCCTTCGTCGCCGCCGCCCAGGTGGTCGTCTACGCCGGCGCGGTGATGGTCCTCTACGTCTTCGTCGTCGCCTACGTCGGCGAAGGGGGGGAGTCGGCCTGGGAGCCGATCCCCGGCCAGCGCTTCCTGGCGCCGCTGCTCGGCGTCGCCCTCTTCGTCGAGCTCTCGGTCGCCGTCCTCAGCTCGGCGCTGAAGGCGCTCGAAACCCACGGCCCGTCCGTCGGCGCCGGCTTTGGCAACCCTGCCGCGATCGGCAACCTCCTGCTCGAAAAGTTCCTCCTCCCCTTCGAGGCCACCTCGATCCTCCTGCTGATCGCAGCGGTCGGAGCAATCGTCCTCGCCAACAAGCAAAAGAGCAAAGAGGACGCTGGATCAGCCGCCCTCACGCAGCGCAACCGCGAGGCCGGGGACGGCGGGGCCTCCCCCGGACACTCAGCGGCTGTGCCGCGTCCGGAGGAGGGCCCGGCGGCGCCGGCCCCCACGCAGGGAGCCCGCGCGTGAACATCGCCTGGTACATCGTCCTCTCCAGCCTCCTGTTCGCGATCGGCGCGGTCGGCATCCTCGTCCGCCGCAGCCCGATCGTGATCCTGCTCTGCCTCGAGCTGATGCTGAACGCCGGCAACCTGGCGCTGGTCGCCTTCAGCCGCGAGGTCGGCAACCAGCAGGGGCAGATCTTCGCCCTCGTGGTGATGGTCGTCGCCGCCTGCGAGGTGGTCGTCGGCCTCGGCATCCTGGTCGCGATCTTCCGCCGCAAGCTGCCGATGAACGTCGACGACCTGCGGGAGCTGCGAGGGTGAGCGCCACCACCTGGGCCTGGTTGGTCCTCCTCTTCCCGCTCCTCGGCTCAGTCGTCTGCGCGCTCAGCTTCCGCGCGATCCCGGCCCGGGCCGCCGGCGCGATCGGCACCCTCGCGGTCGGCCTCGCCTTCCTCTGCGGCGTCGCCGCCCTGGTCAACATGCTCGGCGACCCGGCCGAATCGCGCCACTACGCCTCCTCGCTCTACGACTACGCCAGCGCCGCCGGGCTCAACATCAAGCTCGGCATCTACGTCGACCCGCTGTCGCTCTTCATGGTCCTGATCGTCAGCGGCGTCTCGACCCTGATCCACCTCTACTCGTTCGGCTACATGGGCTCCGACGCGGGCTACCACCGCTTCTTCAGCTACCTCAACTTCTTCGTCTTCTCGATGCTGCTGCTGGTCCTCGCCGGCAACTTCGTCCTGCTGATCGTCGGCTGGGCCTTCGTCGGCTTCGCCTCCTACGCGCTGATCAGCTACTGGTACCGGCGCACGACCGCGACTCGGGCGGGGATGAAGGCCTTCGTGATCAACGTCGTCGGCGACATCGGCCTCGTCCTCGCCGCCTTCCTGATCTTCCAGCAGCTGGGGACCTTCGACTACTCCGAAGTCTTCGCCAAGGCGCCGCACGTCTTCCACACCAACCAGTGGACGGTGATCGCGATCTGCCTGCTGCTGCTGCTCGGCGCCTTCGCCAAGTCGGCGCAGCTGCCGCTCCACACCTGGCTGCCGGACGCGATGGAGGGCCCGACCCCGGTCTCCTCGTTGATCCACGCGGCGACGATGGTGACCGCCGGCGTCTACCTGATCGCCCGCACCCACGTCCTCTTCGAACTCGCCCCGACCGCCGCCGACATCGCTGCCTTCACCGGCCTGGCGACGCTGCTGGTCGCCGGCTCGATCGCCCTGGTGATGACCGACCTGAAGCGGGCGATCGCCTACTCGACGATGAGCCAGATCGGCTACATGGTGGTCGGCGTCTCGATCGGCGCCTACAGCGCCGGCCTCTTCCACCTGATGACCCACGCCTTCTTCAAGGCCCTGCTGTTCATGGCGGCCGGCTCGATCATCTCGGCGATGGCCAACAACCAGAACATCGACGACATGCGCGGCTTCGGCAAGGCGATGCGGTTCACCTCGATCGCGATGCTCTGCGGCTCGCTCGCCCTCGCTGCCTTCCCCGGCACCTCGGGCTTCTTCTCCAAGGACGAGATCCTCGCCTACGCCACCGACCGCGGCGGCATGTACCTGATCTTCACCGTGCTCGGCTACTTCGGCGCCCTGTTGACCGCCGTCTACACCTTCCGCCTCGTCTTCCGGGTGCTGCCGGGGACGCCCTGCAAGGAGGCGCAGGAGCTGATCGACAGCGGCCACCTCGCCCACGAGCCGCCGCGCAACCCGGCGACCGGGGAAGAGGAGGACGCCGACGTCGGCTTCCCCGGGCCCGAGCACCACATCGCCGAGCAGACTCCGTCGATGAAGGGGGCGATGGCGGTGCTCTCGTTCCTCGCCCTGTTCGCCGGCTTGGTCCAGGTGCCGGGCCTCGACCACATGGTCACCAACTTCCTCGAGCCCACCTTCGCCGGCTCGCCGCTGGCCGAAATCGAGCCCTCGACGGCGGCCGCCTGGACCGGCCTGGCGATCGGCGCGGCGATCTCGGTGGCCGGGATCGCGATCGCCTACTGGGCCTACGTGCTGCGCCCCGAGGTGCCCGGCAAGCTGATCGAGCGCTTCGGCTGGCTCCACCGCCTGCTCGTCAACAAGTGGTACTTCGACGAGCTGATCGACGTGCTGGTGGTGCGGCCGGCGCTCGGGATCGGCAGCTTCGCCAACCGCACCTTCGAGCGCCTCGTCGTCGACGGCATCGTCACCGGCACCCGGGAGACGGTCGGCGAGGCGGGCGGCGTCGTGCGGGCGCTGCAGAACGGCTTCGTCCGCAGCTACGCGCTGCTGCTGCTCGTCGGCTTCGCCGGTCTCGCCCTCTACTTCCTGATCACGAGCTCGTGAGGCCGCGATGATCAACGTCCTCCTCTGGCTGCCCCTCGCCGTCGGTGCCGTCGGCCTCTTTTTGCCGAAGCGCACTGTCGGCTGGTGGGCGACGCTCGGCGCGGTGGCGACCCTGGCGGTCGCGATCGGGATGGTCGCCGGCTTCGACAGCAGCAGCTCCGGCCTCCAGGACACGGTCGACGTGACCTGGATCTCCGGGCTCGGCGTCCACTACAGCCTCGGCATCGACGGCCTCAACCTCTTCCTCGTCCTGCTGACGACGGTGCTCTGGATCGGCGGCATCGCCTTCGCTGCCTTCCGCGAACAGGCGCGGCCGCAGCTCTTCTACTTCCTGATGCTGGCCGCCGAGACCGCGACCCTCGGCTCCTTCCTCGCCCAGGACCTGCTGCTCTTCGTCCTCTTCTTCGACCTGATGCTGGTCCCGTTCTACTTCCTCTTCGGGATTTGGGGGAAGGACCGGCGGCCCGAAGGCGGCCCGAGCGCGCCGGCGGCGACGCTGAAGATGATCGTCTACACGCTGATCGGCTCCCTGCTGATGCTGGTGGCGGCGATCGCCACCGCGATCATCTCCGCCAAGGGCCACCCGATCACCTTCTCGATCCAGGCGCTGCAGGAACAGGGCCTGCCGCTCGGCAGCCAGCGCTGGATCTTCTGGTTCTTCGCCGCCGCCTTCCTCGTCAAGATGCCCGCCTTCCTCGTCCACGGCTGGATGCCGGACGCCTACCGGGCGGCGCCGCTGCCGGTGCTGGCGGTCTTCTCCGGGGTGCTGGCGAAGGTCGGCGCCTACGGCTTCCTGCGGGTGGTGCTGCCGCTGTTCCCGGCGGCGACGGTCGAATTCCAGGAGATCGTGTTGGTGATCGCATTGGCCTCGATCCTCTACGGCTCGGTGATGGCCTTCACCCAGACCAATCTTCGGCTGATCGCCGGCTACTCCTCGGTGGCGCAGCTTGGCTTCATCACCGCCGGCATCTTCGCGCTGCGCGCCGACGGCTCCGACGGGGCGATCCTGCAGATGGTCAACCACGGCCTCGTGGTGGCGCCGATCTTCATCGTCGTCGCGCTCCTGGTCGAGCGGACCGGGACCGAGGACATCCGCGAGATGGGCGGGCTGGCGTTCCGAGCCCCGATCCTCGCCGCCCTGTTCCTGATCATCACCCTGGCGACCCTGGCGATGCCCGGGTCGGCCAACTTCATCGGCGAGTTCTACATCCTCAACGGGCTCTTCGAGGCGAAGGTCGTGTTCGCGATCGTCGCCATCTCCGGCGTCGCGATGTCGGCCTATTACGCGCTGCGGCTCTACCAGCGGACGATGCACAACCGCAAGGGCGAGGGTGTCGAATCCCGGGAGATCGGCTTCCGCGACGGGATCATCCTGGCGCCGCTGGTGCTCTGCATCGTCGCCCTCGCCTTCTACCCGCAGCTGATCCTCCACCGTACCTCGCCGACCGTCGAACAGACGGTGGCGCGGGTGACCGGCGGCGAAGCGCCGAACGCGACCTTGGCGGGCTCGCAACAGGGCGGCACCCGCTCCTTCCCCGTCTCCTACTCCAACGGGGGCGCCGGAGAATGAGCACCTTCAACGCCCCCCACATCGACTACGCCGGCATCTCGCCGCTAATCGCGCTCACGGTCGGTCTCGTCGTCGTCCTGATGACCGCGGTCTTCAAGCCCGTCCGGCGGACCGCGCCGGCGCTGACCCTGCTGACCCTCGCCGTCACCGCCGGCCTCCTGATCTGGCGCTGGGGCGATCCCGAAGCCCTGGTCGCCGGGGCGATGCGGATGGACGACCTGACGATCACGATCTCGCTGATCGCGATCCTCACCGCCGGCTTCGCGGTCCTCTTCTCGACCCGCGAGCCGGCCGTCGCCGAAGCCGGCGCGGGCGAGTACCACGCGCTCCTGCTCGGCTCGGTGCTGGGGATGGTGCTGCTGAGCTCGGCCGCCAATCTCGTCACCTTCTTCGTCGCCCTCGAGACCCTCTCGATCCCGCTCTACATCCTCTGCGCGACCAACCTGCGCCGCGAGGGCTCGCTCGAGTCGGGGCTCAAGTACCTGATCGTTGGCTCGCTCGGCTCGGCGACGCTGCTCTACGGGATGGCCTTCGTCTACGGCAGCACCGGTGCGACCGACTTCGCGGGGATCGCCCACGGGATCGCCCAGGGCGGCATCGTCGGTGATCCCCTGCTGCTCGTCGGGATCGGGATGTGCGCGGTCGGGCTCGCCTTCAAGACCTCGGTCGCCCCCTTCCACCAGTGGACGCCCGACGTCTACCAGGGCGCTCCGACCCCGATCACGGCCTTCATGGCGGTGGCGACCAAGGCCGCCGCCTTCGCCGTCTTCCTGCGTTTCTTCGACGTCGCCCTCGGCGCCGCCGGCAGCGAATGGCAGCCGGCCCTGGCCGTGCTGGCGGCGATCTCGATCGTCGTCGGCAACGTCGGCGCCCTCGGCCAGGACAGCCTCAAGCGGCTGCTCGGCTACAGCGGCGTCGCCCAGGCGGGCTACATGCTCGGCGGCGTCGTCGTCGCCTCCAAGTCGGGGGTCAGCGCGCTCGTCTTCTACCTCGCCGCCTACCTCTTCATGAACCTCGCCGCCTTCGCCGTGGTGGTCGCGCGCGAGCGGGAAACGGCGTGGGGCGACGACATCCGCGCGGTCCGCGGCCTCGGCGCCGAGCGGCCCTGGCTGGCCGGCTCGCTGACGATCTCGATGCTCGCCCTCGCCGGGCTGCCGGCGACCGCGGGCTTCATCGGCAAGCTCTACCTGATCGAGGCCCTGGTCGAAGGCGACTACACCTGGCTCGCCGTCTTCATCGCAATCGGGACGATGATCTCACTCGCCTACTACCTGCGGGTGGTGGCGGCGATGTGGATGCAGCCTGACGCCGAAGCCTCGACGCCCGGCGCGGAACCGGCGATCGCCGGCGCCTCGCCCGAGGCCGACCCGATCGACCTCGGCGCCGGTCGCCGCCCCTACCTGCTGGCCCCGGCCGTGCTCTGCGCCGCGGCGACGGTCTTCTTCGGCGTCATCCCGCAGCCGCTGGTCGACTTCGCCTCGCACGCCGGCGCCTCGATCTTCGGTTAGAGCCCCAGGCGCATGGGCGTCATCCTCACCGCGGCGGCGATCGTCGCCGCGACGGCGATCGGGGTCGGGTCCGAGCGCCGCTGGCCTCGTGGTGCGGCCGCGGCTTCGCGCCGGTCGCTGCTGGTGGTCCTCTACGCGGTCACTCCGCTCGTCTACTTCTTCAACCTCGCCTCGACCCATATCGACCTCGACGAGGGCGTGGGGATCCTCCTGGCGCTGCTCTCCAACGCCGCCGCGGCGCTGGTGGTCTGGTGGGTTGCCCGCCGGTTCCTGCGGCTTTCGCGGCCGGTGATCGGCGCCACCGTTGTCGCGGCGATGGTCGTCAACACCGGCTACCTCGGCTTTCCGCTGACCATTGCCCTGCTCGGCCGCCACGCGCTGCCGACCGCGGTTCTCTACGACGCCCTGGTCACCGCGCCGCTACTGCTGATCGGCGCCTTTGCGATCGGCGCCGCCTTCGGCACCAAGTCGGGGGAAGCGACGGGCGACCGTGTCCGCGCCTTCTTCACCCGCAACCCGCCGCTCTACGGCGCGGTCCTCGGCCTCCTCGCGCCCCGCTGGCTCGCCCCCGAGGCGCTGGTCCACATCTTCCAGATCGCGGTCATCGCGGTCCTCCCGATCGGCTTCTTCGCGGTCGGCGCGACGCTCGCCGAGGATGCCGAGAAAGGCACTCTGCCGATCCCGCCGCCGCTGACTCGGCCGGTCGCGCTGGCGCTCGCCGGTCGTCTCCTGATCGCGCCGGCCCTGCTCACCGCCCTCGCGGCGCCGCTGATCGTGCTGCCGACGACGTACCGGCTGATGATCGTGATGCCGACCGGCCTCTCCTCGCTGATGGTCTCCCATGCCTACGGCCTCGACAACCGCACCGTCGCCGAGGTGGTCGCCTGGTCGACCGCGATCGTCGTCGCGATCGCCCTGCTTTCCTTGCTGTTCTGATGCTCCAGCACGCCGGCATCGAGATCGCCGCAAAGGAGGTCGAGCGCGCCGTCCTCCTCTTCGAGCTGCTCGGCTTCGAGCGGGTCCCGGCGCCGCCGAGCCTCGGCGACGGCTTCACCTGGGTCGAGCGCGAAGGCACCCAGATCCACCTCATGCACGACGACGACCCGGCGGTGCCGTCGCGCGGGCACGTTGCCGTGTACGTCCCTGAGTACGAGGCGGCGCTTGAGCGGTTGCGCGAGCACGGGTTCGAGGTTGTGGCCGGGCGGGAGCACTGGGGGGCTGCGCGGGGCGTTGTCACGTTGGTGGGGGGACAGCGGGTTGAGTTGATGGCTGGGCGGCCGGGGACGAGGACGGGTGGGTAGGGATCGGGGTTTGGCGGGGGGCGATTGCCGGCAGGACCCCCTCTCTCGCACTTCGTCGATGATGAGGATCCGGCTGGCGCCCCGGTCGAGCCCCGCTCCTCATGCGCAAAACGTTCGGGGGTCCTACCGACACTCGCCCCAACGAATCGAATTCGCCGAGGGTCCGACCCCCCCTTTTTTTGAGCTGACGAGGGACGGAGGCCTGCGGCTGGCGACGGGCACGAACCGGCGAGAGGTTGCCTTTTGCCGCGATATGAGCGGTAAAACGGCAACCTCACGGAGATGACCGGCCAGCTCTCGGCCCTCGTAGGCTCAAAAAAAGGGGGGGTCGGACCCTCAGGCGATTCGTTGGGCGAGTGTCGGTATTCCCTCTGAAAACACTCAAGCGGAGCCGAAGGCGGAGCGTTTTCAGAGGGGATGCCGACACTCGCCCCCGCCAAACCCCGATCCCTAGCCCGCAGAACGCATCACCCACCAAGCGCCTCCACGCTCATCGCCTCCTCGATCGCCAGGTGCGGCTCCGCCCGGCATGACCATTCACCACGCGGGCGGGCGTAGAGGAGGGCGATGCACTGCCCGATCGCCCGCTGGCCGTAGGCATTTGGATGCAGCGATTCGCGCGTCGCCCCCTGCGTGAACGACAGTCGGCGGACCCACTCGGCGCCGGCCTCGCTGGGGCCGGCTTCACCGACCCGGCGGGAGCGGCTGTCGCAGAGCTGGTGGCCGTCAAGGGCATGGCGGAGGTCGAGGAACTCGGCGCCGCCGGCGGCCGCGGCCCGGCGCACGGCGGCGACTATCGAGTCGATGCCGTGGCCGGCCGCCCAGTCGGCGTCGGCGTTCCAGAGCGGGCAGCCGCCTTCGGTCAGCCGGCTCCACCCGGTCTCGGGGTAGCGCAGCCAGCGGCTGGCAGGGAAGGGCGAGGTATAGCCGGTGAGGACGAGGCGGTAGTCGCCGCCGCCGTAGCCGTCTGCGCGCATCGTCCTTCGCACACCCCCGAGCACGCGCCCGACCCGCCGCCGCATCCGCGGCAGCAGGGTGTCGATCTCTTCCTGGGCGTAGCCGTTGCACACCTCCGGCTCGGAGGGGTCGCTGCGGGCCCAGTCGAGCGCACAGCCCGCCACCAGCTCGCCGAAGCCGACGTCGTTGGCGCCGACCGTGACCAGGACCAGCCGCACGTCGAGACGCCGCGCCACCGCCGCCAGCTGGTCGGCCTGTGGCGGCTCGCCGAAATGGGGCCGCCCGCCCAGCGAGGAGGGCCAGAGGTTGCGCGAGCGGGCGCCCGAGCAGGCGAGGTTGACGTGCTCGTCGACGCCGACCGGCGCGCTGCGGATCGGCGCCACGTCGGAGCGGTGGCATTCGTCTTCCTCGCTGGCGCCGTAGATCCGCTCCGGGTCGTATTCGCAGAGCCCGAGAGCATCGCAATCGTGGGCGGCGCGGTCGGTCCCAGAGCGGGTCCCGAACGGTTCGGAGCCGTTGCCGAGCCAGCGCCCGCCCTCGCCGGAGATGAAGCTGTCGCCGAGCGAAACGATCGCCGTCCGCGGCGAGGCCGGGCCCGCGTCGGCGGGCGCCGGCCGCAGCGTCGCCAGCAGCAGGAGGGCGGCGGCGAGGGCGAGCAGGAGCACGGTTGCGAGGGTCTTCGCGACGGTCATCGCCGCCACCAAAGCGCGCTGCCGAGGTCGCCGTCAAGGCTCGTGACTGAAGATTTGAAAACCGTGCGTCTTCGGTGAATTTTGCTCCTGCGAAGCAACCGGAGGCGGGGTTACGATGGCCCACCGATGCGCTACCCGGTCGAAGAGTTCACCCCCGGCGAGCGGCGCCTGCTGGCGCCTCACTTCACCAACCTCGACCGCCCGGTCTTCGGCCTCGTCAACCTCCCGGAGACCGTGAAGGGGGCGCTTTTTGCCCGCTATTCGCGGTATTCTGGGACGGTTCGCCGGCTCTACCTGGAGGAGTTCGCCGCCGACGCGCCCGACGGCGGCCGCCCCTTCGACGCCGAGGAGGGAGCCCGCGCCGCCCAGCTCTACGAGCGTGTCTTCGTCGGCTACGGCGACGACTCGATCGCCCAGGTCGGCGGTGCCCATGTCGCCTGCGAGTGGGTCTCCAACGTCCTCACCAAGGTGCTGCAGCGGGGTCGCCTCGCCGCCTACCTCGAGCAGTCGACCCGTTACATCCCCTACGACCAGGAGCTGCCCGGCGGCGGCTACCGCTTCTACCGCGACGAGCGCCTCGGCGCTCCCTTCGCGGCCGCGATGGACGAGCTGTTCGCGATCTACTCGCGCTCGCTGACCGAGGTCGAGGCCTGGGCGGGGGAGCGCTGGCCGCGCGGGGAGGAGCCGGAGGGCGCCTGGCGGCGTTCGATCCGGGCCAAGGCGCTCGACCTGCTGCGCGGCCTGCTGCCGGCGGCGACGCTCAGCCACGTCGGCATCTACGCCTCCGGGCAGGCCTACGAGCAGCTGATCATGCGGCTGCTCGCCTCGCCGCTGCCGGAGGCCCGCGAGTACGGCGGCATGATCCTCGCCGAGCTGCAGCGGGTGATGCCGAGCTTCGTCTCGCGGGTCGACCGGCCCGAGCGCGGGGGAGAGTGGATCTCCTTCCTCGAGGCGCGACGCGAGCGCACCGAGCAGTGGGTCTCGCGGCTCGGCCTCGACCGCCGCGGCGACGGCGACGGCGCCCCTTCGGTCGAGCTGCTGCACGTCGACGGCAGCGAAGAGGACCTGTTGGCGGCCTGTCTGTTCGAGTCGGCGAGCGCGCCCGAGACCGAGATCCTCGCCCGGATCGACGTCCTCGACCGCAGCGAGCGGGCCGAGCTGCTGGGGGCGATGGTGGGGGAGCGGTCCAACCGTCGCCACCGCCCCGGACGCGGCTTCGAGGCCCTCCGCTACCGCTTCGAGATCGTCTCCGACTACGGCGCTTTCCGCGACCTGCAGCGGCACCGGATGCTGACCTGCCAGTGGCAGCGGCTCGGGCCCGACCTCGGCGCCGGCGTCCCCGAGGAGGTCCACGAGGCCGGGGTCGGCGGCGAGTTCGAACGCGGTCTTGAGATCTCCCGCAACGAGTACGAGCGGCTGCGCGAGGAGGGTCGGCACGAGCTGGCGTCCTACGCGCTCAGCCTCGCCTATCGGATCCGCTACGTGCTCGATCTCAACGCCCGCGAGGCGATGCACCTGGTCGAGCTGCGCTCCGGCCGCGAGGGCCACCCGACCTACCGCGCCGTCGCCCAGGCGATGCACGAGCGGATCGCCGCCGTCCATCCCGGCGTTGCGGCCGCGATGAGCCACGTCGACGGCTCGGCCGAGCCGCGCCTCGAGCGCATCCTCAGCGAGATCCGCACCCACCGCAAGCGCGCTGCCGCCGACGCGGCACGGGCGAGCGGCGATTAGCGGGCGAGCGCGATAGGTCTAGTCGCGGCGCTTGCGCTTGCGGCGCTGGGGGCCGGAGGTGCCGCCGTCCGCGGCGCCCGCGTCCGCGCCGTTCGCTCCGCCGTCCGAGGCCCCGTCCGGGGACGGGTCGCCGCCCTCCGGCAGCTCGGGCGCGTCGACGACCTCGGCCGAGGGGTCCTCGGGCTGCAGTTCGCGAGCGGCTTTCTCGCCCGGGGTCGGCCACGGGATCGCTTCGCCGGCGGCCCAGGCCGGGGGTCGGCCGCCGGGCAGCCTGCCGATCGCCAGCAGGCCGAAGTAGATGAAGAAGATCAGCGCGAACTCGGGGGCGAGGATCAGCGAGGCGACGCCGAGCGCCATCCCCAGCGAGCCCCAGAAGCGGGAGAGGAGGCCGACCCGCATCGCGTAGAGGCAGGTGTAGAGCATCGCCACCGCGAAGCCGAGCCGGGCGGCGAGGCCGAATCCGAAGCCAAGGCCCTGCAGCCCGGCCTTGCTCAGCGACTGTTCGGCGCGGTCGTCTTCGAGTTCGGTCTTTTCGCAGTCGGCGGCCGGGTTCGAGCCTTCGTCCCACTTTTCGCCGAATGCCTTGGTGCCCTTTTCGTTCCGTTCCTTGTTGCATTCGCTCGCCGCTTCCTGCTTCGTCATCTTCGCCGGCACTTCTTCGTTGACGAACTTGCCGGCGGCCTCGGTGGTGACGACGCCGGTGATGATCGCGGCGATCGCGAAGAAGATCGGGGCGGCGATCACGACCCCGACCAGCTGCCGCCGGAAGCGGTCGCTGCGGGCCGCGGTGGCGCGGAAGAGGAAGTAGAGCGGCGGCATCAGGAGGAGGAAGCCGATCGCCTGCAGGGCGGCGTAGAGCGCCACGGTGCTGCCGTTTTCGTGCGCGGAGACGAGGAATTCGGACTGGTGGCCGTTGTTGGTGAGGCCGCTGACGACGACGTTGGAGGCAATGATCAGGATCGCCGCGACGAAGGCCGTCAGCCCGACCGGCAGGAACCAGCGCGACTCCCAGGCGACTGTCTGCCGTCGGGCGGTGGCCATGGCGCCGTACGCTACAGCGCATGGCCGACCCTCTGCACACGCCCGTCGTCCCGCTCGAGGCGGGGGCGGGCCCGGATAATCCTCCCTGCCCGGCCTGCGGCGAGCCGCTCTTCGGCTGGCTCTCGACCCAGCCGGGTCTGTCCGGGCCGGTCAGCCGCTGCGAGAGCTGCGGCCTCGGAGTGGTCGGCGTCTCCGGCGGGCCCGAGGAGGCGCTGCGGGAGCTCGGCACCCTCGGCGACGGTAGCGGCCCGCGGATCGCCAACCGCGACAGCTACGCCTGCGCGCTCGGCAGCGCCGGCTGGGCGGGGTTGGTGCCCGGGGCGCGGTACCTATTCACGGTCGAGTCGGTGCGGCGGCTGGTGGCGCGGCGCGACCAGGTGGTGCGGCGGGCGCGCTGGATCCCCGGCCTCTCGCTGGCGGCGACCTGGCAGACGCTGCTCAACAGCGTCACCTTCGGCCACAATGTCGCGATCGCCGCCGTCGGCCGCGGCCGCGCGACACCGGCGCCGAAGCTCTGGCAGCGGCGGATCGACTACCTGGCGACGGCGGTGCTGGCGATCCCGGCGCTGGCCGTCGCGATCCCGGTCGAGCTGGCCGGCGGTCTCCTCCGCCGCGGCGCCGTGGTCCAGCTGCGCTTCGAGGTGCTGTAGGCGGCAGCCGCCCCCGCTCGCTCTTTCTCCCCCATTCGAGGTGGAAGAAGCGAACGGCTAGCTGAGGCCTTCGCGGGCCTCGCGGACCAGCGTCACGGCCTCGGGGAAGAGGACGCGGATCGCGTCGCGAACCTGCATCGCCTGCTCGTCGGCAGTGCCGGTCAGGTCGAGCCGATGAATCGAGGCGACGGTCATCTCCACCGCCAGCTTGATCGCGTTGTCGGCCCAGGCGACGCGCTGGGAGGACTGCATCTGCTCCGAGAGCTCCTCCATCCGAGCGCGGAACTCGTCGGGGTCGCCGAAGAGGTTGAAGGGGCTGCCCTCCATGCCCCCATGTAAGCAGACCGGCGACTCGGCCGGGCCGCGAGCAAGCGGCCACGAACCGGCGCGCAAATCGGCACACCGTGCGCGCCACAAGTGCGTCCGCGGCGCCTAGCGTCGGGGGCATGGAGAACCGCCGCGACTTCCAGACGCACGGCGACAGCCGCCGTGGCCCAGAGAGCAGCCGTGGCTCGGCATGCGCTGCCGAGCACGGCTCGGCGACGGTCGAGCAGGCCGGCCTGGTGGCGCTGGTGGCGCTGCTCCTCTGCACCGCCATCGCCGCGATCGCGGCCGGGGGAGAAGTCGACGCCGGCCGCGACCTGGCCGGCGTGATTGGCCGCCGCCTCGCCTGCGCGCCTCACCTGCCCGACGGATGCCGCCACCACCCGCTCGTCCCCGCCTACGGTTGGCCGCTGGCCCGGCTCGCCCGCGCCCTCGCGCCGGTGCCCGAAGCGGTCCGCGGTCCCGCCGGTCTCCCGCTGGTTCCGGTCGACTTCCGCCGCTGCCGCCGCGAAAGCTGCGCCGTCGCCGCCGGCCCCCACCTGACGTCCTCCAACCGCCGCACCACCGCCTTCACCCAGCTACTCGATCACCGGGCCGCGGCCGGCTGGGTCGAAATCGTCTACTGGCTCTACCGACCCGGCCTCGGCTGGGAAGCGGTCCGCCGCCGCGCCGGTGCCACCGACGTCGCGGCCGCCGCCGGCACCGAAGTCCTCGATTCCCAGGACCCGGCCCTGGTCCCGCTCGAGACCCTCCCGGGCCGCGACCACTACGACTTCCCCGCCGGTGAAGCGCCGCCCTGGCAGTGGCAGGTCACCCCGCGCTACCCGGGGTGGTCAAGCTAGTGGGTCGCGTTTGTCTCGCATAGCGACGCAAACGCGACCCGCCCGCGGCTCAGGCCACGGGCGCCGGCTTGGCCTCGCCGTCGGCGTCGTCCTCGCGGTCGGCTTCTTCCTGTGCCTCGCGGACCAGGCCGCGCCAGTCGCTGGTGCCGAAGACGAGCAGGATCGCGCCGAAGCCGAGGAGGACGGACCAGGCGGCCATCGCGATCTGGGTGCCGACCGAGAAGGAGAGGACGGCGGCGCGGGTCGGGCCCTCGAGGGTGGCGACGAGGAGCGCCTGCTGGGCCCCGGCACCGCCGGGGGTGAAGGGGATGATGTTGGCGATCGCCTGGCAGCTCATCACCAGCATCACGTTGCCGATCGTGCCGGAGATGCCGAAGGCCTCGAGGAAGAACCAGAAGGCGGCGAAGCGGAAGAGCCAGCCGATCCCCTGCCAGGCGAAGACCTCGCGCATGTAGCGGCTGGGCTGGGTGAGGATGACGAGGCCCTGGCGGACCCGGGCCCAGAAGCGGCGCACGCGGTGGGCGAGGAAGAAGATGCCGACGACGATTGCCAGGAGGAGGCCGGCGAGGATGAAGATCGTCGTCTTCGGGTGGCCGGTCCAGAAGGAGAGCTCGAAGGCCGGCAGGTGAGGGATCCGGGGCAGCGGCGGCAGCAGCCCTTGGCTGATCGCGTAGAGCAGGACGAGGATTCCGACCGAGGTGTCGAACACCGTCTGGACGAGGAAGGAGGAGGTGACCGCGGGATAGGAGGAGCCGGGGATCTGCCGTTTCGCCAGGAAGACCTTGGTGACGTCGCCGGCGTGGGCGGGGACGACGGCGTTGATCCCAGCCCCGGCCAGGTAGGCGGCGGCCAGTGGCAGGAAGGCGATCTGCTTGTCCGGGTAGGCAGCCCGCAGCACGTTGCGCCAGGCCCAGGCGCGCGCGAGTTGCATCGCCAGCAGGCAGAGGAGGGCGATCCCGAACGTGCCCCAGTGGATTTCCGAGAGGTGCCGGAAGAATTCCGCGGCGGCGTTGAAGAACCGTTCGACGCTGGATGCGAGGTCAGCGAAGGCCATCGAGCTAGACTAGCCACGCTCGTGCCGGATACCGACACGCACACAGTCCCCTCCGCAGCCGTCCCCGACCTCTCCGACGAGAGGATGTGCGCGCGCGCCCGCGAGCGCTACGCGGCCGACCGCAAGAGCAGCCGCCGGCGCCGCCGCAAAGCGCATGCGGCGATGCCGAACTTGGTCATCATTGGCGGCCTCAAGTGCGGGACGACGAGCATCCACCACTACCTCGGCCTCCATCCGGAGATCCAGATGTCGAAGCCGAAGGAGCTCAACTTCTTCGTCGAGGAGCTGAACTGGGACCTGGGCCTCGACTGGTATGCGAGCCGCTTCGACAGCCGCTTCGAGGTGCGCGGCGAGTCCTCGCCCCACTACACCAACCTGCCCCGCTACGACGGGGTCGCCGAGCGGATCAAGCAGCACTGCCCGGACGCCAAGCTGCTGTACATGGTGCGGGACCCGATCAAGCGGATCCTCTCGCACTGGGTCCACGCCACCGGCGCCGGGTACGAGACCGGCGACCTGGTCGAGGTGCTCTCGCGCCCCGACACCCAGTACGTCAACCGCTCCAAGTACTGGATGCAGCTGCAGCCCTACCTCGAGCGCTTCGACCGCGCCCAGATCGAGGTGATATCGCAGGAGGAGCTCCAGGCCGACCGCGAGGCGACGATGCGCCGCGCCTTCGCGTTCGCCGGTGTCGACCCCGAGTTCAAATCCGAGCAGTTCGACCGCGAGTGGGAGAAGTCGAGCGCCAAGCAGGGCGACAAATACCAGTTCATGGAGAAGCTGATCAAACTGCCGGGCTTCCGCTCCTTCGACCGCAACTTCGACCGCCTGCCGGAGTCGATGCGCTGGGTGGTCGAGAAGGTCGTCCACGACCCGGAGAAGCCGCCGGCGCCGAAGCCGGTCCTCCCGGACGACCTGATCGAGACTCTGCGCGGCCGCTTCAGCGAGGACGCGCCGGCGGTCCAGAAGCTCGCCGGGCGCCGGTTTCCCGGCTGGAACGACTACTCCTAAGCGGCGCCCAGCCCCTGAGGCGGGGCGTACGCTGGGCAGCGATGCCCACCCTCAAGCTGAGCGAGAAGCCGCCGTCGCAGGCGCTCGGCGCGCTCGTCGCGGTCCTCGCGGTCGCCGCCGCGACCGGGATCGTCTACCCGCTGAAGCAGATCGCCGCCCCCGACTCGCTCGGCATCGTCTACATCCCTGGCGTGCTGCTGATCTCGGTCGTCTGGGGGCTGCGGCTGGGCCTGGCGACCGCTGTCGCCAGCGGCCTTGCCTACAACTTCTTCCATCTGCCGCCGCTCGGCCGGCTCGACGTCCGCGCCGACCACGACCTGGTCGGCCTCTTCATCTTCGTCCTCGTCGCGATCGCCAGCGGCACCCTCGCGAACCTGGCCCGTGCCCGCGCCGCCGAGGCCGAGCGGCGGCGGCAGGAGGCCGACCGGGCACTGGCCGAGCTGGCGGCGCTCGAGCAGGAGCGCGAGCGGATGCGGGCGGAGGCGATCGAGGCCGAAGCGGTCCGCCGCTCCGACGAGCTGAAGACGGCGCTCCTGCGCGCCGTCTCGCACGACCTGCGGACGCCGCTGACCTCGATCATCGCCGCCGGCACCGCCCTCGACTCGCCCAGCGCCACCCCCGAGGAGCGCCACGAGCTGAGCGAGGCGGTGGTCGAGGAAGGGCACCGGCTCTCGCGCCTGGTCGAGAACCTGCTCGACGTCTCGCGGCTCCAGTCGGGCGCGGCCGAGCCGCACCGCGAGCCGGTCTCAGTGGCCGAGGTGCTGGAGGCGGCGCGGCGCTCGATCGGCGCCAACGGCGACCGGGTCCGGCTCGCCCTCGACGAGGACCTGCCGCCGCTCAGCGCCGACCCGGCCCAGCTTGAGCGCGCCTTCGCCAATCTGCTCGAGAACGGTGTCGTCCACGGCGGCGGCGAGCCGGTGCTGGTCCGCTCGCGGCTGGTCGGGCCGCGCCTGGTGGTGCGGGTGGTCGACCGCGGCGCAGGGATCCCGATCGGCGAGCGACAGCGGATCTTCGAGCCGTTCTACCGCTCGTCGCATGCCAACGGCCACAGCGCCGGCTCCGGGCTCGGGCTGGCGATCGCGAAGGGCTTCGTCGAGGCCAACGGCGGCGAGATCGAGGTCGAGTCGCTGCCCGGCCAGGGGACCAGCTTCGTGGTTAGCTTCGGGGCGCCGGCGTGAGCGCGCTGCCGCAGGTCCTGGTCTGCGACGACGAGCCGCAGATCCTGCGGGCGCTGCGGGTGATCCTCCGCGACGCCGGCTTCGAGGCGGTGTCGGCGGCGAGCGGGAGCGAGGCGCTCGACCTCGTCTCGGTCAAGCCGCCCGAGGCGGCGATCCTCGACCTGATGCTGCCCGACGTCGACGGGGTCGAGGTGACCCGGCGGCTGCGCGAGTGGAGCCAGATGCCGATCCTCGTCCTCTCCGCGGTCGGCGAGGAGGACCGCAAGGTCGAGGCGCTCGCCGCCGGCGCCGACGACTACGTGACCAAGCCGTTCGGCCCCCGCGAGCTGGTCGCCCGCCTGGAAGCGGTGATGCGACGAGCCCGCCCCGACGGCGACGAGCCGACGATCGCCGCCGAGGGCCTCGAGATCGACCTCGCCGCCCGCACCGTGCGGCGTGACGGCGAGCCGGTCCACCTCACCCCGACCGAGTTCAAGCTGCTTCGCACCCTCGCCCAGAACCGCGGCCGGCTGATGACCCACCGGGCGCTGCTGGTCGAGGTCTGGGGGGTCGAGTACGAAGACGACCTCCAGGTCCTGCGAGCGCACGTCGCCAACCTGCGCCGCAAGATCGAGCCCGCCGACGGCCCAAAGTACGTCACAACCGACCCCGGCGTCGGCTACCGCTTCACGGCTTGATCCTGCCACCGTGGTTGTCCTTTGCCCGGAACCGCCCGGCGTGGTTGTCCTTTCTCCGGGATAGCCGGACAAAGGACAACCACACGCCGGAAGGGGCGCACCTTCACGAAATCTGTATGCGGAGGCGCCTGAACTTCATGCGGGCTTGACGGGAGGGGGCGCAGGATGGATGCGTGCTCATCGGCGCTGACATATTTCCTGGCGGCGGCAGCCCCTTCGCCGACGCCTTCGCGATCCTCTGCGCCGTCGTCCTCTTCGCCCTCCTCTACTGGGCGATCGACCTGATCGACCGCATATGAGCGTCGCCCTGCCGCTCGCGGCGCTGACCGCGGCCGACGTCTTCGGGCTCGCGATCTCGTTCCTCGTCTGCGTCTACCTCGTCTACGCCCTGCTCCGGGGGGAGAAGCTCTAGATGCTCGAGGGATACCTGCAGATCGCGATCTTCGTTGCCGTCCTCGTCGCTCTGGTCAAACCGGTCGGGATCTACCTGGCCCGCGTGTTCGGCAACGAACGGGTCGTCCTCACCCCAGTCGTCGGGCCGGTCGAGCGGCTCGCCTACCGGGCCTTTCGAGTCCGGCCCGAGGCCGAAGGCCAGGACTGGAAGCAATACGCCCGCAGCCTGATCGTCTTCTCGCTGCTGTTCTGGATCGTCCTCTACCTGATCCTGCGCACGCAGGGTCTGCAGCCGTTCAACCCGCAGGGCTTCCACTCCGGCCCGTGGGACCTCAGCTTCAACACCGCCTCGTCGTTCATCACCAACACCAACTGGCAGTTCTACGGCGGTGAAACCACCCTCACCTACTTCGCCCAGATGGCCGGTCTGGCGGTGCAGAACTTCGTCTCCGCCGCGGTCGGGATTGCCGTCGTCGCGGCGCTGATCCGCGGCATCGTCGCTCGGTCGGGCCGCTCGATCGGGAACTTCTGGCAGGACGTCACCCGGATCCTCCTCTACGTGCTGCTGCCGATCTCGATCGTCGGTGCCCTCTTCCTCGTCTCCCAGGGCGTGATCCAGAACCTCAGCAACTACTCCGTCATCCACACCCTCACCGGCGGCACCCAGATCCTCGGCCAGGGCCCGGTCGCCTCGCAGGAGGTGATCAAGGAGCTCGGCACCAACGGCGGCGGCTTCTTCAACGTCAACTCCGCCTACCCGTTCGAGAACTCGAGCGGCCTCACCAACTTCGTCGAGATGCTGCTGATCCTCGTCATCCCGGCCAGCCTCACCTACACCTACGGGCGCATGGTCGGCAGTCAGCGCCAGGGCTGGGCGATCTTCAGCGCGATGTTTGTCCTCTTCATCGCCGGCGTGGTTGTCGTCTACATGGCCGAGCAGCACGGCACCCCGGTGCTGCACGCTGCCGGCGTTCACACGCATGCCGTCGCCGGCTCAACCGGCGGCAACCTCGAGGGCAAGGAGCAGCGCTTCGGCATCGCCGACTCCTCGCTGTGGACGGCGATCACCACGGTCACCTCCTGCGGCGCCGTGAACGCCGCGTTTGAGAGCCTCAGTGGCATCGGCGGCGCGGTGCCGTTCGCGAACCTCGGCTTCAGCGAGGTCGTCTTCGGCGGCGTCGGCACCGGCCTCTACTCGATGCTCCTCTACGTCCTGCTCGCCGTTTTCATCGGCGGCCTGATGGTCGGCCGCACCCCCGAGTACCTCGGCAAGAAGATCGGGGCGCGGGAGATCAAGCTGGTCTCGCTCGGGGTTCTGTTCACGCCACTGGCGGTGCTGCTCTCGGCCGGCACCGCCTCGGCGACCACGCTCGGCAACCGCTCCCTCTACGCCGGCTTCAACCCGAGCGGCCTCTCGGAGACGCTCTACGCCTACCTCTCGCAGGCCAACAACAACGGCTCCGCCTTCGCCGGCTACACCGGCTTCATCCAGCCCCACGCCCCCGGCAACGTCGGCGCCTACGGGATCACCTTCGCCAACCTGCTCGGCGGCGCGGTGATGGTCCTGGCCCGCTTCGCGCCGATCATCTTCGTGCTCGCGGTTGCCGGCGCTCTGGCCGGCAAGAAAGTCGCGCCGGCCGGGCTGGGGACGATGCGGACCGACAACCCGACCTTCGTCTTCCTCCTGATCGGGATCGTGATCCTGGTCGGCGCTCTCACCTTCTTCCCGGCGATTCTGCTCGGCCCCGTCTCCAACGGGCTCAGCGGGAGATTGTTCGAATGATCACCGGGCTGCGGCGGGACCTCGGCACCGCGGTGATCGCGATCGTCGGGATGACCGTCGTCCTCGGCCTTCTCTACCCGCTGGCGATCACCGGGATCTCTCAGGTGGTGTTCCCCGGGGCGGCGAACGGCTCGAAGGTCTCGGTCGACGGCAAGGTCGTCGGCTCGCACCTGATCGGCCAGGAATTCAAGGGCAAGGCCTGGTTCCACTCGCGGCCCTCGGCGACCGGATACTCCGGCAACGTCACCTTCTTCGGCAACGCCAGTCCGAACAGCAAGGAAGCACGGGACGAATACCGCGAAGAACTCGCCGCCTACGTCCGACTCAACAAGCCCTACGACCACTCCCTGACCCGCGCGGACGTCCCCGTCGACGCGGTCACCCAGTCGGCCTCCGGCGTCGACCCGGACATCTCCGAAGCCAACGCCGCGATCCAGGCTCACCGGATCGCCGCCGTCCGCCACCTGCCGCTCGCGAAGGTCGAAGAACTGATCTCCCAGAACACCGACAACCGCTCGCTCGGCGTCCTCGGCGAGCCCGGCGTGAACGTGCTCGAACTCAACGTCGCCATCGACAAGGAAGCACCGCTGAAATGACCCCGGACAATCAACCACAGACGAGGACCACACCCGACGGCGAGCCGCAGGTTCAGACCACGACCTCGTCGGAGCGTCACCAGTCGCGCTCGCTCTTCGACCGCGAGATCCTGCGGCCCGCCCTCTGGGAGTCGGTGACCAAGCTCGACCCGCGGGTCCAGGTCCGCAACCCGGTCATGTTCGTGGTCGAGATCGGCGCCGTCATCACCACCGTCGCCTGGCTGATCCAGGTCTTCGGCGGCGAAAGCCTCGGCGGCGGCCACCAGCCCGCCTGGTTCACCTTCTCGATCACGATCTGGCTGTGGCTGACCGTCGTCTTCGCGAACCTCGCCGAGGCGCTCGCCGAGGGACGCGGCCGCGCCCAGGCGGCGAGCCTGCGCGCGATGCGCACCGAGGCCAGCGCGAAGATGCGCGACGGGACCGAGAAGTCGGCCGCCGAGCTGGTCCGCGGCGACATCGTCGTGGTCGAGGCAGGCGAGGGGATCCCCGGCGACGGCACCGTGATCGAGGGGATCGCCTCGGTCGACGAGTCGGCGATCACCGGCGAGTCGGCACCGGTGATCCGCGAGTCCGGCGGGGACCGCAGCGCGGTGACCGGCGGGACCCGGGTCCTCTCCGACCAGATCGTCGTCGAGATCACCCAGGAGCCCGGGCACTCGTTCCTGGACCGGATGATCGCCCTGGTCGAGGGCGCCTCGCGGCGCAAGACGCCGAACGAGATCGCGCTCGGCATCCTGCTGGCGGCGCTGACCCTGATCTTCATCGTCGTGATCGTCTCGTTGCGGCCGTTCGCGCTCTTCGCCCACACCGAACTCTCGGAGACGACGGCGAAGCTGCGCGACGGCGGCGAGAAGCCGGCCGCGGAGCTGGTCCGCGGCGACGTCGTCGTGGTCGAGGCGGGGGAGACGATCCCCGGCGACGGCACAGTGATCGAGGGCATCGCCTCGGTCGACGAGTCGGCGATCACCGGCGAGTCGGCGCCCGTGATCCGTGCGGCGGGCGGCGACCGCTCGGCGGTCACCGGCGGCACCAAGGTCCTCTCCGACCGGATCGTCGTCGAAATCACCCAGGAGCCGGGCGGCTC
>DASXFL010000168.1:0-21045 GCA_036489595.1 Solirubrobacterales bacterium
TCTCGTCTCGCCCCGCGGCTCCTACGTCACCGGCGCGACCCTGGTCGTCGACGGGGGACTGCTCGCGTGAGCGCCCGTCGAGCGGCCGCTCGGCTCGAACGGCGCCGCAGCTGGGTGGAGATAGTCCTTTCCCGGCCGCCGGTCAATGAGCTCTCCGAAGAGCTTCTCGACGACCTGGACGACGCCCTCGACTCTGTCCCGGAGCGTACCCGGGCGCTGGTGATCACCAGCGAGGTCGAGCGGGTCTTCATGGCCGGAGGGGACCTGCGGCTGATGCAGAGCGCGCCGTACGACCGGCTTGCCGCATATGTCCGCCGCCTCCAGGGGACCTTCACCCGACTCGAACGTCTGCCGCTGCCGGTGGTCGTCGGCATCGACGGTGCCTGTCTCGGCGGCGGACTCGAGCTGGCCCTCGCCTGCGACGTCAAAATCGCCTCGCCCACGGTGCGCCTCGGACTGCCGGAGGTGACACTCGGGTTGATCGCCGGAGCGGGTGGGACCCAACGGCTCGTCCGCTCCATCGGTCAAGGGCCCGCCCGCGACCTCCTGCTCACGGGCCGTAGCGTCGAGGCGGCGGAGGCGAAGGAGATGGGTCTCGTCACTCGCCTCGTGGCGGACCGGAGCGCCGCCGCCGCGGCCCGGGAGACGGCCGCGGGTCTGATCAAGGCCGCTCCCGAGGCGATCCAGGCGAGCAAGCGCCTGGCCCTTGCCGCTCCTGACAACTCGATCGCCTCGGGCCTCGATCAGGAGTGGAGCGAGTGGTTGCGGGTGCGCAGGTCCCCGAACTCGACCGAGGGGCTCTCCGCCTTCCTCGAAAAGCGCGAAGCAGACTTTGAATGAGCGACCGTGGCACAACGGGCCTGAGGCGGTGGCAGTGAGCAACCCGAACTCGTCGAGGGGGCGTCAGTGGCTCTAGGAGGCCATTTATCAGTAGCCGCGATGCCGCTCTTGAGCCCATCGGAGCTGGCGATATCGGGGTTGACCACGGATCACGCCTCCCGTACGGTACTGACACGTCACCGGGATAGTGCTTCTACGGTGATGGGAGAGACCACTCTCGCCCTGGCGAGATGATACAGGAGACCCCTTGAGACCTCCCCTTCGTAACACGACGCTTGTAGTACTTCTCACCTTTCTGGCCGCGGTCCTCTTCGCGGCATGTGGTTCCAGCAGCAGTTCGACCAACAGTGCGGAGTCAGGCGGCGTAAGCAGTACTGAAAGCAACGCGGCCAGCGCTGAAGGGGAAACGAGTAGCGGCGGCGGCGGTGACGTCGCGGAATTCGAAGAACAGCTCGACCAAGGCCTTAAATCGACCAACACCGATCCGCCGAAAACGTCGCCGCCGGTGCAAAGCGGCAAGACGATCACGGCAGTGGTTTACGGTTTGGGATCGCCAACCGGCGTGGAAGTAAAAAAGGGATTGGTAGCTGCCGCGGCGGCGATCGGCTGGAAACTGAACGTGGTCGACGGAAAATTCAACACGAACGTACAGTTGACCGGGCTGCGGGAAGGCATCGCGAATCACTCGGATGGGATTATTCTCTGGGCGGTGGACTGCCCCAGCGTGAAGGCTGGCGTGGAAGAAGCGAAGGCGGCGAAGATCCCGATCATCTACACCGAAGCGTTCGACTGTAATGAAGTCGAAGAAGGTTCCGGCCCCAGCACTGGTTACGGAATCGGCAAATACAATCTTCTGTCCAGCAGCGAACAAGGAGAGTTCCCCGAATACATGCAGGCCTTCGGCGCGCTTCAGGCCGCCGCCGGGATCGTTCACAACGAAGGCAAGATGAACGCGATCGTCTTGAACGAGACTGACATCAACTCGGCGATCAACATCACCAAGGGCTTCGTCGACGCCACCGAAAGGTGCAGCGAATGCCAGATCGAGAAGGAACTCAAGTTCGGCGGTACGCAGTTCGGCGCGCCGCTCGAAGAAATGGTCGCGCAGGCGCTGCTGCAGAGTCCCGAAACGAATACGGTCTTCGGCAACTACGACGATCCGGTGATCGAGGGGGCGGCGCCGGCGGTGCGCAACGCCGGCAAGCAGGAATCCGTCTACGTGACCGGCGCAGCGGGTTATAAGCCGATGACCGAATTGATTCGCGAAGACGCCGGCGCGAACATGACGATCGGGCTGTCCCTGCTCTGGGAGGGGTGGGCGTCGATGGATCGCCTGAACCGTCTGTTCGCCGGCGAAACGACCGAACCGGAGACCGGCATCGGAATGGAAGTGATCGATGCCGAAAACAACCTCCCAGCCGCGGGTCAGGCATGGGTGCCGAAGATCAACTTCGAAGCCGCGTACGAAGCGGCGTGGAAGGCCGGCTAGGTCGCCGTCGAAGTGCGTGGCGCGGTCATATCGATGCGCACGGAGCGGATCTCGAAGAGCTTTGGCTCGACTCAAGCTCTTCGAGATCTTTCCTTCTCCGTTACGGCCGGGGAGATTCATGGGTTGATCGGTGGCAACGGCTCGGGCAAGTCGACGCTGATCAAGATCCTCGCCGGGGTCACCGGCGCCGACTCGGGCGAGTTCGAAATTGGCGGCAAGCGGTTTTCGGCTAGGTCGTTCACGCCTTCGCTGGCGCGCCAGAGCGGGATGCGGTTCGTCCATCAGCGTGCCTCGGTGTTCCCGGCGATGACGGTCGCGGAGAACCTGGCGCTTGGGATTTCGTTCCGAAAGGGGCGGTTCGGGCGGATCCAGTGGCGGGCGCAGCGGCGGCACGCTCAGTCCGTGCTCGATCGATTTCAGATCGACGCGGTTCCGGGGCAGGAACTGGGCTCGGCCCGGCCGGCGATCAGGACGATGATCGCGATCGCGCGAGCGCTGCAAGATCAGGAGGGCCAGGGCTCCGGAGTGCTGCTGCTGGACGAGCCGACCGCGGCGCTCCCAACCGCCGAGGTCGACCTGCTCGTCGACGCTCTCAAGCGCTACGCGCGGACGGGCCAGACGATCCTGCTCGTCAGCCACAGGCTTGACGAGCTGCTATCCACCGCCGACACGATCACCGTGCTGCGGGACGGCGTCCTGCACGAGTCGCGAGCTGCCAGCGACTACACTTACGACTCGCTGACCGAGGCGATCGCCGGGCGGGCGGTCTCGGTTGCCGGGCTCAAGTCCAGGAGCACGGAGGCAGCGGACACCGTGCTCGCCGTCTCCAACCTCAAGGGCGGTGCCGTTCGGGGAGCGAGCTTCGAGCTCCGATCGGGTGAGGTGCTCGGCATCACGGGGCTGCTCGGCTCCGGCAAATCGACGCTCCTGCGTCTGCTCTTCGGGGTCGATCAGATCGAGTCCGGCGAGATCAAAGGACCGGGCGGTAAGCCGATCGTCCTGCGCAGCCCCCGCGACGCGAAACGGTTCGGGTTCGCCTACGTGCCCGAGGACCGACTCGAAGACGCCGCCTTCAGCGCGCTGTCGGTCGGGGAAAACCTCTCGATCGCCGCCGTCGGCGAGTACTGGCGGAGTGGCGTCCTGCGTCGCTCGAGCGAGCGCAAAGACGGCGACCGGCTGGTGCGGGAATACCAAATCGAGTGTGCCGGGACGACGGTGCCGCTCGACACGCTTTCGGGCGGGAACCAGCAGAAGGTGCTGATTGCTCGCTGGCTGCGGGGCAACCCGCGGGTGCTGAAGCCGGGCAAGTATCTCCTGATCCTGGTCGAGACCGACGGCGAAGGCCATGAGTCTGCGCCCGAAGAAGCGACGTTGCGAGTCGTCGCCCCAAAGCACTGATCCGTGCTCCGCCCCAGGGTCCCTCGACTACTTATCTACTCGCGCTCGGGGGCTTCCTCTCCCGGCCAGCTGCCGGTGGTGGCGGCGAATGCGCGACGGGCGCCGTGGTCGGTGAGGCCTTTGACGAGGCGGAAGATCGCGCCCTCGACCAGCAGCGCGGCGATTAGCTTCGGCCACGAGAACTCGCGGTGCTGAGGGCTCGGCGCCTCTTCGTCGTCGACCACACCCCAGATCTTCTCGAAGATCTTTTGCCCGACGATGCCGGCGAGGAGCCCGAGGGCGATGCTGAAGGGGGTGAAGATCAGCTTCATGCTTGGCCACCTTGGTCTTCTGGTCCGGAGACGATCTCGTCGGCGAGTGCCTTCGCCGACCCGACGACCGAGTTGCGGAGGTCCTCGTTGAGCGCCAGCGCTGTGGCGGCGCCCGCACCGACCAGCGCCAGCACGGCCAACCCGGCCTTGCGGCCCGTCCGCTTCGGCTTGCGGCGACCACTGGCCAGCGCCGCCGAGCCCTCGTCGAGTGCCGCCAGCGCCGCCTCCAGCTGCGCGCGCAGCTTGCGGTCGCGCGAGGGCTTCACCCGCCGCTTGCGGCCGCGCTCGTAGGCCTCGCGCAGCTTGGTCGCCCCTTCGCGCAGGTTGTCACGGGCGTATCCATTTTCGAGCAGCTCTTCTGCCAGCGGCAGCAGTCGTGTCGGCGCTTCTATCGAGGGCATCGTTGTTCCTCCCCGGGTCAGGTGGTCTTTTCTTCCTTCGGCTGGTCGCGGGGCTCGAGCTGGATCTCGTGCGTGGCCCGCGGCCGCCCTTCTTCGATCTCGAGGCTGCGCTCGCGCTCGGCATTCAGCTCGTGGCCGAAGAGGATCGCCAGGTTCGAGATCCAAAACCAGACGAGCAGCGCGATCATTCCGCCGAGGGTGCCGTAGGTCTTGTCGTAGGAGCCGAAGTTGGCGACGTAGAGGGCGAATAGCGCTGAGGCGACGATCCAAATGAAGATCGCCGCAAGGCTTCCTGGGGTCACCCATTTGAAGCCGCGCAGCTTCACGTTCGGCGACGCGTAGTAGAGGATCGCCAGGATCAGCAGGAACACCGCCGCCATCGCGGGCCACTTGGCGATGTTCCAAATGTCGACCGCGGTCGAGCCGATGCCAAGCGGTTCGGCCACTGCCGTCACTACGGGGCCGGTCAGCACCAGCGATACCGCCAGCAGCGCGACCAAGACGATGATCACGAAGGTCACCGCTACCTGCAGCGGCCGCAACTTCCAGAACGGACGGCCCTCCGGCGTCTCATAGATCACGTTTGAGGCGCGCATGAAGGCGCCGGTGTAGCCGGAGGCGGACCAGAGCGCGGCGGCGATTCCGAGAACGAACGCAAGGCCGGCCGTCCCGCTCGATTCGGTGATTGACTTGATCGGTCCTTCGAAGGTTTCCGCCGCCGATTCGGGGCCGATCCCGGTGATGATTTCGGTCAGGCTTTCGGTCGTCGATTTGGGGTCGCCGAAGATCCCGATCAGCGAGACCATTGCGATCAAGGCCGGAAACAGCGAGAGCAGCGCGTAGTAGGTGAGCGACGCCGCCCAGTCGGTCATCCCGTCCTCCTGGAACTCGCTGACGGTGCGCTTGATCGTCGCCCACCAACCGCTCTCGGCCGGATGGCCGTCGGGCGCGTGGTCGCGCCGCGGGCCCTCGGCGCGGCCGCGGAACTCTGCATCGCTCTCGCGCTGAGGGCTTTTGGTGGCTTCCTCGCTCACGACTTCACGAGCCTCCAGAGCAGGAACAGGGCGACGAGCGCTGCGGCGATCCCCAGCGGCTTCGGGTTCTTCTTGGCGAAGCTCTGCGCCTGCTGGAGTCCTTCCCGAGGCGTTTCGGGCGCGGCGGCCTTCAGCCCGTCGATTTTTGCTTTCGCCTGGTCTTTGGCGTCCTCAACCTTGGCTTTCGCCTGGCCCTTGGCGTCGTCGACCTTCGCCTGGGCCTGCTTTTTGACGTCGGCCTTCTCGGCGGCCGCCGCGACGGTCTCACCGAGCTCCTCGCGAGTCAGCTCGATTTCCTCGCGGATCTCTTCCGGCGTCCGTTTGCTCGCTTCGGCTTTGCTGCGGGTCTCGCTCATCCTCGTGCCTCCTTGGCGCGATGCTTGATTTCTTCGACATCCTGCTTGGAGCTCTCGATTGCCTGCTCGGGGACCGGCGGCGTGCCGGCTTCGACCTTTTGCTTCCCGATCAGTGCCAGGACGCCAGCGGCGATCAGGTAGACGACGGCCACGATCGCTGCCGCGATCCAGGCCTTCATCGCCGTCGCCAGCACTAGGATCACTGCCGCCGTAAGGACCGCGAGGCCAAAGACTGCGAGGAGTCCGGCGGCACTGAAGGCGCCGGCGCCGACCCCTATCCGCCGGCCCTTCTGCGATAGCTCGGCCTTCGCCAGCTCGACCTCTTGGCGCGCGAGCCGGGTGGTCTGCTCACTCAGGCGCTTTGCGAGCTCGGCCAAGGAGGCGTCCTCGAGCTCGGTTCCGCTGCGGGTTCGGGTGTCCTCTGGTGATCTCATGCCGCCCTCTCGTCTCTCGCTTGCTCCTCTCGTTTTGGTGCCCGCGATATGGGGCACTCAATCCTGCGATGAGGCAAATCGCGAGCTAAATGAGACAGGTTCATGGGACATCCCGTCCCGGTGGCGCCGACTCGTCGGCGATCGGCGCAGACGCGGAACGCCGGGCCGATGCGATGCGCAGCGAGGAGCGGATCCTGGCGGCCGCCAGACGCCTTCTCGCGCAGTCGCCGACGACGGCGGTCTCCGAGATTGCGGCAGCCGCTGGGGTCTCGCGATCGACGCTCTACCGGCACTTCCGCGACCGCGAGGCGCTGCTTGGGCGGCTCGATGCCCGTCCCGAGGATGGCGCCGTACTACCGCCCGAGGAGCCGCTGCCGCCGGGCCGCCTTGGTCGCCAACGCCCGGTCGCCCTCGACGCGATCCACGTCTTCGACGCGGTGCCTCCCGCGGTGCTCCCGCAGCAACTGGTCGCCGAGGCGGAGCGAATCGCCGCCGTGCCGGTCGCCCTCTACGTTCTCGACATCGACGGCAGCCGGCTGCTGCGGATGGCTGGCTCGGAGCGCCTCGGGGAGGAGCTGCGGGCGCCGCTGGCGATCGGACCCGAGCTCGACCCCGAGGGAATCGGCCGCCTCCGCACCACGGTTGCAACCGAACATCCCGGCGTCGAGACCTACGCGCTCTGGCTGCGGGGACGGGCGATCGGCGCCCTCTTTGCGCTCGGCCGCCCGCGCGAGCCGTTGACCGAGATCGCTCGTCAGGCCGCTGCGGCGATCACCCTCTCCGATCGCTACACCGACGTCTTCGCCCGGCGCCAACGCCGCAAGCAACCGCGAGCTGCGGCGGAGATCCAGCAGAGCCTCTTGCCGCCGCGGATCGCGCGGGTCGGCGGCGGCGAGGTGGCCGGCAACGTCCTGCCGAGCTACGAGGTGGCGGGCGACTGGTTCGATGTCGCCGAAAATGAGGACGGGATCTGGATCAGCCTCGCCGACGGGCTGGGCGGCTCGACCCGCGCCGCCGCCTCGAGCGCTGTGGCGCTCGGCGCCCTCCGCGCCAGCCGACGCTCAGGCGGGACGCCGCCGGAGGCGCTGATGGTCATGCACCAGACCCTTCGCGAAATGCCGGGCCCCCTGGCCGAGATGACGGCCCTGATCGCGAGGTGGGACCCGCTCAGCCGCCGGCTCTCTACCTACACGTGCGGCCATGTTCCCGCACTTCTCATCCATGGCCACGGCGACGAAGAGCTGCTCGACGGAGGCCGCTCTCACGGCCTTGGCGGCCGTTCGACTCCGAATCCGAGCGAGCGATCCTCGCGGCTCGATCCAGGCGAGCGCCTGGTGCTCGTCTCCGATGGCGTGGTCGGAACAGACCACGGCCAGGCTGGTCTCGGTGAGGAGGATCTCCGCGCTGCGATCCGCGAAGCGCAGGCCGGCTCGGCCGCCGACACCGTGCGCTCGATCCACGCCGCAGTCCTCGCCGCGAGCGGCGGCGAGCTCGGGGACGACGCGACCGCGATCTGCCTGCTCGCCGGCTGAGGTGTAGGCCACGCACTCAGGCCAGAGCGGCCTCTGGAGGTGCGGCCTTCCGACGCGGTTGCCGTGATCGACCACGAGCGGCGGCTACGGCCCTGAAGATGATCGAGCGGAACCTCGGTGCGGATATCTGCCCGGCCGAGGCGGCGCTCGACTGACCGGTTCGTGACCCGCGGAGACGGGTAAGCCAGCCAAAACGACACAGGGTCGTCTGCGAGCGCCACCGTGTGCAAGTAGGCGATTCGGGAGGTGAGGACATGTTCGAAGACGACGACATCTCGACCACCGACGGGGGCGCGGGTACCGGCGACGGCGGAGCCGACGGTCCGGCTGAGCCCGGCCCCGAGGGTCCCGCCGATGGTGGTGCAAACGGCGGTGACGGCGGCGCCGATGGTGGCGGCGACGGCGGGGCCGACGGTCCGGCCGAGCCCGGCCCCGAGGGTCCGGCCGACAGCGGCGCGTGAAGCCACTCCCAGCGGCCGCTCCTGCTGACGTCCAGACAGGCGACTCGGCGCTTGCGCGCTGTGTCGCCTGTCCGGCGCGTATTTTCGCCACCGAGAACTGGGGCCGGACGCCGTTGTTGTCCCGCGCTAGTGAGTTCGAGTCGGATTTCAGTGACTTGTTGGATTCGGCGGCGGTAGACCAGCTCGTCTCCGAACGCGGTCTACGCACGCCGTTCCTGCGGATGGCGAAGGAAGGCGCCGTGCGGCCCGCGACTTCGTTCACCCGCGGCGGCGGGGCCGGCGCCGCGATCGCCGATCAGGCCGCCGACGACAAGGTGCTTGCGGCGATTGCCGACGGCTCGACGCTGATCCTGCAGGGCCTTCACCGCACCTGGCCGCCCGTGGTCGAGTTCGGATCCCGGCTGGCGGACGAACTCGGGCATCCGGTTCAGATAAACGCCTACGTCACCCCGCCGCAGAGCCAGGGCTTCGCTCCGCATCACGATGTCCATGACGTGTTCGTACTGCAGATTGCCGGGCGCAAGCGGTGGACCGTCCACTCACCCGTGGTCGAGAATCCCTTGGACAACCAGCCGTTTGACAAGTTCAAGCCGGAGATCGCCGAACGAGTGGCGGAACCACCGTTGCTCGAGACCAATCTCGAACCGGGGGACTCCCTCTACCTCCCACGCGGCGCGATCCATTCGGCCAAGGCGCTGGGAGAGACTTCGATCCACCTGACGATCGGGGTGCAGCAGCTGACCCGCTACCAGCTCGCTCAGTTCCTGCTCGAGGCCGTTCAGGACGACGCCGAGCTACGCGCCTCGCTCCCGATGCTGGCCGACCTCTCGGACTCCGAGGTCCTTGGGCCACTCCTCGCTGAAACCGTCGCCGCGGTGCACGCAGCGCTCGGGGGCGTCTCGGGAGAGCGGATCGCAGAGAAGGTCGGGACGAGTCTGATGCGTCGCACCCGCCCCGAAGCGATCGGTCCGCTGTCGCAAATCGCCACGGCCGAGGTGCTCGCCGACGACACCCCGCTGCGGCGACGGCGTGCACTCAGATTCCAACTTGGGTCCGGAGGCGGCAAGGAAAGCGAGGACGGCGTGAAGATCACCTTCCTCGACCGGACGCTCGAGCTGCCGGCCGACACGCTCGACGCCCTCGAGGTCGCGCTCGCCGGGCAGACCTTCACCCCCGCGAGCCTGCCCGGTCTCGATCCCGATGATCGGCTGACGCTCAGTCGTCGCCTCCTGCTCGAGGGCGTTGTGGTTCCGGAGTGAATCCTGCGGCGTCGCCGAGGTGGCCCCGCGAGCGCTGCTCGGCACAGGCGGGAGCGCGCCAAGATCCGATGCTCGGCACCGGCTTTCCGGCCGCCCGCCTTCTCCTCGTCGAGCAACCCTTTCCCTGGGGGCCGGAGGGGCTCCGCACCTCGCGGTTCGATCGGAAAGTCGCCCAGGCGCTGGAGAAGCGGGCCGGCAAAGAGGGGATCCGCGTTCAGGCGATCCGACGACCGGGGGTCAGCCCAGAGGAGTCGCGGCGGCGTTGGGCGATAGCAGACACCCGCGACGACGCGCGAAGCCTGCGATGGGGCGAATACACGGACGATGCCGAGCTGCTCGAGTTGCCGCTCGACGGCTCGCTCGGCGAAGCCGACGAGGAGCCGCTCTACCTCGTCTGCACCCACGGCAAGCACGATCCGTGCTGCGGGCAGCGTGGCCGCCCTCTCGTGATCGCGCTGTCCGCCGCCAGACCCGATCGGGTCTGGCAAGCCAGCCATCTCGGCGGTTGCCGCTTCGCGCCCACCGTTCTCACCCTTCCGCTCGGATTGATGTACGGGCGGGTGCCACCGTCGGCGGCCTCCGATTTGGTCGTCGCAACCGATCGGGGTCTTGTTGTCGGGCCGTTCCTGCGTGGGCGGATCGGACTCGCTCCGGCGGTCCAGGCCGCCCTCGCCTTCGCTCACGAGCAACTCGCCCTTCCGGCGTGCAGCGATGTCTCGCCGCTGTCGATGCAGTCGATCGACGCCGCCAGGGTTGGGGTCCGGGTCACCAGCCGGCGCGGTCGCTTCGAGGTCACCGTCGAGCGTCGCCGCATGACTGCGGCAGATCTCACCTGCGGCGCGCCCGGGCTGAGCTGGTTCCTTGCCCATCGCGGGGTCGCGATCGAGCCGGTCGACAGTAATTGATCGAGTTCAGGTGGCGTTAGGCAGCTCGCGCTGGATCGGCGACAGATCGCCGCGAGGGGCATGATGGGCGGGGCAAGCGGATCGAGCAGGAAAGTGACGCCGCCTGACTCCACCGCGAAGGAGCTCACCTCGGCTTGCCAGTCGACGTCCTCGTTCCAGTCAGGGTGCCGACCTCGCCACAGCCAAAGGCCCGGTGCGACATCTCGTACATCGGTCATAACGCGGAGCCCTACCGCGACTTTCGGATCGCTTCGATCAGCTCCCACTTGCCCATCTTCGAGCGACCCTCGATATTGCGGTCTTTGGCCACCGCGTAGAGCTGCTGGCGATTTCGGTCCCCAGTTTGTGGCCCGCCTTCCCAGCCCGTTTGCGTCCTTTGGCCGCCTGCTTGCCGAGGTCGCTGAGAGTGCTCTTGGGAAGGTTGGCGAGGGTACGTTTGGACCTGGCCCCAGCTTGAGCCTTCTTGACATTGCGTTTGGCGGCTTTCGTCTGTTTGGCGCTAGCGATGGCTCTTCGCCTTTGCCCGGGTTCGTGCTGCCTTCTTCGCGCTTTCGCTGCGATTCCGGGCATTCTTTGCCCGCGTCTTGGCCGCTTTCTTGGCGGCCTCTTTCCGCTTTTGGGGCCCTTTGTTGATCCTGTCCTGCACCTCGGCCGCGGCGCCGGTCAGGTCGGCGATCGCGCGCCTGGCCGCCTTGGGGGCGTTGCGGTTGCTGTTGCGGAGCGACTCCGACACCTTCCGCGCCCGGCTCTTTCGCACTCCCAGGTCCCGTAGACGCTTGAACAGATCCTCGTCTCGTTTCTTGGCCATGAGTCCTCCCTGTATTGAGCGGATGGTTTCTCTTTCTTTCCCGCTCCTTCGCCCGCGAAAACGGCCCGCGCGCCAACTTCGGATTGCGCTACGAGTACACGCCGGGCCCACTTCGCGCTGTTTTCGTCCACGACCGATGACCTCAAGCTCGAGTTTGTACAGCGTCCCGCCGAGCGGAACCTGGTCACCAGAGCCTTGGAGCGCGGAGCGAGGCAGCGCCATTTGCCCGAAAGCACTGTTGCCACGAACCCCAAGGGGCGGCGAGCGGCGCTGGCCGCCTAGGGCGCCGACCAGCGCGTCTTCAGCCATGAGGAGCCAATTGTTCGCGTCGAAGAGAAGGGCGACCCTTCTCGGCGCTGCTGAAAGAAAGGCAGGACCGCCGGGAACCTCTAATCAGGGAGCGGGCGCCGCCACCGGCCCCCGGCACCCGGCAGTCATCTCTACTTCTTCGCGACTTCGCCGCTCGGCTCTTTCGGCAGCCCGGCCGCTTTGCGGAGCTTCTGGGCGATCTCCTCGATCTCGCCGGCTTCGGGGCCCGGGGCGAAGACCGCCGGCTGCGGCGGCAGGTCGTAGGCAAGGGCGCCCTCGGGGTGGAGCTCCTCGGCTACTTCGAGCTCCTCGCCGGTTTCCGGATGGGGGCCGTTGAAGACCGCCGAGAGCTCCTTGAAGTCCTCGGGCGACCAACGGTAGAGCTTCAGGTGCTCGCCGCGTTTGAGGTGCGGTTTGCACTCCGGGATCTTGTCGGTCGGAACCCGCGGGGTGGGGAAGAGGTTTTCCATCTTCGCCCCGGTCAGGTTTTCCAGGGCTCGCGCGTAGGCCACCTGGTGGACGCCGCCGCGGACCAGCAGGTAACCGGTCAGCGCCCGGGCGGCGGGGTGCTCGACCGCCTCGTAGACCTTCAACTTGGCGGCGCGGGCGCCGGTCTCGAGGAAGAAGTTGTGGGTGAGGTCGCCGATCAGGTCGCCCGAGGCGTTTACGTAGTCGCCGTTCCAGGGCTTGCCCATCGAGTCCTGGACCATCGCCGCGGCCCCGCCGGCGAGGAACTGCTGCGAGTTCCGTGCATCCTTGACGCCTTTCAGCGCGCCTTTTTTGCCGGCTTTGCCTTTGGCGGCGCCGGTCAGCATCGTGTTGATCGCGGTCGAGACCAGCTCGATGTGGCCGAACTCCTCGGCGGCGATCGAGGCGACGAGGTCGTAGAACGGCCGCGCCCCCTGGCGGTTGCGGAAGTTGAACGACTGGTAGGTGTAGTTCATAAAGGTCGACATCTCGCCGAACTTGCCGCCCAAGAGCTCCTGGACGATCGAGGCCCCGTTGGGATCGGGGTCCGACGGTGGTGGGATTTCCGCCTGCAGGCGGTCGAGTCGCATGATCATCTGGGGCTCCTTCGATGGAGGTGGACTTCGAGCGGACGCTCGAGGCTGTGACGTCGCGGAGGCCAATGAGAGCGCCGGATCGTGCTTCAGCTGTGACGCCGGGCGCGGTCGCGGGCTAAAACGACCACCGAGGTGCTCCTGCTACCCGTTGAAGCAGCTAAGGATGCGAACCGAGCCCGCCGGTTGTCACCAGGCTAGCTCAGCCCAGGCAGCGGGTTTGCGGCCAGCGCCCGCGCCACCGCGATCAAATTCGCGGCCGCGGCTTCGCCGGTTTCCCGCGACCACTCGTGGCCATCGTCGGTTTCCGAATAGTCCTGACCCGGACCGGGACCCTTGTTCCAGTAGGTCCAGGCCTGGCCGGGGATCGTGTAGCCGATGTCGACCAGGGCGCCGGCGACCTCGGAGATCACGTGGTGGGCCCCGTCCTCGTTGCCGGTTACGACGACGCCGGCGACGCGGTTGTAGGCAACCGGTCGTTCGTCGTCGTCGGTCTCGGAGATCATCGCGTCCATCCGCTCCAGCACGCGTTGGGCGATGCTGGATGGCCGCGCCAGCCAGGTCGGAGTGGCGATCACCAGGATCTCCGCCTCCAGCAGCTTGGCGTGGATCGCCGGCCACTCGTCCCCCTCGCCCATGTCGGTTTCGACCCCCGGCGCGATCTCGTGGTCGACCGCGCGGACCAGCTCGACCTCGACCCCGGCCTCTCGCAGCCCGCCGCTCACCACCTCGGCCAGCGTCTCGGTGTTCGACGCCTCCGGGCTGCACTTGAGCGTGCAGCTGATCACCAGCGCCTTGATTTCAATCCTCCCGATCCGAATCGACCGACAGGGCCAAAGCTGCGGCCTGGCGGTGAAGGTCTTCGACGACGTCGCGCTGGCCCTCGGCGCGTGCGGCAAGAGCCTTGAAATCGAAGCCGGCGATGCCCCCTTCGAGACCGTCGAGCGCGCCCCAGAGCTGGCGCTTGCCGGTGATCCCGATGTGGAGCATCTCCAGCTCGAGCAGCCGGCTGAGCGGTGAGTACCCGATGAGTCGGCCGTTCGGCTTCAGCCTCCCGGCCTTCTCGCCGATCCAGGCGAGCGCCGGTTTGAGCGGGTCGCGGCGGACCCCGAGCTCGGCCATCACCGCCTTTAGGGTCTCGCGGTCTTCCTCGATCTCGCCGCAGATTCGCGCCAGCGCCGCACCAAACGGCGGCGTCTCGCTGTTATTCGAGCGCGAGCGTCGCGCCAACTCGACCCCGACGGTCGCGCCGGCCAGATGGTCGTTCAGGTAGATCCCCAGCAGACGATTGGCCTTCATCCCCCTGCTCCCGGCTTCAGCACGACCTTGATCGCGCCGTCTTCCTTCTTTTGGAACATCGCGTAGGCCTCCGGCGCTCTCTCCAGCGGCCATTGGTGGGTGGTGAGGTCATCAACCCCGAGTGGATCCTCGTCGCCTTCGAGCAGCGGCAGGATGTCGTCGGTCCACTGCTTGACGTGCGCTTGCCCCATCCGCAGCTGCAGGCCCTTGTCGAAGATCTGCATCATCGGCAGCGGGTCGAGCTGGCCGCCGTAGACGCCGGAGATCGAGACGGTGCCACCGCGGCGGACGCTGTCGATGCACGACAGCAGCGCAGTGAGCCGGTCGACCGCCACCTTTTCGGTCAGCTTCGCGGCGACCGGGTCGGGCAGGTATCCGGTCAGCTTCTGTGCCGTCTCGGCGATCGGGGCACCAGCGCCGTGGGCCTCCATGCCGACCGCATCGATCGTCGAGTCGGGGCCGCGGCCGTCGGTCAGTTCGCGCAGGGTGTCGCTGATGTCGTCGTGCTCGGAAAGGGTGATCGGCTCGATGCCGTTGCGCCGCGCCATCTCCAGCCGCTCGGGAACGTCGTCGACACCGAAGACCTTCGCGGCGCCCTGGTGGCGGGCGATCCGCGCCGCCATCTGGCCGATCGGCCCGAGGCCGAACACGGCGACCGAGCCGCCGTCGGGGATCGCCGCGTAGTCGACCGCCTGCCAGGCGGTGGGGAGGACATCGGAGAGGAACAGGTAGCGCTCGTCGGGACCGCCGTCGGGGACCTTGATCGGGCCGAACTGGGCCTGCGGCACGCGCAGGTACTCGGCCTGACCGCCCGGAACCTGGCCGTAGAGCTTGGTGTAGCCGAACAGCGAGGCGCCCTTTTCGGTCTCGCGGTTCTGGGTCGTCTCACACTGGGCGAAGAACTGGCGCTCACACATCCAGCAGTGCCCGCAGGAGATGTTGAAGGGGATGACGACGCGGTCGCCGGCCTTGATGTCGGTGACCTCCGGGCCGACTTCCTCAACGATCCCCATCGGCTCGTGGCCGAGGATGTCGCCCTCGTCGATGAACATCCCCAGCACCTTGTAGAGGTGCAGGTCAGAGCCACAGATTGCGGTCGAGGTGATATGGACGATCGCGTCGGTGGGGTGCTGAATCGAAGGATCGGGAACCTCGTCGACGCGGACGTCTTCGGTGCCGTGGTAGGTCAGTGCCCTCATGATTCTTCCCCGTCTCCGGTGCCGGGTTCGGCCATCTTGCGGTGCATCTCCGCCTTGACGCGGTCGGGGACGAGCCCGCCGACGGCGACCTGGGCTTTGTTCTTCCAGGAGCCGCCGACGACCCGCTCCTTGCCGGCCATCAGGGCGTCGAAGCCCTGGCGCGCAACTTCGGCCGGGTCGTCCTTGTCTTCGGTTCCGACCGCGGTGTTCTTGCCCTCGGCGTCCATCTCGGCGACCTCGAAGAACTCGGTGTCGGTCGGTCCCGGCATCAGCGCGGTGACCGAAACCTCGGTGTTCTTGAGCTCGTTGAGGAGTGCGAGCGCGAAGGACTGAACGAACGACTTCGAGGCGTTGTAGACAGCCTGGAACGCGCCGGGGATCGTCGCCGCGACTGAGGAGGTAAAGAGGATCCGGCCCTCGTCGCGCTCAACCATGTCCGGCAGCACGAGCTTTGCGAGGTGGACCGTCGAGCGCACGTTCAGATCGACGATCTCGAGCTCGTCGGCGAGCTTCGTTTCGGTCGCGAAGGCACCCCCCGCGCCGCGGCCGGCGTTCAGCGCCAGCGCCGCCACCGGCCGTCCGATGCCCTCGATGCGGCGGTGGAGCTCGACCACGCCGGCTTCGGTCGCCAGGTCGACGCGGTGGGCGCTCACCCCGGCATCGGTCTCCCGCAGCTGCCTCGCAGCAGCGTCCAGCTCGTCGTCTTGCGCCGCGATTACCAGGTCGAAGCCCTCTTCGCCGAAGACCTTGGCCAGCTCGTAGCCAATACCGGTTGAGGCGCCGGTGACAACGGCCAGCGGTCTCGCGTTGGAACTCTCCATTCGGAAACGCCCTTCTTGATCGGACCTCGGGGTCCTATTTCTGTCTTCACTGACCGTCCTGCCGCCGGTCGACCGTGAGCTCGAAGCGTTCGACTGGTCGCAGTGGGGCGCCGGGCTCGGCCTGCGTGAGAGGTACCCGAAGAGCCGCCAGAAAACTCAGCTGTCGCGGACGGCGCCGATGCCGGTCGCCAACTCCCCGAGCCGAGCCGGACCGCCGGTCCCGGCGGCGAGCGGCGGGGTCGGGAAGTCGCGCCCTTCGCGGAGGCCGTTCAGCAGCTCGGCGAGGGCGTCCAACGATTCGTACTCGGGACTCCAGCCGAGCTCGCGGCGGGCCCTGGAGACGTCCATCGTCGGCACCTGCAGGGCGAGATCGATCCAGCCGGCGTCGGCTGGCTGGAGGTGGGCGCGCCAGGTGAGGTCGGCGGCGGCGCGCAGGATCCTGGCCGACACTGGCACTTCGCGCGCCCGCATCAACTTCGCCAGCTCCGGCGGTCCGATCACCGGCTCGGCGGCGATGTTGAAGGCGCCGGCGGCGTTACCGGTCACCGCCAGCCGGTATGCCTCGCCGACGTCTCGTGAGTGGACCGCCTGGAAGACCAGCCGCGAGACCCGCGGAACGAACGGGATCAGGCCCGGCCGGACCAGCGAGCGCGGCACCAGCGGCCCGAGGAAAAGGCGGCGGATCTCACTCGCCGACTCCGACTTGAAGATCAGCCCTGGCCGCAGCCGCACCACCCGCAGCGCCTGATTGGCGCGCTCGGTCTCGTCGAGTAGCGCTTCGACCGATGCCTTGTGGCGCGAGTAGGCCGAGGTCGGGATGCCGCCGACCGGCCAGGTCTCGTCGACCCGCTCGTCCTTGGGCCCCGGCGAGTAGGCACCGACCGAGGAGGCGTAGACGAGCGCCGGTACGCCGGCGGCGGCGACCGCGGTGAAGACCCGGCGGCTGCCCTCGACGTTGGTCCGCTCCATCGTCGCCTCGTCGTGGCTCGGCTGGATCGCCCAAGCGAGGTGGATGACCGCGCCGGCTCCGTCGAAGAGCTTCGTCAGGTCTTCGGTGGTGACATCGGCTGCGACCCAGCGGACCTTCTCCATCGGGTGGTCCGGGAGGCGCCGGGCGATCCCGACGATCTCCTCGACCGGCTCGTCGGCCGCGAGCGCCTCGAGCACGCTGGTGCCGACGTTCCCGCTCGCTCCGGTCACGACGACTCGCATCTCGGCGAGCTACCCGTTTGGAGCTGGCAGAACCGCGGGTAGCGGAGGGCGATGCCCGGTAACGACGAACCGCTGGTGGCGATTCTCGATGTCGACGGGACGCTCGTCGACACTAACTACCATCACGCGATCGCCTGGTACCGCGCTCTGCGCGATCACGGTCACGCGGTGCAGGTGTGGAAGATCCACCGTCACATCGGCATGGGCGGTGACCAGATCGTCGCCGCGTTGGTCGGCGATTCGGCCGAGCAGGCCGAAGGGGACGAGATCAGGGAGGCGCATGACGAGGCCTACGGCGACCTGATCGCCGAGGTCGAGCCGATGGCGGGAGCCCACGATCTAATCGAGGACCTCGATGAGGAAGGCACCAAGCTGATCCTCGCCAGCTCGGCGAAGCAGGAGGAGATCGAGCACTACGTCGATCTTCTTGGGGCCCGTGATCTGGTCAGCGCCTGGACTAGTTCCGATGACGTCGAGCAGACCAAGCCCGAGCCGGACCTCGTCCGCGTCGCTCTCGAGAAGGCCGGCGGAGGACCGGCGGTCATGGTCGGCGACTCCACCTGGGACGTGAAGGCGGCGAGCGCGGCGGGCGTATCCACTCTCGGGGTTCTAACCGGTGGCTTCTCCGAGGAAGAGCTCCGTGAGGCCGGCGCCGCCGAGGTCGTCCCATCGATCGCCGAGCTGCGCGATCGCCGTGAGATGCTGGGTGCGGTGAGCGGCGGCCCCGGTCCGAAGGGCGACTGACTCCTGATCTTGTTGTCGCGGCGTCGTTCTGGTGGATAGCAGAGCACGGACCCAGGGCTACAGAGAACACTCCGGCCGGCCGGCAAAGGAGTGGAACCCGAGGACCAAGCGCGAGCACTGCGGAACCGATTGGATCGATTCAGGCGTCTGTTTAGATTCTGCCCGCACCGCCTGGTAGGCGATAGCGCCTGTAGCTCGTCTCCAGAGCTATGAGGGAGCCGAGACCGCCCGGCGTTTCTCTACGAAGCTGATCTGGCCGTTGGTCTCGAGGATCGCCCAGCGCACGTCCTCGATCGAAGAAATGTTGTTGAGGCGAGCCTCGGAGCCGATCTCCTCCCGCGTCAGTCGCTGCCGGCGCAGGTTCGCATCGACCGCGCGACCGTCCTCGACCAGCACCACTGGCTCACCGTCGAGGATCGGACGTAGCCGTTTTGAGCGGAAGGCGGCGTAGGAAAGGAGGACGGTCAGGAGGCCGATCGTCGAAATCGCCAGCAGCGCGCCGGTGATCGAGTTGTCGTTCTGGGTCACGCCCTGCTGAACGAGGTCGCCGGTCACGACCAGCAGGATCAGATCGAAGGGCTCGAGCGAGTTCAGCTCCCGACGACCCAGCATCCGCGTCAGCGCGAAGACGAAGAAGAAGATGACCGCAGCGCGGATAACGATGTCCATCAGGCGCCGTTCATGGGAAGTCGATCTGGGTGCGGTCGATCGAGACGATCCGCCGCGTCCCGTCGAAGAGCGCGACGCCGGCGTCGTGGGAGCCGACGTTGATCGGATTGGCCTGGAACTCGATGTAGACGACGAGGGTCCGTCCAGCGGCCAGCGGCGCGAAGCGCAGCTTCAGATCCCCGGCGGCGTCGGTGGTCGAGCCGGCCGGTTCGGGCTGGACGGTGTTGACCGTGGTCTGGTCGACCCAGCCGCGTTCGAGGACCAGGGTCGGCGCGCCAAGGGACCGCGTCGCCGCGATCGCGAATTCGCCCTGATAGCTGAGCCCGCCGCGGACCCGGCTCGGCGCCTTAACCGTCAGCGCCCCGGCGCCGCCGCTGGCCGTGTCGGTCGCCGCCGCCTGGCCGAAAAGGTTGGCCAGAGCGGCGAGGATGAAGATGAAGAGAAGGGCAACGAAGGCCCGCCGCATCCACTGGCCGCCGTGGCGTCCTTCGAAGTCGCGGTGCCGGCTCAGATCGATTTCGGCCGGCAGATCTGCCATCGCTACTCAGCGTAGGCACGAGCGCGGCGGCAATGCTCGCCGAGTACGTGGCCGCCGATGGGCTCACCCGTTCCTCTTGCTTTTCTCTCCCGAAGCTTCCGACGGAGCGTTAAGGCTCGTCGCCGGTTGGGCATCCCTTCGAGTCGGGACCGGGAGCGACGAGAGGAGATGGGTGGGCGAGGCACAAATCGCCCCGAGCCGCGTTGCCTTCTAACTGGCTACGTTCGCCACGATTCAAATTGGTGCTTGAGAAGGCCGGAGCCGCTGGAGGTCGCCTCACGATGTTGTCGTAATCCAGCTGTTCAAGCCAAATATCGGATTTCTGAGAAGCGGTAGACGGTCGCAGGGTTCCTGCATAAACCCGCCCCCGCTACTGAAATGAGCCTTCGCGTGGGAAAGTCGGCAGGCACGGCATGTTTGCATTCGCCTTGGGGCGATGCTGGAGCAGCTATTCACGCATACCACGAGTCGGTTTCGGGCTAAATCAGATTCTGCCTCGAGCCCACAATGCGAGCCGAATCACTAGTCGGTCCGCGGTTCTCAGCTGGCCGGCTTGGGGGCCGTTTCTAACCGCCCCATTTCGTGTGGGCACTAGTCGCCACGAGTGCCCAAATCGCCGACGAATCGCCGCATATCCGCGCATATCGCTGGCCTGTTCCTGACAGTCCAAGCGATAGAATTGCCTGGAAATCGCCTCTTTCTGAGTGCCGATCAAAACGCTCGGAGGATTTGTAATTAGGAGGTTCCCGGTTCGAACCGGCGCCACGGCCGCCGCCCCCATCGTTTTCGGAGCTTCGCACGGGGTTTGCTTGTTCCGCCACTCGGATTCACCGAGTGGCGGAAAGCCGGAACAATCGCCGCATATTGCAGCACATCAGAGGCCGGACAGCCCATCTCTGGTTCCGATGAAAAGGGGCAGAAGTCCCTGCTAATCCAACGCTATTAGAGCTGTGGGCGTCGCCCCGCGGTCGTGAATGGTAAGGAAGGGGTCACGAGTTCGAGTCTCGTTCCGGGCTTAGACCAAAGCGCTGGAAATCGGCTTCTTTCTGGGACTGATTTCCCGACGATGCCCGCGCCTCTTCATCCCGGTATAACGCCACTAGTGGCAATACGCGCGGCGATGGGTGCCGATTACCGCCGATTACCGCTTTGCGGCACTCGCTTCCGATGCCGCGGCGAGCTATGGTCGCCGACCGCAAATCGACAGCGGCCCGCTACCGGCCCTTCCGCCGTAGCAGGCTCGTGAGCTGGCCATCGACAAATCTCTGCACCACCGTATTTCTCGCAAATAGCGTCTATTTCGCGGCTTTAGCCAAACATCCGTCCAGGTCAAGCGGGTACCAGCGGGTCTCCGGATCTCTGTCCATCAACACCAGCAGGAGCTCCTGACCATGCGGAAATTGCGTAGTTCTCGTCCCGTCCTTCCGGTGCTGACGTTGGCGGCTGCCTTGCTACTGGTTGTGAGTTCCCTGCTGGGCCCAACGCGCGCCAGCGCTGGGCCGCTCGCAGGGGTCACCGACCCTGTGAACGAAGCGACGGCGCCGGTCACGGAAACGGTCGAAGCGGTGGTTCCCCCGCAGACGACTCCGGCCCCGCCCGTTAGCGAACCAGCCCCGCCCGTGAAGGTCCCGGAAGTTCAGGTCCCGCCGCCTCCTGTGAAGGTTCCGACCTTGCCGGTGAAGGTGCCGGAAGTAAAGGTGCCGCCCATCGATGCCCCTTCCCTGCCTCCGGTCAAGTTGCCGACGACGCCTGCCGGTAGCGAACTTCCCTCGACCTCCCCGATTGGCGAAACGGTGAAGCACACGACCGAAGCCGTGAAAGAAACCGTGACGCAGGCTGCAGGCACCGCTACCTCCGGCGCGACCGATACGGCAGGCAAGGCGACGGGCACGCCAGCCGACACGATTGCAACGCCGCCGAGCGCCGACTTCCCCGGCACGAGATCGAGCACTGCTGCCCGCGGGA
>DASXFL010000033.1:0-19588 GCA_036489595.1 Solirubrobacterales bacterium
GAGCGCGACGACCGGTGCCTCGGGGTCGCCGAGGGCGCCACCGATCGCGGCCGGCAGGCCGAAACCGAGCGAGCCGAAGCCCACGGGGTGCAGCCAGCGGCGCGGCAGCTCGACCGGAAAGTGGATGTTCCCCGTATACGCGAGCTGGGTCATGTCCGAGTAGAACCGGGTCTCCGGCGAGGTATGGGCGCGGAGCGCGGCGAGCGCCGTGAGGTGACTGTCACGGACCCAGGGAGCCCGCCCCGCCGCAGGCCGGTCGCCGCTCGTCTGCGACCGGCCTGCTCTCGGAATCTCCTCGAGCAGGGCCTCGGCGAACTCGCCGGCATCGGCATGGACGGGGATCGCCGCGCGGTGGCCGTCGTCGAGCCGCGCCGGATCAAGGTCGACGCGGATCATCGTGCCCTCGAATACCGGCTCGTCGATCTCGGTATCGGTCGCGGCCAGCTCGGTCCCGATCGCCAAGACGACGTCGCGGCCGGCCAGCCAGTCTCGCGTCTCGGCGAGCGGCAGCGTCGCGCCGAGCGAGAGCGGCGAGGACTCAGGGACTATCCCCTTGCCGGCGATCGTCGTCAGGGTCGGCGCTTGCAGCCGCTCGGCGATGCGGCGCAGGGTCGGCGCGGCCTCGGCGGCACCACCCCCCAGGATCAGGGCCGGACGCCGGGCCGCGGCGAGGGTCGACGCCGCCTCCGCGACCGCGTCGGTCTGGACGACGGGCCGTGGCGGCGCCGGCAGCGCGCCGGCGGTTGCCGCTGCGGGCAGGACGTCGAGCGGCACGGTGACGATCGCCGGCTGTGGCCTGCCCATGCTCAAGGCAGCGAAGGAGACGGCGAGGACCTCGCCGACCTCACCGGCCGCGCGGACGGTGAAGGCCAGGTCGCTCAGCCCGGCGGCGACCAGCTCCTGCGAACGCATCTCATGCAGCCGCCCCCGCTCGCGCTCGGCGATCGGGTTGATGGCGGTGAGGACCAGCATCGGCACCGAGTCCGAACGCGCCTGCGCGATCGCCGTGGCTGCGTTGGTCAGCCCGGGGCCGGTGATCACGCAGACCGCGGCCGGTTTGCCGGTCGCTCGCGCGTACCCGTCCGCCATGAACGCGGCGCCTTGCTCGTGGCGGGCGGTGACGACGCGCAGTCCCGAGCCGGCGAGCGCGCGGTAGTACTCGAGCGTATGCACGCCGGGGATCCCGAAGAACGTGTCGATCCCATGGGCGCGGGCGAGGCGCAGGATCGAGGCTGCCACCGTCTCGGCGTCCGCCGAGCGCCGCGTTCCCTCCCTCGGTGGCGCATCGCCTAGCATTGAGGATAAAATATATCTACCGCGGTTCCTTGGAGAAGGCTGCGGGACACCGATGCCTCGATCGAGGAAGCACGGCCCAGAGGAATCGTATAAGGTATATCCAGGATGTCGTCGACGCCCCCTCTTCTCTCTTCGATGCGCGCGGCCGGAGAGACCCCGCCGCTGCGAATCGCCGATGGCCGCGGGGCGAGGATCGAGCTCGACAACGGCCAGCGGGTGATCGACGCCGGCTCGATCAGCGCGACGCTCCTCGGTCACCGCCACCCTGATCTGGTCGCCGCGATCCAGCGGACCGCGGAGGATCCCTACGTCAGCGACGGCTGGGGTCACGCGCCGCGCGAGCAGGCGGCCCGTGACCTCCTCGAGATCGGGTTCGAGGGCGAGGATTGGCCGCAGGTCGTGCGCTTCTGCACCTCCGCCAGCGAGGCCAACGACATCGCTTTGCATCTGACCCGCACCATCACCGGCCGGGCGCCGCTCGTCTCCCGCGCCCAGGCTTACCACGGGGCCCTTGGCCTCGCCCGCGAGGCGTCGAACCACCCGCTTTGGAACGGCAACCTGGCCAGCCCTGAGGGCGGCTTCGTCGAACCGCCGCCGATCGATTCCGGCTGGCGCACCCTGGCGGCGCCGGCACCGGGCAGCGATGCCGACCCGCCGCTGGAGGGTGCCGCCGAGGTTCTGGCCGGCGCCGCGGCGGTGATCAGCGATTACGGATCCAACGGCGTCATCTTTCCGTCGGCCAGCTACCAGGACGAGCTCGCGGCCCAGGCGGCGGCGGCCGGCGCGATCTGGATCAGCGACGAGGCGGTGACCGGACTCGGCCGTCTCGGCCGCTCGTTCGCGTTCCAGCAGGGCCACAGCCGCCCCGGCATCGTCACCCTCGGAAAGGGCATGACGGGGGGCGCGGCACCCGGTGGCGCCGTGGTGCTCTCCGCCGACGTCGTCGAGGCGATGGGGGGGCGGCGCTGGATGACCTATTCGACCTTTCGCGGGCACCCGCTCACCTCGGCAGCGGTCTCGACCTGCATGAGGGTGATCAAGCGCGATGGGCTGATCGAGCGAGCGCGCGAGGTCGGGACCAACTTCGGCCGCTCGCTGCGGCAGGTCGCCGCCGGGCACGACTGCGTCCTCCAGGTCGTCGGCGAAGGCCTGCTTTGGGCGATCGAGCTCGACGGCGACCCCGAGCACGCCAGCGCGCGGTGGCACGGCGACGGCCGCCGCCGGCCGCTGGCCGAGGTGGTGACCGCAGCCGCCCTCGAGCGCGGGGCGATCATGTCTGCCTATAGCGGGCTGGTCGTCTGGCTGGTGCCGCCGCTGGTGATCGAGACGGAGGAGCTCGAGGAGGTGACGGAGATCCTCGATGCGGCGCTGTCCGTCGCCGACGCCGAGCGGGCGGCGAGGAGCTAGGGCGGCGATGGATTTCTCGCTCAGTGACGAGCAGCAGCTGATCCGCGAGACGGCGCGCGAGTTCGCCGACCGCGAGATCGCCCCGGGTGCTCGCGATCGCGATCGTGAGGAGCGCTTCGACCTCGACCTGGTGCACAGGATCGGGGCGATGGGCTACATCGGGGCGACCGTTTCCGAAGACCTGGGCGGCGCCGGCCTCGATTACCTCAGCTACGGCTTGATCCTCGAGGAGCTGGGGCGTGTCGACTCCTCGGCGCGGACGGTCGTCTCGGTCGGCACCTCGTTGACCACGGCGCCGATCGCCCGCTGGGGGTCAGCCGAGCAGCTGGCGCTGCTGCCGCGGCTGTGCCGCGGCGAGGGGCTGGCCTGCTTCGGGCTGACCGAGCCCGACACCGGCTCCGACGCCGGCGCGTTGCGGACGAAGGCGGTCGCCGACGGCGACGGCTGGCGCATCTCCGGCCAGAAGATGTGGATCTCTCTCGCCTCACACGCGGAGCAGGCCCTGATCTTTGCCCGCACCGGCGAGGACCCCGGCCACCGCGGCGTCACCTGCTTCCTCGTCCCGACCGACCGCGAGGGCTTCTCCACCCAGCGCATCCACGGCAAGCACGGCCTCCGCGCCTCGGATGTCTCGGAAGTCTTCCTGGACGAGGTCGAGGTCGGCCCCGAGCACGTTCTCGGCGAGGTCGGCCGCGGCTTCCGGGTGGCGATGTCGGCGCTCGAGTCGGGCCGCTTCTCGGTCGCCGCCGGCTGTGTGGGAATCTGTCAGGCCGCGCTCGAGCAGGCCCTCTCCTACGCTGCCGAGCGGCAGCAATTCGGCCGCTCGATTGCCTCCTTTCAGCTGGTGCAGAAGATGCTGACCGAAATCTCTGTTCAGGTGGACGCCGCCCGGGCGCTGCTCTGGCGAGCGGCCGACGCCAAGGACCGGGGGCTGGAGAGCGTGCGCGAGACGTCGACTGCGAAGCTCTACGCGTCGGAGGCCGCGGTTCGCTGCGCGGGGCTCTCGCTGCAGATCCACGGCGGTGCCGGGTATGTCGACGACCACCCGATCGAGCGACATCTCCGGGACGCGCGGGTCACCACCCTCTACGAGGGGACCTCGCAGGTTCAGGAGATGATCATCGGCCGCGCGCTGACCGGGATCGACGCGCTGGCGGCGGGATGACGCAGGACCATCTAATCGAAGCTCGTCTGGCGCCCGCGACGCGGACCTTCGACTCCTGCGAGCCGGCCCATCCCGAGCGCGTCGTCGGCACCTTTGCGCTCGGAGGCGCCGACGAGGTCGCTCTGGCGGTCGCCGCCGCGGCGGCCGCGGAGGACTGGGCGCGTCGCTCGATCCTCGAGCGGGGCGAGATCGTGCGGCGAGCGGGAGCGGCGATGCGTGACCGCGCCGCCGATCTCGCGACGCTGATCGCGCGGGAGGTCGGCAAGCCGGTGCTGGAGGCCGGCGCGGAGGTTGAGCGGGCAGCCGTCACCTGCGACTACGTGGCGGGCCAGGCTCGGCTCGCCGAAGGCGAGCTCTACGCCAGCGACGGTCCGGCGGCGCGGGCGCTGACCTGGCGCCGACCGCTGGGCGTGGTGGCGATCATCACCCCGTGGAACTTTCCGATCGGGCTGCCGCTGTGGAAGCTGGCGCCCGCGCTGCTGTACGGCAACGCGGTGGTCTGGAAGCCCTCCGAGCAGGCCCCGGCGACCGCCGCCGCCCTGCACGAGATCTGGCTCGACGCCGGCCTGCCTGCCGGCGCCCTGGGAGTCGTGTTCGGCGAGGCGGAGGCCGGTGCCGCGCTGGTCGCTGAGGAAGGCGTCGCGGCTGTCAGCTTCACCGGCTCGACCGCGGTGGGGCGGCGCATCGCCGCCGTGGCCGCGGCACGCGGCGCTGCCGTCCAGCTGGAGCTCGGCGGCAAGAACGCGGTTCTGGTGCTCGGGGACGCGGATCTCGACCTGGCGACGCGATTGATCGTCCAGGGCGCTACCTCCTACGGCGGCCAGAAGTGCTCGGCGACGAGCCGGGTGGTGGCCGTCGACACCGTCTACGACGAGCTGCGCGAGCGACTCGCGCACGCCTTTGGCGCCTTGCGGGTCGGCGATCCGCTGGCTGCCGAGACCGACGTCGGTCCCCTGATCGACGCCGCCGCGGTCGCGCGCGCCCAGCGCTACCTCGGCGCCGCGAACAGCGATGGCACGACGGTCGTGGTCGGCGGTGAGCCGATCGACGGCGACGGACACTTCATGCGTCCCGCCTTGGTGGACGGCGTCGCCCCCGGCTCCCAGCTGGCCTGGGAGGAGCTCTTCGCGCCGGTGCTGGCGATGATTCGAGCGGCTGATCTCGAGGCGGCGATAGCGATCGTCAACGGCACCGAGTACGGCTTCTTCACGACGATCTGCAGCTCCAACGTCGACGCGCTGCTCGAGCTCGCTCCGCGGATCGATTCCGGGATCGTCAAGCACAACACCGTCACCACCGCAGCCGACCCGCACCTCCCGTTCGGCGGCTGGAAGGCGTCGGGGAACGCGGTCCCGGAGCAGGGCCTGGCCGCGCGCGAGTTCTTCACCAGGACGCAGACCCTCTATTTCGGCTGAGTGGCCGGTGGAGCTGCCCGAGGAGACCGAGATCGCGATCGTCGGCGCGGGCGTGATCGGCCTCTCGGCGGCCGCGTTCCTGGCGCAGTCCGGCCATCAGGTGGTGGTCCTCGACGAAGCCAGCGCTCCCGCTCGCGGCGCTTCGGCTCACAACGCGGGCCAGATCCGCCCCACGGCCTGTGTTCCGCTGGCCGCTCCGGGTGCGCTGGGTGAGCTTGTGCGGTCCTCGTTCCGCCGGGGGCGGCCGATCCGACTCGGGCGCGGGGCGCTGCGCGATTGGCGCTGGTCGTCGGCTTTCGCCAGTTGGGCGCGGGGGCCGGGGATCGACCGCCGCACCCGTGTTCTCGCCGAGCTGGGCCAGGCGGGCGAGGACGCGTTCCAGACCGTCGAGGGTTGGGCCGGCCGTGAGCTGATCCACAGGTGCGGCTCGCTCGACGTCTTCGAGACGGAGCACGAGTTCGGGCGCGCAGGCGAGCTGATCAGCGTTTTGCGCGGTCACGGATTCGCGGCGGAGCCGCTCTCCGGGAAGGAAGTCCAGGAGCGTGAGCCGAGCCTCGCTTCCGCGCCGGCGGGCGGTGTCTGGCTCCCGGGGGCCGCACACTGCGACCCGGTTTCCGTCACCAGCGCGTTGGCCTCGATCGCGGCGGCGGCGGGGACGAGGATCGCCACCGGCGCGCAGGTGGAGGAGATCGAGCTCGGGCCTGGAGCCGCGTCGTTGAGCAGCGGCGGGCGGACGTTGAGGGCCGAGACCGTGGTGCTGGCGGGGGGCGCGACCGCTTCGGTCCGTCTGCCCGGCGCTCTGGCGCGATGCCTGCCGCTGCTCGGCGGGCGTGGGTTCGGCCTCGATATCGATGGCGGGCCGCGGCTGAGGCAGTCGCTGATCTTGACCGAGCGTCACGTCTCGGCGACCCCGTGGCCGCACGGCGGCTTGCGCCTGACGACCGGAATGGACGTGGGCGCGACCGGCACGCGGATCGCCGAGAGGCGTCTGCGGGCGCTGCGCGCGAGCGCGGCGGCGATGTTCGGGGACCTCGGCCCGGATTCCGGGAGGCCGTGGGTGGGCGTCCGGCCGCTGACCCCGGATGGGTTGCCGCTGATCGGCAGGCTGACCGGCTGCCCACGGGCTCTCGTCGCGAGCGGCCACGGCATGCTCGGAGTCACCTACGGCCCCGCGACCGGCCGTCTGGTCGCCGAGCTGATCGACGGCGGCGCTCCGGGCTGGGCGTCGGATTTCTCACCCGAGCGCTTCGCCAGTGGCTGGAGCCCCCGGAAGGCTGCCGGTAGCGTCAGCCGCTAGCGCGCGGGCATCGGCCTAGCTTCGGTCTATGTCCTCGCCGTCGCGTAGATCCTCGCCATCGCATGCGAGGTTGGGGCGCCGCGATCGGGAGCACTCGCCGCGACTTTGGCCGTCAGTACTGGAGCGGTATTGATGGCGATCACGCGGGCAGGGGAATCCGTGTCGTTTCAGACACGACGCGGACGTCAAGGCCGGCATGACTCGTCGGTTCCGGGCGCTTGACGCAATTTCAGGGGGCCGAGGAGTGGCCGGGCTCAATCGAGAGCGAGAAGGGCGCGACCGCGCCCCCGAGACCGATGGAGGATCAGAGATGCCGGAGTTACTTCCAGACGGGCTTCCCGAGCGGCCGGGACGGGCTCGCTTCGACTTCAGCCAGTGGGCTGACGGTAGCGCCTGGCGGTTCATGCGGGGAGAGGACTACGAGAGCACGACGGAAAGCTTTCGCTACGTGGTCAGGAGGTGGGCCAAGGCGAACGGCTACGTGGCGGAAACGCGACCGCTGCCCGCCGCCGACGAGGACGGGGAGCCGATTCCGACGTCCAAGGCGGAGCCGGTCGGCATCGCGGTCCGCTTCGCCTCCGGCTCGTGAGTGGAGCCATGCACAGAGGTCATGGGCTTCCCCGCCTTTGACCACGCCCGAGCGGTCTCCGCCGACGCCCGGCGCGGACGGGTGCGCGTCAGCCTGCCAGCTCGATGCCGGCGGCGTCGGGGGTCGCGATCCCCGGGGCGTCGATTTGCGGCGCCTCCTTAACACGAGCACGCCCGCGCTCGAGCGACTCGTGACGGATCGCGTCGGCGAGTGCCGCATCGGGGTGGTCACGTGCGAACCGAGCCGGCCCGGTCCGTTCGAGCTTGGCAAGCTTGCCTTCGAGTTCCTCCAGTTTCTCTAGCCGGGCTTGCTCGTCTTGACGCGACTTCTGCCACCGATCGACGGTTTCCACGGTCCTGGTCCCTTCTCTGGCGTCCCCGGCGCGGGTGGCGAGCTCGGCGCGTAGGCCCTCCTCGCGTTTCGCCTGCAGCCACTCTCCGAGGCCGGCGTCGCGTTCCATTTCGGCCCTCCCACATGCCAACAGGCTCCCCGGGGTCACCCCCGAGGAGGGATCCGCGAGCTTGGCCCACGGATCGTCGACCGCCGCAGCGAGCCTTTGAAGCGCCGCATCACTGATTGGTCTGACCGCCGTTGGCTTGAGGCCTGGCAGTAGGGCGTCTGCGCTGGATTTGAGGCGTTCGCCGGTCTCGCCGAGCGGATACGAGTAGCGTTCGGTCGGCCTTTTGGGCGGTCGCCCTGGCTGATGGGTGGGCGCGACGGTCGCCGTGGCGAGGTCCGAAGCCGCATCCGGTCTTCCGACGACCGCCTCGAAGAGGTTCCGTCGGCCGACCTCTCGTCTTGCCGCCTCGGCCTTTGCCGCGTCTTCGACAATCGAGATGGGGCGCTTCAGGCCGCTGAACAGCTCGCTCTTGCACCTTGCGAGCAGGGCTCGCCGTCCGGGGTCGCCGCCGCCTTTGTGGCGGGAATCGGTTGCGGATTCGAGCACCTCTCTCGCTTTCTGGTCGAGGAACTTCGCATCCGAGCCTGCATCGAGCTTCCCGCGAAGCTCGGCGGCCAAGCCAAGCAGCGTTCGCGCTCGCTTCTGGCCGAGTGCCAGGCGCTCGGCTCGCCCCAGCGGGAACCAGGGGTCTTCGATCCGCTCCTGCTTCGTCAGATGCTCCCGCATGGCCATCACCCCCCCGGCCGCGCTTTCCCCCCCTGTCTCGAACCAGGTGCTCACCGCCGGCTCGACCGAGTCCAGGTCTTGCAGCGCTGCCGGCAGACGCCCGGCTGCCGCCTCCAGGTCCTCCCGTTTCATGTCGAGCACCGAGGCGGTCTCCTCGAGCGCCCATTCCCTGGCGCCGTTGCGAAGCTCCCCGGCCCGAGCCGAGGAGAGCTGCGCCTGGCCGCCCGGTCCCGGCAGCGCCGCGCTCTTCCCGACAACGGGATCGAGGATCTCCTTGGCGCGGTCCTCGGCTTCACGAGCGGCCTCCGGACGGAGGGTTCTGCCGACGCCGGGCGAGGCGAGCTTCACCCGCTCCCGCCCCCGCGCGATCGCGACGACAATCCCTCGCATGCGCAGATCCCATGGGTCCGCCGCCCTGCCCGACTCGGGGAGCACGAGCGCCATGGTCGTGGCGAAGCCATAGCGGTCGTTGGTGGTGCTGGTCACCGTCTCGACCGCGGCCCGGGCGGCGCTGGCGAAAGACCGCTCGAGCTCGTCCCGCCGCTGCGGCGCCGCCCGGTTCCATGCCTCCAGCAGCGGCGGTGAAGCCGAGAGCTCCCACCGAAGGTGGACCAGTCCCGGGACTGAGCGTTTCAACTGGCTACCGTCGTCCGCACGGGAGACAACGGAGATCTGCGCCGTTTCCCTGACCCGCTTCTCGCTCGTGACATGCTGACCGCGGAGCGCCCGGTCCAGCTCCGGGACGAGAACCTGTTTGCCTTCCTGGGTCCCCAGGAAGGCCAGGACCTCGGGGGTGCCTGCCCAGGTCGCGGCGGGTGAGGCGTCGACCGAAGACGCTGCGAGGTCTCTGCTTACCGTCAGATCGTCCAGGGGGACGCGAACCCTTGCGGTCTTCAGGTCCGGAGGCAGCCGCGCCAGGAGCGTCGGGGCGTCGTATCGCTCCGGCATCAGGGCCTCCCCGAGAGCCACCAAAGCCCGCGGGGAGGAGAGGCGGTACCAGCTCTCCGGCTCCAGCTCCAACAGCTCGCCCGCGATCCAGAGGACGCGCTGGTGGTCGTCTTTCCATCTCTTCGGTTGTCTGAGCGCAGCCTTCACGGAGTCGTTTGCCGACTCTGCTTGGTTCGTCGTGTCGAGCTGCTTCTCCAGCTCTTTCGGCAGGTTGAACTGCTTTACGGTCACACTGCCCTCCATCGCGAACCGAAGCGAGCCCGCCGCCCCTTTGTAGCCTTTCTCCTCGAGCTCGTCGGCGAGAGCTTTGAGCTCCTCCAGAGCGACCCTTTCACTATCCGCTTCCCGGGCGTCTTTCAGGCGGCGCCTCACCCATTTCTCCTCCGCTGGCGGCAGCTTTTCGTCCTTCTTGTTGAGGGCGTTGCGGTTCTTGACGACGTTGCGGGCCATGTGGACCCTGCACAGCTGATGATTCGCCGACGGGCCGGCGACCCTTTCGATCGCCGTTCGGATCCCGGCTCCACCGTCGCTGATCCAGAGGACCCGCGGATCCATACCTCGTTCGACGAGCTTCTTCAGATGGGGATAGAGGTCGTCCGGCTTCTCGTCCTGGGCGATCCAGGCGTCGAGCGCAAGCTTCCGACCTTCGGCGGTGACGCCGATCGCGATCATCACCGTTCTCTTTTTGCCCCTGCGCCCGATCGCGGTGCCGTCCAGGTAGACAGCGACGATGCTCTCGGGCCCGAGCTTCCTGGTCCGCAGGGCCTCGAGCACCTTCTCGTCGGCGGCGATCTTCAACCTGGAGACATTGGAAGAGGACGCTCCCCTCGGTGCGCGCCTCCCTGACACCGCTTCCCACACCGGAGCGACGTCGCGGTACGACACCCCTGCCCGGCTAAGGCTGAGGAGCCCGTGAGGGTCCCTCCGGAGGGACTCGAGCATCGGGGGCATCAGGCTCGGACCGCCGGGCATCTGGACCGGCCGAACCCGAACCCGGTACTGGTCGCCGGCGTACGGCAGCACCGAGCTTTCTGGAGGCCCCAGCTGCCCGCCGACCCTCTCGGCCAATTCCCGGGATTCTTCATCCAGGGCCGCCTGCAGCATTTCGCCGCGGATCTCCCGCACGGCGGCCTCAGCCTTCTCCAGCCACCCGCTCCCGCCAGGGCTCGGCCTCCACTTTCGGTCCCTCGCCATCTCCATCACCTCCCTTCGGACGCAGGCAGTCTTGCTGGGTCAATTGATCGAGGGTCGCGGCCCGCCACTGTCTTCGCAGGAGAACCGCCACGTGGTTGGCGGTCGGAGGCCCGCGCGCCTACAGGCACAAGATCGAGATTCAGGCGGCGCAAGCGCTCGCGCAAGCGCTTGCTATAGTCTCGCGCCGATGGAAATGGATCGGGACGTGAGCGCTGCTTTGGCCCGCTTCCGGGAGCCATCCGCATGCGCGGCCGAGATTCTTTGCGACCGCCACCCGCCGCGAGCCCTGGCGCTGACGATCGTCGACGACGATCTCAATGCCCGAGAGGTCACCTTCGGCGAATTGACCGAAGCCTCGCGCCGGGTCGCTTCGGCCCTCGCCGCGCTCGGTGTGGGGCGCGGGGACCGTGTCGCGACGCTCATGGAGAAGGGAATCGACCTGGTGGCGGCGATGGTTGGCACCTGGCGACTGGGGGCGGTCTACGTCCCGCTCTTCACCGCCTTTGCACCGGGGGCGATCTCGCTGCGTCTCGAGGGGAGTTGCGCCAAGGCCGTGCTCGTCGACTCTACGCAAAGACCCAAGCTCAATCCTGGCCCCGACCTCCCGGCTGGCGATTGGCAGGTCGTCCTGACCGACTCCACGGCCTCGGCGCCGGGAGATCTCGACCTGGCGACGCTGGGTGGCCGGGGTGACCCGACGTTGGCTGACGAGAACGTTGTGATCGGTGGCTCCGGGGACTTCGTGCACATGTTCACTTCGGGGACCACCGGCAAGCCGAAGGGGGTGGTGCATCCCCTGCTCTACGCCGCAGGCTGGCAGGTCTACCTCGAGCGGGCCATCGGTCTGGAGGCGGACGACGTCTTCTGGTGCGCCGCCGATCCTGGCTGGGCCTACGGCCTCTACACCGGGATCGTCGGTCCGCTCGCGCTAGGCCGGCCCACCATCCTGTTCGAGGGCAGGTTCGATCCGGGGAAGACCTGGGAGCTCCTCGCCAAGTTCGGTGTGAGCAACTTCGCCGCGGCCCCGACCGTGTATCGATCCTTGTCCGCCTCGGCACCACCCCTGAAGGGGATCGCGATCAGGTGCGCGTCGAGCGCCGGGGAGCCGCTCACCGCCGATGTCAACGAATGGGCGCCCACCGCGTTGGGCGTCGAGGTCCACGACCATTTCGGCCAGACCGAGGTCGGCATGATCCTGGCGAATCACCACGACCCCCAGCTGGCCCATCCGGTCAAGGCGGGGTCGATGGGGCGGGCGACTCCGGGTTGGGAGATCGCCGTGCTGGATCCGGATTCGGATTCAGTGGCCGAGGTCGGGGCCTATGGGCGACTCGCCATCGACTGCGAGCGGAGCCCCCTGATGACGTTCGGCGGATATCACGGCACCACCTCCGGAAGCGAGAAGTTCTCCGCCGACCGTCACTGGTACCTGTTGGGAGATGTCGCCAGCGTCGACGCCGATGGCGACTTCTCCTTCCAGGCGAGGGACGACGACGTGATCATCATGGCTGGTTACCGGATCGGGCCATTCGAGATCGAGTCGGTGCTGCTCCAACACCCTGCGGTCCTGGAATGCGCGGTGATCGGCGCTCCGGACCCCGCCCGCGGGGAGGTCCTGGAGGCGTTCGTCGTCGCGGCTCCGGGGTCGCTCGGCACTGCAGAGCTCTCCGAGGTGCTGCAGACCCTGGTGAAAGAGCAGTACGCGGCCCACGCTTATCCGCGAACGGTTCACTTCGTGACGGAGCTCCCCCGGACGCCGAGCGGAAAGGTCAGGCGCGAGGCACTGCGAAGTCGGCGCCGGCGCGAGTTCGCCGCGGCGGATGCTCAGTGAGGGGGAGCCAGCTGCCGCTCGAGGTCGAGGAGAGGGACGCGGCTAGGTGGTTGTGGCTGAATCGCCCTGAGCGCCGCAATTCCCTCGACGAGGTCCTGGTCAGCGCGCTGAACGATGCGATCGATGAGGCGGAGCGCGACCCCTGGGTCAAGGCAGTCGTGCTGGCCGGTCGTGGCAAGAGCTTCTGCGCCGGAGCCGACCTCGCGACCCTTCTCAGCTACGCGGAAGCGGGCAAGAGCCCGATCGATTTCCTCGCTTGCGTATCGGCGATGTTCACTCGGTTCGAACGCTGCCCGGTGCCGGTTGTCGCCTCCCTCCACGGCCACGCCGTCGCCGGTGGGCTCGAGCTGGCACTGGCCGCCGATGTCGTCATCGCGGCGGACTCGGCCTTGATTGGAGACGGCCATATCCGCAACGAATTGATTCCCGGCGGGGGGTCGACCCTCCGTTTGCCGAGAAGGGTCGGCGAGAACAACGCGCGATGGCTGCTCTTGACCGGCGAACTGGTGCCGGCTTCCTCGCCTTCGCTCGGGTCATGGCTCCACTCGGTGGTTCCCGAGCAGCGCTTGGAGGAGGCCACCGGACGGGTCGTCGAGACGCTCGTGAGTCGCACGGGCGCTGCCCAGCGGCGCCTCAAGCCGTTACTGGCGGACATCGAGCGGCGGGCGGTGGGAGAGGCGCTTGCGATGGAGCTCGATGCCTTCGCCGAGCACTGGGATGGCTCCGCGGCGGCGGCTCACCTGAGTGCGTTTCTCGGTCAGGGCGAACGATGAATCGTTACGCCGATCAGGTGGCGATCGTGACCGGCGCCGCTCGGGGCCTCGGCCTTGCGATGGCACGGCGCTTCGCCGCGGAGGGTGCGAATGTCGTCATCGCCGACGTCGATGGTGTGGCGCTCGAAGCGCTTTCCTCGGAGTTCGAGGAGACCGCCGAACCGAAGATTCGCCGAGACGTGATCGACGTGACGTCCTCGCAGGAGGTTCGCCGCTGGATCGACGGTATCGGCGAGGAGTACGGGCGCGTCGACGTGTTGGTCAACAATGCGGGCATCATCCGCGACAACCGAGTCGAGAAGGTCAGCGACGAGGACTGGCGACAGGTGATCGGAGTCAACCTGTTCGGTGCCTTCAACTGCATCCGGTCGGTGTTGCCGCTGATGCGGGATCGGGGCTATGGCCGGATACTCTCGTTCTCGTCGATGTCCTGGCGCGGGAATTACGGGCAGGCGAACTACTCGGCCGCTAAGGCGGGTGTAGTGGGTCTGACCAGCACCGTCGCTCTTGAGGCGGCGCGGGATGGCATCACGGTCAACGTGATCGCGCCGGGGCTGATCGAGACCCCAATGCTGGCTTCGATGGACTCGGCGGCCCGCGCCAAATTGATTGCCCGGGTTCCCATGCGTCATACCGGTGACCCTGGTGACGTTGCTGCCGCAGCCGCATTTCTCTGTTCGCCGGAAGCGGGCTACCTGACTGGTGTGGTTCTGAACGTCGACGGCGGCATCTCGGTCGGATCCGCTTCCAGATAGGAGGTTCCAACGATGGGTGAGGACAAGAGCACCGAGGTCAGCATTGAGTTCGACGTACCGGCCCGGATGCGCGACGGGGTGACGCTTCGCGCGAACGTCTATCGGCCCGAAACCGGGGGGCCGTGGCCGACGCTGCTGACCCGTCTCCCATACGGCAAGGATCTGCCGCCGGTCGTCTCGATCCTCGATCCGGTGCAGACCGCCCGTCGGGGATTCATGGTCGTGATCCAGGACACGCGGGGCAGGTTCGCATCGGACGGTGAGTGGAAGCCGTTCGCCTACGAGCGTGAGGACGGCTATGACTCGGTCGAGTGGGCGGCGGGTCTCCCTGGGTCCAACGGCCGGGTGGGGATGTACGGGGAGAGCTACCTGGGCAGCACGCAGTGGATGGCCGCGATCGAGCGGCCGCCGTCGTTGGCGGCGATCGCCCCGGCGCTGACCTGGTCGAATCCGCTCGACGGACTGTTCGCCCGCGGCGGCGCCCTCGAGCTCGGCCTGATGGTCCCCTGGTCGATAGAGACGGGTTTTGACTACGTGACGCGGATGGATATCTCGGCCGCGGAGCGCGGGCGGCGCATCGAGGCGATGGTCGAAGACTACGACGCCCTGTCAAAGGGCCTATACCTCGAGACTTTCGCCGGCGACGATCCGGTGCGGCAGAGACACGGCGTCCCGCCGATGCCCAGCCTCGCCGCGGTCGAATCGCCCGAGATCGCCGCGAGCTGCGTGGTGGAAGGAGCCCAGGAGCGGGTCGAGGTCCCGACCCTCCACATCGGTGGGTGGTACGACATCTTCCTCGGTGGCACCCTCGTCAACTACACGGCGATGGCCGCGGCCGGCAGAGAGACCAGGTTGGTGGTCGGACCGTGGACGCACGTCAGATGGTCGGATCCTTTCGGCGATCTGACGCTCGGCTTGCGGGCGAGTCGTTTCGGGTTCCCCGCGCATCCGGAGGGAGACACGGCGGACGTGCAGCGGGCATTCTTCCGGCGCCACCTTTCCTCGAGCACACCGACGGTCGAGTCGGACGCGCCGGTGCGCATCTTTGTGATGGGCCGGAACCGCTGGCAGGACGAGCCGTCCTGGCCGCCTCCCGATGTCGTCGAACAGCGGTGGTTCCTCCAGACCGGTGGTGGGTTGGCGCCCGAGCAACCTAAAGGCGATGGGGAGTCGAGCTTCGTTTACGACTCCGATGATCCGGTACCCACGGTCGGCGGCAACACGGTGATGCCGCCCGGGTTCCCGTCGGGGCCGTTCGATCAGTCTTCGATCGAGCGACGCGAGGACGTCCTCGTCTTCACCTCCGATCCCCTGTCGGTGGAGATGGAGGTGACCGGCGAGGTGATCTTGGTGCTCCACGCCGACAGCTCGGCGCCGTCGACGGATTGGGTAGGAAGACTGTGCGACGTCCACCCCAACGGAACGTCGATCAATCTCTGCGACGGGATCCTGCGGGTCGACGGCGCCGGGGCGAGCGGCCGCTACGTTCTCGATCTATGGGCGACGAGCAACGTTTTCCTCCCCGGCCACCGTCTGCGAGTCCACATCACCGGCGGCTCGTTTCCCCGCTGGGACCGCAATCCTGGCGGCACCAGCCGGCGCGTTCATCACGGCGGCGACCGATCTTCTTACGTCTCCCTCCCGGTGCGCAGGTTGCCGGACTGATGGCAGCCGCATGATTCCCGGTGGATGAAGGTCGGATCGAAGCGAATCTTGCGAGCTGGCTGATCGGGGTCCTCGAGTCGGGCAAGGAGCAGCCGCACGGCCTCGGCACCGATCTCGCGGGTCGGTTGCGCGATCACCGTCAACCGTGGCCGGAAGAGATCGGACCACTCGAAGTCGTCGAAGGCCACGAGTGCGATCTCGCCGGGGACCTCGAGGCCGCGGCCGCGGAGCGCATGCATGACGCCGATCGTCATCGCGCTGTTGGCGGCGATGAGCGCCGTAGGCGGATCCTCGATGTCGAGCAGGCGGTTCGCCGCCGCCATCGCGGGCCCGTGTTGGGAAGCGCCAGAGGCGACCAGCCGCGGGTCATGGGGGAGTCCACACCGGTGCAGGCCCTGCAGATATCCCGCGATCCGCTCCTCGGTCGTGCTCAACCCCTCGAGTCCGGCGACGAGGCCAATGCGTCGATGGCCGACCTCGGCGAGGTGTTCGACCAGTTCGGCGGCGGGGGCTTTATTCTCGGTCCCCACCTGGTCGACCTCGAGCGGCAAGAAGCGATCCAGCAGGACAAGCGGAGTGGACTGGGCGGCGAGGTAGGGAAGCGCGTCCCGCTCGGCTCCCGGTGAGGGTGCGAGGATCAAGCCGTCGACTCGACGGTGGGTCAGTTCGCGTGCCATCTGAAGCTCCTTTTCGGGCTCGTCGTGCGTGTCGCCGAGCAGCAGGGTGTGACCGTACCTGGAGGCCTCGGACTCGATCGCCGCGATGAAATCGACCATGTAGGGGTTGGCGATCTCGCTGATCGCGAGGCCGATCGACTGGGTCCGTGCCCCAGCGAGGGCGCGCGCGATCGGATGGGGCTCGTAGCCGGTGCGCTCGATCGCCGCGCGGACGCGCTCCACCGTCTCCGCGTTGACGTGGCGCGTCTGATTCAGGACGTGGGAGACGGTGGTTATCGATACCCCGGCCTCGCTCGCCACCTCGGCCATGGTGGTCATCGGCAAGCGATTCTACGGTCAGACGGCAGTCCGAACTGCGATCTCGCCGGAGCCACGTGGGATCAATCGGGTCGGCACCACCCGCACGCGAGTCGGATTGAAACCCTCGCCATCGATCCGCGACAGGAGCCGTTCGGCGGCCAGCCTGCCGATCTGCGCCGGGTCCTGCGCGAGGGCGGTGATACCTGGTTCGATCAGGTCACCGAACTCGACGTCGTCGAACCCGATCAGGGCGACGGAGTGCTGGAGGGCAAGGCGATGCAACGCCCTAACCGCCCCGATGGTGATCAGGTTCTGACTGCTGAAGAGCGCGGTCGGCGCCGTCGAGCTCGTCAACATCTCGATTGCGGCACTTTCGGCTTGGTCGGGGCCCCGGAGATCTTGTCGGATCAGGCGCTCGTCCACCTCGTAGCCGTGCCGGGCCAAGGCGATCTTGTAACCGGTGACGCGCTCTTCGGCGGTGTAGAGGTTCCGCAGGTCGCCGAGGTAGCCGATCTGCCGGTGCCCGCGCCTGATCAGGTGCTCGGTCGCCCGATCCGCAGCAACGCGGTTGTCGGAGACGACCGCATCCACGCCGTCGATAGGACGATCCACGGTCGTTGCCTCCATGCCCCTGGCGAGTTCCGAGCCGAGCCAGTCACCGGCCGCACCGGACGGCATCAGGATGATCCCGTCGACACGTCGCCGCGCAAACGCCGCGACCGCCTCACGCTCCGTGGTGGGGTCGTGGTCGGAGCTGGCGGAAAGGACGAGCACCCCGCGCTCCCGCGCTGCGTCGATCGCCGCACGATGTAGTGCGGCCGAGAACGGGTTGGCCAGGTCGTCAAGGACGGCGGCGATCGTGCGTGAGCGGCCGTCCTGGCGCCGCAGGCTCTGCGCTGCGTGATCGGGCTCATAGCCGAGACTCTCGATCGCCTCGCGCACCCGCTCGGCCAGTACCGGGTCGACGGTCGGCTCGCCGTTGACCACCCTCGAGACAGTCTTCACACTGACCTCCGCGAGGGCCGCGACATGGCGCATCGTCGGTCGCCCGGGGCGCGAGTCTTCCCCATTTTTAGACAACGATATCCCTTTTCTGCGCGCCATTTGGGGGCAGTGTAGTTGACAGCATAGACCTTCTGTAGATAGCGTTGAGATAACGTTGTCTCAAGATAGGAGTCGGCCTCGGGAGGGCCGGATCGAGTTCGGTGTCGATTGGCGCCGAGAAGGAGGAGAAATGACGATTCGCAGGTTTCTGCAGGCTTGGTTCCAGGATCGGACAGGCATGGCGCTGAAGCGCGTCGGGTTCGGCGCAGTGCTTCTGGCCGCGGTTGTGGCGGTCACTGCCTGCGGCACGACCACCTCGGCTACGACCGGCGGCTCCGGCAACGAACCGAGCGAAATCACGATCGCCGCCGTGTCTCCGCCGCTCAGCCTCGACCCAGCCAAGAACAGCAACACGGCCGAAAGTCAAGAATACATGGACCTCGCCTATGAACCGCTGATCAAGCTCGAACCGGACGGCAGCCTCGGTCCAGGGCTCGCCAGCTCATGGAAGTACCTCGACAACAGCCAGACCACCTTTCAGCTGAACCTGCGGAGCAACGCGAAATTCAGCGACGGCAGCCCCGTCACCGCCAAGCAGGTCGTCGCATCGCTCAATCACGAGAAAAGCGCGGGTGGTCCGGTGGCCGTCTACGTCAACACGATCAAGTCCGCAACCGCGACCGGGCCCCACATGGTCGAACTGAAGCTGATCCGCCCCAACCCGACGATCGCCTTCATCCTCACCCAGCGCTTCCTGATCGGCGACATCGTCGGTCCGAAGGGTACCAAGAATCCGGAATCCCTCGGAACGACGACGGACGGCGCCGGACCCTACATGCTCGACCCCTCGCAGACGGTCGCCGGCGATCACTACACCTTCGTGCCCAATCCCCACTACTTCGAACCGAAGGCCGTCCATTTCAAGAAGTTCACCGTGCGCGTGATCGAAAATCCACAGGCGACGCTATCCGCCCTCCAAAGCGGCCAGGTTGCCTTCGCCAAGGGCAGTCCGCAACTCGCCGAAGCCGCGAAGTCGAGGGACCTCAATGTTACGTCGGCGCTCTCCTCCTGGTACGGGGCTTTCATCCTCGACCGGGATGGCGAAGTTGACCCCGCCCTGGCGAGCCCGCTCGTCCGTCAGGCACTCAACTATGCAACCGACCGGAAGGGCATCACCCAGACGATCTTCGGCAGTAGCGAATTCGGCAAGCCAACCTCCGAGCCCACGGTTGCCGGCTACGAGAACGAAGGCTACGTGCCGGAACTCGAAGACCACTATCCCTACGATCCTTCGAAGGCGAAGGAACTGCTCGCGAAAGCGGGGTACGGGAATGGCTTCACGGTGACGATCGGCGCGAGCGAAGCGTTCGGAGAAGGAGTACAGGTCGCCCAGGCCCTGGCCAGCGACTGGGGGAAGGTCGGGGTCAAGGTCGACATCAAGCAGTACCCGTCGATCGAAGCGATTCTGCCCCCATGGTCGGAAAAAAAGTTGCCGATCGTGATCGGCGGCTACGACGCTCAGCCAATGTACATCTTCTCCGAACAGGCCCTGGCGCCTACCGCGGGACTCTTCAACATCTGGGAAGCGAGCGAACCGAAGCTGACCAGCCTGATCGAAAAGGGTTACGCCGCCACGAGGCCGGCGCAGCAGGGCGCGGCCTGGGCTGCCGTCACCAAGCAGGTGGTCGAACTCGGCTGGTTCGTGCCGTATGCGGCCGGGGCCACTGTTTATTTCAGCGTGAGTGGTTTGGAAGGGGTGGAAATCTCACCGGTCGCTTTCGGTCAGAATCCGAACCTCCTCCACTACTAGGAGGCAAGGTGACGCGGAGGAACAAGAAAGGGTCCCATGCTTAGGCTTGTCCTCCGCCGGGCGCTACTGGCGGTCCCCGTGCTGTTCATCGTCTCAGCCCTCACCTACGTGCTGACGGCGATAACGCCCGGGGACCCCGGGAGGACCCTTTTGGGCACTCATGCCACCCCTTCGGCGATCGAAGCGATCGACAAGGGACTCGGCCTCGACCGGCCGATCTACGCTCAGTATTGGACGTGGCTCCAAGGGGCGGTGCACGGCGACCTCGGCAAGTCGGTCTTCAGTGCCGAGCCGGT
>DASXFL010000041.1:0-29451 GCA_036489595.1 Solirubrobacterales bacterium
GGTGCTGACCTACGCGCGCGCCTACGGCAAGCTGCCGAGCACCCTGGTCGGCTCGCTGACGGGGCTGACCGAGGGCGCCCACTTCCCGGTCGCCGCCAACGCCCGCTACGCCGACGACGTCGCCGCGCGGGCGGCGATAGCGAAGGCTAGCGGCGACGAAATCTCCGGGGCCGCAGCCGAAATCATCTCCTCCTCGCCGACCAAGCGCGGGATCAACATCTACGCCGCCAAGGGGGCGCCGGTCGTCGCCGTCAACGACGGGGTGATCCGCAAGATGGGGCACTCGGCCAACCTCGGCAACTTCATCGTCCTCGAAGACACCTACGGCAACCGCTACACCTACGCCGAACTGGGCCGGATCGTCCGCAACCACCGCTCGATCGTCCTCCGCAACGGCAAGGAAGAACGGCTGCCGACCGAAACCCAGGACCTGCGACCGCGGCTGCGGGCGCTGCCGGACCGCGGCGACCAAGGCGCCGCCGGCAAGGACAAGAGCGGCAAGGCCGGCGCCGGCAAGGGGGAGGGCCACGAAGCGGGCACCGAGGTGCAGCCGGCCGAAGGCAAGCTGCGGGTCGGCTCGAAAGTCATCGCCGGCACCGTGCTCGGCCACATCGGCGCCGCCCACGACGGCGTCGACCCCCACGTCAACTTCTCGATCCGCCCGGCCGGCAAGGGCGCGCCGCAGATCGACCCGAAGCCGATCCTCGACGGCTGGAAGCTGCTGGAAGCGACGGCAATCTACCGCGCCAAGGGCAAGAACCCGTTCAACAAGCGGCTCAGCGGCGCCGGCGTTCTGCTGCTCTCCAAGGAAGCGCTGGAGCAGCGGGTGCTCGCCGACAAGGGCCTGAACATCTACCCCTGCGGCCGCGAAGACATCGAAACCGGGCAGATCGACCGGCGGGTCCTGGCGGTGCTCGAGTACCTGCGCTCCAAAGGCTTCAACGAGCTGACGATCACCGCCCTCAAGTGCGGCCACAGCTACCTCACCACTTCCGGCAACGTCTCCGAGCACTCGACCGGCGACGCCGTCGACATCGCCGAAATCGACAACGTCCCGGTCACCGGCCACCAGGGCCCCGGCACCCTCGTCGACCAGCTGATCAAAGACGTGCTGCAGTTGCAGGGGACGATGGAACCGCACCAGGTGATCTCGCTCGAGAACCTGCCCGGCGAAGTCAGCTTCGCCGAACCCGACCACTACGACCACGTCCACATCGGCTTCCGCCCGATCGAATCCGGCAGCCCGTTCGAATCGCAGGCGACCGCGCTGCTCGACCCGGGCCAGTGGGAACGGCTGATCGAGCGGCTGGGGAAGATCCAAAACCCGGAAGTGCCGATCGGCCCCTCGAAGTTCTCCGAACCCGACGCGAAGAAGAAGAGCCCCGGCAGCGGGATCTTCTCCGCGGGCGAAGACTGAGCCCGCACCCGCCGGGCCAGCGACGGCCGAAGGGGGAGAATCAGGACGTGCCGAAGCTCTTCGGGTTCGCCCAGCTCGACTTCGCCGGGACTCTCTCGCTGGCCGACGGCCGCTACCTCGAGCGCGACGGCGGCGAGGAGCAGGTGCTGGTGGTGAGGACGCTGGGGGCGCCGCCGCCCCCGCACCGGCGCCGGCGCCGGGCCAAAGGGGTCGAGCCGGAGGCGACGGCGAAGCCGCTGCCGCTGGCGCGGGCGACGGCGATCCGGGCCTTCGCCCCCCTCGGCGACGAGGAGGAGGCGCGGCGCTGGCTGGCGCTGGCGACCGAAGCCGAGGAGGCCGCCGACGAGATCGTCGCCGACGCGGTCGCGGTTCTAAACCGGGCCCTGCACACGCAGTGGGTGGCGGCGGCGGAAGCGCATCCGGCCGGGCTCACCCCGGAGCGGGCGGTCGCGGTGCGGATCGGCTTCGGCACCGGCGAGGAGGTCGCCGAGGGCCGCTTCAGCGAGGCCCGCGAGGTCGACATCTGGGCGACCGGGTCTTCCCGGCGCCGGCGCCGGGAAGAGGGGATGCAGCCGCAGGAACGGGTCGCTGCAGTGCTCGGCGGCCGCGAGCGGCTCGACGTCTGCGAGACCCTGCTGCTGCGTGCCCGCACTGACCTCGACGCCGGCCGCCAGCGCGAGGCGGCACTGCAACTGCGGATCGGGCTCGAAGCGCTGATCGCCGAGCTCGGCGCCGGCGGCGCCGAAGCCAGCCAGGCCGAGGACCTCGAGATCCTGCGCGAGAACCAGGGAGAGGCTGGCGAGGCCGCCAACGCGGCGCTCGCCGGCGAGCTGCCGAGCCAGCGATTGGCCCAGGTTCGGGAGCTACTGGCGGTCTGCGAGCGGGTGCTGCGCCGCCGCCGGGTGATGCAAGGTTAGACGGCCAGCTCCCGCGCCACGACCTCGTCGCGGAGGCTCTCGGCGAGGTGGTGCGCTTCGTCGAGGGCAACGCCCTCGACCGAGGGGATGCCGATCACGGTGAGGCCGGCGGCGACCGCGGCGGCGACGCCGCTGGGTGAGTCCTCCAGCGCATAGACCGAGGGGCCGGACTCGATCCCAAGCCGGCGACAGGCCTCCAGGTAGGGGTCCGGCGCCGGCTTCGGGGCCGCCACTTCGTGGGCGCTGAGGACGACGTCGAAGGAGCCCTCGAGGCCAACGATCTCGAGCGAGCGGCGGATGAAGGCGATCGGCGAGTTGGACACGAGGGCGAGCGGGGTGCCGCGCTCGCGCAGCGCCACCAGCAGCTCGCGGGCGCCGACCATCGCCTCCACCCCCTGCTCGAGCTCGGCGACTACCAGCTCGTTCAGCTCCTCGATCAGCTCGCCGGCGCGGCCCGGCTCGCCGAGCCGCCGCGCCAGGATCTCGCCGGCGACCCCGGCCGAGGTGCCGACCAGCTCGAGCTTGTCGGTGGCGGTGAACTCCTGCCCGCGGCGCTCGAACATGTCCTGCTCGGCCCGGGTCCAGACCGACTCGGTGTCGAGGAGCAGGCCATCGTTGTCGAAGATGACGGCGATCGGCAGCGGTGGTGCCTCCACTGGCCTGATCATTTCAGCCTCCGAGTTGCAGTAGCTTCGCGGCGATGGCCTTCCACGTCGAGATCTCCGGCGGCATCAATCACGCCCGCGCCTTCAACCTCAGCGAGGCGGTCGTCCAGCGTTCGATCCTCGACCCCTGGCTCGACCAGCGGCCGATCGAGCTCGGCGACCGCAAGTGGCTGCCGGCGGAGTCGCAGCTGCGGATCCTCGAGGGTCCGGAGCTGAGCAACCCGGAGCTCTCCTTCGGCAACGGCTGGGCGAACGCCGAGCGCGGCGGCGAGCCGGTCACCGAGCGGCTGCTCGACGCCGCGGTGCAGGCGCGCCGCGAGGGGACCGCGGGTCCGGCGGCGCTGGTGATCGAGACCGACTCGGCGGTCCAGACCCTGGCCGGGCTGGTCTCGGGCAAGCAGGCCGAGAGCGTCGACCTGGAGACGGTCCGCGAGCGGCTCGACCGCGGCGACCCCACGGTCGCCGCCGTGATCCTGGTCGTGCAGAAACCGGTCTAGCCGCCGAAGTCGAGCGAGGCCCCGCGCGGGATCACGATCACCGGGTAGTTGGCGGCCTCGACGGCGTAGTCGCTCTTGGCGCTGAGGACGACTTTGCCCTCTGGCGCCTCAGGCCGCGAGCCGACCACCAGCAGGTCGAGCCGGCCCGATCCGTACTCGGCGACCGTCGCCCCGAGCGCGCCGGCCAGGCTCCCGGCGGTCTCCCTCGCGGCGACGTCGCCCTCGTCGATGACGCCGACGGTGCCGACCTCCAGCGCCACGACCTCGAACAGGCCGGCCGGGGCGACGGCGATCGCCGAAGAGCCGCCGAGCAGCAGTTTGTGGGCGGAGATGCCCGGCTTCAGGGTGCCGCGGGCGGTCCGATACTCGGAGCCGAAGACGATCACGTCGGCGCTCTCGCGCTCGGCCAGTTCCATCAGCCCGACGCTGGTCGCCGGGTTGACGACGACGTGCTTCGGCATCTCCGGGGTGCCGAGCGAGGCGGCGCCGCGCTCGAGCAGTTCCTCCGCCTGCCGCTGCTCGAGCGAGACCCCGAACGAGTGGCGGACGTAGGCGAGCGCCAGCTCGGACCCCGGGACCGCCAGCAGCCGGCCGAGGGCGAGCGCGTCGCGGTCGTTGTCGGTGTCGTCGTAGGAAACGATGATCTTCAGTCGCATCTGCCTGCCCTCTCGTGAGACGTGTCAGCGGAGGATGGTCGCGGTTTAGGCGGCGGTGCCGGGGGCCGGCGCCGGCCGGGAAGCCGGCGCCGGGGCACCCGACGGGTAGCCGAGCGAGGGCACGTCGGAGGGGTACACCTCGTGCCCGTGGACGGCGATGTCGCCGGTCTCCATGTCCTCCTCGGTCATCCGCAGCGGGATCACCAGCCCGACCAGCTTCAGCAGGATGAAGGTCCCGATCGCCGAGAAGGCGATGACGAAGGCGACCGTGTAGAGCTGCACCCAGACGAGGTGGAGGCCGCCGCCGGAGATCAGCCCTTCGTGTTCGCCGGCCATCAGCTTGTTGGCGAAGACCCCGGTCAGGAGGCCGCCGGCGACGCCGGCAAAGCCGTGGGTGTAGATGACGCCGAGGGTGTCGTCGACCTTGCGGAACGGCGCCACCCGGCTCAGGTAGTTGAGCGCCAGGTAGACGATCACCGAGGCGACGACGCCGATGCAGATCGCCGCCCAGCCGTTGACGAAGCCGGCGGCAGGGGTGATCGCGACGAGGCCGACGATCATCCCGTTGACGCTGCCGATCAGGCTCGGCTTGCGCCCCGTCAGGTAGTCCATCGCGACCCAGACGAGGAAGGCGACGGCGGTGCAGACGTTGGTGTTCAGCACCGAGGCGGAGGCGATCTGGCCGGCGCTGTACCAGTCACCGCCGTTGAACCCGTTCCAGCCCATCCAGAGCAGGCCGGCGCCGACCGCGACCATCGCCAGGTTGTTCGGCGCGTCGACCTCGCGGTCGCGCTGCAGGCGGGGGCCGATCACCGCCGCGGCGACGAAGCCGGAGATCCCGGCGGCGACGTGGATCACGTAGCCGCCCGAGTAGTCGACCGCGCCCTGCTGGGCGAAGAAGCCGCCCCCCCAGATCAGGAAGGCGTTGATCGTGTAGACGAACAGGGTCCAGAGCGCGACGAAGGGGATCCAGGCCTTGAAGTTGAAGCGGCCGAGGACCGAGCCGAGCATGAGGATCGGGGTGATCGCCGCGAAGACGATCTGGAAGTAGGCCAGCGTCGACATCGGGAAGAGGAATTCTTCTTCCGGCAGGTCGCCGATGTGCGCCCGTTCGAGCAGGCTGTGGCTGTTCAGGATCGAGCCGGGCTGGCCCCAGAAGTTGCCGAAGAAGCCGCTGCTCGAGAGGTGGATCGGCTCGCCGAAGGCCATCTTGAAGCCGACCAGGACCCAGAGAACGAGGACGATCGCGAAGGCGACGAAGGCCATCATCATCGAGTTCACCGACCAGCGTTTCTGCATCACGCCGCCGTAGAGGACGACCAGGCCGGGGATGCTCATCAGGCCGACCAGGGTCGCTGCCGTGAGCTGCCATGAGTTGGCGCCTTCGCTCAGCCATTCCATCGATCCGCGCTTCCTTTCGCTCGCTGCTGGACGCCTCCCAGATTTCCGGCGAGCGGCCGTGGCGGCCACGTACGAGTGTCCAAAGATCGGCGCCGATTCTTCGCCCCAGTGGCGATATCGCGCCCGGCGAGCCGCGCTTAGGCTGGCTCGCATGCCGCTGGAGGGACACTACGAGCGACAGACCACCCCCCTGTACAAGCTCAGCTCGCGCGAGCTGAAGGCCGCCGTCGGCGCCCTCGCGGTGACCGTGATCGCGATCCTGGCGATCGTCGCCTTCACCGTCGGCGACAGCAACCCGGCGCCGGCGCGGGGCTGCATCCGGACCGAGGTGGCGGGGATCGTCGGCGCCGAAACGATCAGCGGCTGCGGCGCCGAGGCGACCCGGCTCTGCGCCCGCGCGGCGCAGTTCAGCGGCCCGCGGGCGGAGACGATCGTCGCCGACTGCGAGCGCCAGGGCGTCAGGTTCTGAGCGCGCCGCCGGCTGGCGCCCGCCGGCTCAGCCGAGCGCGGCGAGCAGTGCGCTCAGCTCCGCGTCGACCTCGCCGCCGAGCCTGACCGCGGCAGCGTCGTCGTAGGGCGTCGGGCCCTGGGTGACGATCGCCAGGCGGCCGCCGCCGGCGAGCGTTAGCCCGGGCAGGCCGGCGACCGGGTAGACGGCGAGCGAGGAGCCGACGCAGAGCATCAGGTCGGCAGCTTCGGCCAGCTCCTGCGCCCGCGCCATCGCCGCCTCCGGCAGCAGCTCGCCGAAGAGGACGACGTCGGGCTTGACCGAGCCGCCGCACTCGGCGCAGATCACGACCCCGGACTCATCGAACAGCTCTTCGACTCGGTCGAGGCCAAAGCTCGCCCCGCAGGCGGTGCAGCTCGAGGTCTCGATCGAGCCGTGGACCTCGACCACCTCGCGCGAGCCGGCGGCGCGGTGGAGGCGGTCGATGTTCTGGGTGATGACGGCGGCGAGGAGGCCGCGCCGCTCGAGCTCGGCGAGCGCCTCGTGGGCGGCGTTCGGGCGTTTGTCGCCAAGCGCCTGGAAGCGCGGTCGGTAGTAGCGCCAGAAGCGCGCCGGGTCGCGTTCGAAGACCGAGATGTGGGCGACCTCCATCGGGTCGACCTCCTCCCACAGCCCCGTCCCCGGGCTGCGGAAGTCGGGGATCCCGGAAGGGACCGAAACGCCGGCGCCGGTCAGCGCCACCGCCGACCGAGCCCCGCGCAGCAGCTCGGCCAGCAGCTCGACCTCGGCGCTCGCTACCTGCCGCTCCATTTCGGCGTCCGCTTGCCGAGGAAGGCGGCGATGCCCTCCTTCGCGTCCTCGGAGTTGAAGGCGGCGCCGAAGCCGGCCTTCTCGGCCTCGATCCCCTGGTCGAGGTCGCCGGCGTTCGAGACCCGCTTGATCTGTTCCAGCGCGATCGGCGCCTGGGCGCCCAGCTTGCGGCCCCACATCAGGGCCGTCTCGAACAGCTCGTGGTCCGGAACGACGCGGTTGACGAGGCCGAGCTCGAGCGCCTCCTCGGAGAGGACCGCGTCGCCGACCAGGTTCATCTCCAGCGCCTTGCTCTGCCCAACCAGGCGCGGCAGGCGCTGGGTGCCGCCGAAGCCGGGGATGATCCCGAGCTTGATCTCGGGCTGGCCGAAGACGGCGGCCTCGGCGGCGATCCGCACGTCGCAGGCCATCGCCAGCTCGCAGCCGCCGCCGAAGGCGATCGAGTTGACGGCGGCAATCGTCGCCACCCCCTCGCTACCGAGCTCGCGCAGCAGCGCGTGGCCGCCGTCGACTAGCTCCCGGCCGCTTGCCTCGTCCATCGCCGTGAAGGCCTTGATGTCGGCGCCGGCGGAGAAGACGACCGGGACCGAGGAGGCGATCACCATCGCTCCCACCCCGTCGGTCGCCTTGACTCGGTCCCAGACCGTGCGCAGGTCACGGATCACGTCGGGCGAGACCGCGTTCATCGGCGCGTTGGCGAGCCAGGCGATCGCGACCGCACCGCGGGTCTCGAGCTTGACCGTGTCCGGCTGCTCACCCTGGTCGGGCTGCGGGTAGGGGTAGAAGCCCTGGCCGCTGGCGATCCCGACCCGACCCTGAGCGACGAGGCGGCGCAGGGTGACCGGCGGCGCGAAGCGCTCGCCGTGGCGCTCCTCGAGGCCCTCCATCGTCTCCAGCACCTTGTCGAGGCCCTCGACGTCGGCTTTCCAGAACGGCGGCAAGAGGCCGCGGCGGGGGTCGAGGCCGGCGCCGGCCATCATTCCAAGGTCGACGTCGCGGACCGAGCAGACCCCTTCCTCGACCAGCAGGCAGGCCTCGATCAGGGCGCGGCAGGTGAACATCGCCAGCAGCTCCTCGGCGTTGGGCTCGGCCTCGCCGGGGATCGTCTGCTGGCCGTCCTTGAAGAAGCCCTCGCCGCCGCTCTTGGCGCCAAGCTTGCCTTCGCCGACCAGCTGCTGCAGCCCCTTATGGACGTAGAAGCTCTCGCCATAGGAGCGCTCTAGGTGCTCGGCGACGTGCAGCACGGTGTCGAGGCCGAGCAGGTCGGTGAGGAAGAACGGCCCCATCGGCGCCAATTTGGCCTCGGCGATCACCTTGTCGATCGCCGCCAGCGAGAGGCCCTGCTCCTCCTGCACCCGCCAGATCTCGCCGATCGTCGCCATCAGGATCTTGTTGACGACAAATCCGGGGACCTCGCCGCAGACGATCGGCTGCTTCTTGATCGCCTGGGCGAAGTTGTAGGCGGCGGTCGCCGTCTCCTGCGAGGTGTCCTCGCCGACGATCACCTCGACTAGCGGCATCACCGAGGCCGGGTAGAAGAAGTGGAAGCCGACCACCTTGTCGGCGCGCAGCGTCGTCTCCCCCATCTCGGTGATCGAGAGCGAGGAGGTGTTGGAGGCGAGAATCGCGTGGCCGGGGGTGGCGGCGTCGAGCTCGCGGAAGACCGCCTGCTTGATCTCGATCCGCTCCGGCACCGCCTCGATCACGAAGTCGACGTCACCGAATGCGTCGTAGCTGGTGGTGCCGGTGACGTTGGCCATCACCTCGGCGAGGCGGGCGTCGGCCTGCTCCTGGGTGATCCGCTCCTTCTTCACCTGCCCGGCGAGCTGGCCCTCGGTGACCGCGCGCGCTTTCTCCAGCGCTGCGTCGACGAACTTCTGATCGATGTCCTTGACGACGACGGGGATGTCGGCGGCGGCGATCGCCTGCGCGATCTCCCCGCCCATGGTGCCGCCGCCGACGACAGCGGCCTTGGAAACGAACATCGTGCGGTCTTCCTCCCGGGATTCGAGCTTTGGCTGAGCGGTCAGCGCCGCCGCGCGGGAGGCTATCCGTTCGCGGCGCGCGGGCCCACCCGGGGCCCGAGCCGAACCCCAAAACCGCGTAGACGGGCGTCCAGGGCCGTAAAGGGGACCCGGGCCGGGCCCGATATCCGCCGCATGCGGTTTCGGTCGAGAATCGCGGCGCTGAGCGCGCTGCTGGTGCTGAGCGGCCTGCTCGCGGTTGCCGCAGAGGCGCACGCGGCGGTGCCAAGCGCCCGCCTGCTGCCCGACGGCCAGGCGGTCGCCCCGCCCTCGGCGCCGCCGGCGGTGGTGGCGATGGTCGAAGCCGGCAACCGGATCCGCCACCGGCCCTACCACTGGGGCGGCGGCCATCGCAGCTGGGATGCCGCCGGCTACGACTGCTCGGGCTCGGTCTCCTACGTGATGCACGCCGCCGGCCTGCTCGAATACCCGCTCGACTCGACCGGCTTCATGCGATGGGGCGGCGGCGGCGCCGGCTCCTGGGTGCGGATCTACGCCAACCGCGAACACGTCTTCGCGGTCATCGCCGGCCTCCGCTGGGACACCTCCTACACGACTGACGGCGACCGCACCGGCCCCGGCTGGAGCGAAGAGATGCGCCCGACCGGCGGCTTCCGGGTCCGCCACCCGCTCGGCCTCCTCAGCGCTGCTCCACTGAGCTGACGGCGGCCGTCCTCCACCGCGTACAACGCTCGTAGCGCAACGCTGTACCGCGGTACAAATGTCGTTCGAGCAATTCGCACTACGATCGTCTGGCTCTTTACAGGGGGCAGACCTGAAACGAACGGGCCCGGGGCCACCGGGCGCGCGCCAAAGCGAGGAACTGACGAAGAGATGGCTCGAATCCGGCAGCAGAACGTAACCGCCGCGCAGTGGAGCGCCAACGGAGGGGCGATCGGCGCCGTCGATCTGACCCTGCCCGAGAACGACGTCTTCGGCGTCGACGTCTTCGGCGTCGACGTCCAGCGCGAACGGCTGCCGGAGGACATCTTCGAGCGCCTGCAGGCGAGCCTCTCCAGCGGCGAGCCGCTCGACCCCGAGCTCGCCGACCAGGTCGCAAAGGCGATGATGGAGTGGGCGCTCGAGAAGGGCGCCACCCACTACACCCACATGTTCCAGCCGCTGACCGGCTCGACCGCGGAGAAGCACGACTCCTTCTTCGAGCCGGCCGGCGGAGGGAAGATGATCGCCGGCTTCTCCGGCAAGGACCTGATCCAGGGCGAGCCCGACGCCTCCTCCTTCCCGACCGGCGGCGTCCGCGCCACCTTCGAGGCCCGGGGCTACACCGCCTGGGACCCGACCAGCCCCGCCTTCATCCTCGAGAACCCGAATGGGACGCTGCTGGCGATCCCGACCGCCTTCGCCTCCTGGACCGGCGAGGCGCTCGACGCGAAGATCCCGCTGCTGCGCTCGATGGACGCGCTCTCGCGCTCGGCGATCAAGGCGCTGCGGCTGCTCGGCGACGAGCAGTCCGAGCACGTCTTCACCACCGTCGGGCCCGAGCAGGAGTACTTCCTGATCGACGAGCAGTACTACTTCGAGCGCCCCGACCTGATCGCCACCGGACGCACCCTGTTCGGCGCCAAGCCGCCGAAGGGACACGAGCTCGACGACCACTACTTCGGCTCGATCCCGGAGCGGGTGCTGGCCTTCATGATGGAGTCCGAACTGGAGATGCGGAAGCTCGGCATCCCGGTCAAGACCCGCCACAACGAGGTAGCGCCGGCCCAGTACGAGATCGCGCCGATCTTCGAGAACTCGAACGTCGGCTCCGACCACCAGCAGATGCTGATGCAGACACTGCAGAACGTGGCCCGGCGCTACGGGCTCATCTGCCTCCTGCACGAGAAGCCGTTTGCCGGCGTCAACGGGTCCGGCAAGCACAACAACTGGTCGATGGGCACCGACATCGGCCAAAACCTGCTGAACCCCGGCGACACGCCGGCCGACAACATCCACTTCCTCTTCTTCTGCACGGCGGTGATCCAGGCGGTGAACAAGCACCAGGGCCTGCTGCGGGCCTCGGTCGCGAACATCGGCCAGGACCACCGGCTCGGCGCCAACGAGGCGCCGCCGGCGATCATCTCGATCTTCCTCGGCGGCGAACTTGAACGGGTCTTCGAGGCGATCGCGACCGGCGAGGGCGACCCCAGCACCCCCGCCTCCTACCTCGACCTCGGCACCACCACGCTGCCGAAGCTGCCGCTCGACGGCGGCGACCGCAACCGCACCTCGCCGTTCGCCTTCACCGGCAACAAATTCGAGTTCCGGGCGCTCGGGTCGAGCATGTCGCTGGCCTTCCCGAACACGGTCCTCAACACGATCGCCGCCGAGGCGATCGACGAGTTGGCGGGCAAGCTAGAGGAGAAGCTGGCGGTCGGCGAGGAGATGCCGCAGTCGGTGATGGAGCTGGTCAAAGACTCCTACCTCGCCAACAAAGTCGTCTGCTTCAACGGCGACAACTACTCCGAGGAGTGGCACGCCGAGGCCGAGCGCCGCGGGCTGAAAAACCTGCGGACGACGCCCGAAGCGCTGCCCGAGGTGATCTCCGACGCCACCGTCGCCAGCTTCGAGAACTACGAGGTGATGAGCAAGCGGGAGCTCGAGTCGCGCTACGACGTCTGGCTCGAGCAGTACGCGCTCCGGGCCAACATCGAGGCCGAGGAGGCCTACGCGATCGCCCAGACGATGATCCTGCCGGCGGGGCTGCGGCAGTTGCAGCTGATCGCCACGGCCGGCGCCTCGGCGCTCGAGGGCGAGGTCCGCGAGCTGGTCGACGACCTCGTCTCGGCGCTCGCCGAGCTGAAGGAGGCGAACGCCTACCCGACCGAGATGGAGGGCCTGGAGTTGGCTGAGTACGCCCGCGACCGCCAGCTGGCGGGGATGGCGAAGGTCCGCGAGGCGGCCGACGACCTGGAGCGGGTCGTCGCCGACGACCTCTGGCCGCTGCCGAAGTATGAGGAGATGCTGTTCATCAAGTAGGCGTGGGCGGATCCGCCGGGTCCTCGGGAGGCTCCGGGGGCTCGGCGGGCTCCTCATCCCGCGGCGGCGGGTCATTTTCCGGGTTCGCCTTCACGGCTTTGTAGATCAGGGCGAAGACGGCGAGTGCGCCGGCGAACGGGATCATGCCGCCGAGCAGGACCGGCTGCCAAGCCTCTTCGGCACGGACCGGGATCGGCACCAGGGCGGCAGGCTCGATCATGGCGCCGGCGGCAGGCCGGCGCCGCCGTGCAGGGGGTTGAGGTCGGCGAGCGTCTCGACCAAGCGCGGGCAGGGCTCCTCGTCGTCGATCACGATCGCGGTGCCCGGCCAGGCGTAGCGCAGGTAGCGAGCGTAGGCGGCGCGCGAGCCGAGGTCGGGCTCGTAGATCCAGCAACCGCTGTTCCAGTAGCGGGTGCGGTCGCCCCGGGCGGAGCGGACGTCGGCGAGCGGCTGGTGGGTGTGAGCGAAGACGATCTGCTCCGCCTCGCGGTCCCAGCCGAGGTTGGCGACCGCGGTGGCGAAGGCCTCGAAGGCGTGCTCGGCGGGGTCGCTGCGGGAGATCACGGTCGGCTCAGGGTAGAGCGGGCGGTTAAAGGCAGGCCCGGCCAGCGGCTGCTCGCGGGCCTGGCGGGCGGCCTCCTCGCGAACCACCGAGTCGAAATGCTCGCTGCTCGGCAGGGCGGCGCCATTGGGCTCGCCACCGACGCCGCGGGCGCGCAGCTCCTCGGCGAGGCGGTGGGCCCCGCGGACCGGCAGCGCCAGGGTCGAGCCGAGCCGGGCCGCCCGCTGGGCGGCACGGAAGACGTTCTGCTGGGCGTGGGTCCCGTGCGGCATCTGAGCGGCGACGTAGAGCCACTCGGTCAGCAGGGTGGTGATCGACTCGTAGTCCTCGATGCAGGTCGGCTCCTCCGGGCCGCCGGCGGCGATCGCCCACAGCGTCCGGGTCAGCAGCCGCGAGCCGCGCGAGCCGCTCATCCGCGCGTGCGGGTCGAGGTAGTGGCCGTGGGTGCAGAGGACGCCGGCGAAGCTGTAGGTCGGGTAGGCGATCTCGACCTCGATCCCCGGCAACCGCTTTTCGAGGAAGGACTGGAAAAAGGCCGGGCCGGGCCGCTCGGAGGGGAGCGCCACCTCCCCCGGCACCGCCCCGGCCGCCAGCTCGGCCTCGAGCCGGGTCTCGGCATCGCGGTGGACGAGGTGGTGGTCGTGGTTGCCGGCGAGGAAGACCAGTCGCTTGCCCGCCAGCCGCTCGGCGATCAGCGCCAGCAGCCCGCCCGAGCAGTCGACCGCCTCCCCCAGCCCGCCGAAGAGGAAGTCGTAGAGGTCACCGAGGAAGATCAGCTCGTCGAGCTCCTCCAGCTGTGGCGCCAGCCGCTCGAGGAAAAACTCCTCGCGCAGCAGGTCGCGGCCCGTCCAGGCGCCGAAGTGGGTGTCGGAGATGACCAGCGCGCGCAAGTGCGGCGGAGTCTAGGCCCGCCGGCCCACGCGCATCGGCAGGCCGCCGCGGGGAGAGAGCGTCGGCATCTGGCGGACGGTCATCGTGCGGCCAGGGAGGGCGTCGAGGCGGAGCCTCTGCAGCAGCATCGTCGCCACCAGCTTGACCTCGGTCTGGCCGAAGCGTTTGCCGATGCAGACGCGCTGGCCGCCGCCGAAGGGGACGTAGGCGCCGCGCGGCAGCGCCGCCTTGCGCTCGCGGGTGAAGCGCTCGGGGACGAAGGCCTCGGGCTCGGGGAAGACCTCGGGCAGGCGGTGGCTGGCCCAGGAGGAGTAGTTGACGTAGACGCCGCGGGGGATCGAGCAGCCGCCGAACTCGAAGTCGCGGACGGCGCGGCGCGGGCCGATCCAGGCCGGCGGGTAGAGCCGCAGCACCTCGTCGACGACCATCTCCAGGTAGGGCAGGTCGCGCTCCAGCTGCTCGGCGCCCGGCGGCTCGGGGCCGAGCACCCGGTCCTGCTCCTCGCAGAGCCTCTCGACCACCTCAGGGTGGCGGGCGAGCTCGTGGAGGAGGAAGGTGACGGTCGAGGTCGAGGTGTCGTGGCCGGCGAACATCAGGGTCATCACCTGGTCGCGGATCTCGCGGTCGCTGAAGGCCTCGCCGCCCTCGCCGCGGACGGCGACGAGGAGGCTGAGGACGTCGCGGCGCTCCGGGTCCGGCGCGGCGCGGCGCTCTGCGATCTCGGCGAAGACAATCCCGTCGAGGACGCGACGCGAGGTGATCAGCCGGCGCCAGGGCGATCCGGGCCCGCGCAGCAGCCGCAGACCGAAGTCGATCCCGAAGAAGCCGAGCGCCCGCTCGAAGTGCTCGGCCGCCGCGGCGCCCTTGCCGGCCTCGTCGGGGTCGAGCCCGAGCAGCGCCCGCATTGCGATCCGCATCGCCAGATTGCGCATCCAGTCGTAGATGTCGACCACCCCGCCGACCGGCAGCGCCTCGATCGCCGCCGCCGTCTCCGCCTGCATCGCCGCCACCGCCGCCGCCACCTGCTCGCGGTGGAAGGCCGGCATCATGATCGCCCGGGCGCGGTCGTGGTAGTCGTCGTCGATCGTCAGCAGGCCGTCGCCGAGCAGCGGGATCAGGTCGCCGAAGCTCGACTCGCGCCAGTGGAAGTTCTCCGGCGCGCCGACGGTGATGAAGTGGTTCGCCTCCGGCCCGAGCATGAAGATGACCCGGGTGTGGAGCAGCCGCAGCGAGAAGATCGGCCCGTGCTCTTCATATAGGCCGAGCAGCAGCGGCAGCGGGTCGTGGGCCGCCTGGTGAGTCCGCGACCAGCTGAGGTCGCTCGGCCCCGGCGGGAACCTCCCCCGCCCCCGCCACTCGGCGGCGAGGTCGGAGGCGACCCGCCGCAGCGGATTCGCGGACATCTGCGGCGGCCGCTGCACCGGCATCGCTCCGTCGACCGAGGCCATCGCTGAATCCTAACTGGCCAGCTGGCCAGTTTTCTGCTTGGCGCCTTTTGCATCCATGCGATGCAAAAGGCGCCAATCAGGCCGCGGCGGCGGCGAGCTGGCCGCAGGCAGCGGCGATCTCGCGGCCACGGGTGAGGCGGACGGTAGCCGTCAGGTGGTGCTCGGCGAGGATCGCCCGGAAGCGCTCGATCGCCTCAGGCGGCGAGCCGTCGTAGGCGCCGGTCGGGTTGTAGGGGATCAGATTGACCTTGTAGGCGCGGGGGTCGAGCAGGCCGGCCAGCTCCCGGGCGTGCTCGGGGTGATCGTTGACGCCGTCGAGCATCACGTACTCGACGAAGACCTTGCGGCGGCGGCGCTCGATGTAGCGGCCGCAGGCAGCGAGCACCTCGGCCAGTGGGTAGCGATCGTTGACCGGCATCAGCTGCGAGCGCAGGCCGTCGTTGGGGGCGTGCAGCGAGAGCGCCAGGGCCAGCGGCAGCTCGCACTCGGCAAGGCGGTCGATCCCCGGCACCCAGCCGACTGTGGAGATCGCGGTGCGGCGGTGCGAGACGCCGATCTCGGGCAGCCGCTCGCAGGCGGCGAGGACGTTGCCGAGGTTCATCGTCGGCTCGCCCATCCCCATGAAGACGACGTGGTCGATGTCTTCGATGCGGCGGAAATGGAGCGCCTGGTCGAGGATCTCGTCGGCGCCGAGGTTGCGGCCGAACCGCATCTGCCCGGTGGCGCAGAAGGTGCAGGTGAGCGGGCAGCCGGACTGGGAGGAGAGGCAGACCGAGCGGCGGCCGTCGCGGTAGCGCATCAGCACCGCCTCCAGCGGCCGCCCGTCGGCGGTCTCGAACAGCGTCTTCACAGTTCCGTCGTCGGCCTTCGCCTCCTCGGCCACGCGCAGGGTCGAGAGCGGCACGACCTCTGCCAGCCGCTGGCGCAGCGCGGCCGGCAGGTTCGTCATCTCCTCGTAGCCGCCGGCGCCGCCGGCGACCCATCTCCACACCTGCTCGGTGCGGTAGGACGGCTCGCGGGCCTCGGCCAAAGTCTGCTGGAGCAGGTCGCGATCCACGCGCCTGAGGTTAGAGAGCGCCGCCTCCTCGCCCTGGGCGGCAAACGGATCCGTACCCGCAGACCGTCGATGTCGGCGGTTATCGCCCGTTGGTCGAGGGCCGAGAACGTGAGCACCTGGGTGAGGCCCTGGAGGATTTCGACACGGCCGAGCCGGTGAGCGTCTGTTCGCCGACCTGCTCGTTCTGGCGCCCAGGCCTCAGCGGCGCGGGCGAAGGCTGAGCGAGCGTCGCGAGTCTCCCTGCGGGAGGTCAGCCACGAGGGCTCAGCCCGGGTGGATCTTCTCGCCGTGCTCGAGCATGGTGACGAACGTGGCCAGGCGGCGCTCGCGAGTCTCGGGGCGCTTCGCCTCCTCCAGGCGGTAGAGGATCGCGTAGCGGTTGGCGCCGTCGAGCTCGGCGAAGAAGGCTGCCGCCTTTGGGCTGGCGTCGAGCTCGCGCTGAAGGTCGTCCGGCACAGCGGCGGCGCGGGCGCTCGCGTAGGCGGCCTCCCAGCGGCCGTCGGCTTTCGCCGCCTCGATCTCGGCCAGGCCGGCCGGTCGGACCGCGCCGGCCTCGAGCAGCGCTTCGCACTTCTCGCGGTTGATCTTCGACCAGCGCCCGCGCGGCCGTCGCGGGGTGAACCGCTGCAGGAAGTGCTGCTCGTCGAAGCCGCGCTTCTGGCTGTCGATCCAGCCGAAGCAGAGCGCCAGCTCGAGCGCCTCGGCGTAGGTGACGCTCGGCTCCGCCGCCCCCTTCTTGGCGATCTTCAGCCAGGCCCCCTCGGAGCGCTCGCCGTTCTCCTCCAGCCAGGCCTCGAGCTCCGGCGGCCCGGCGAAGAGGAGGACCGGCAGCGCGTCGGCCAGCTCAGAGCCCCGCCGCGTCGGCAAGCAGGTCGACCTGGGCCGGGTCCGAGGAGCTGGGGAAGAGAATCAGCTCGTCGCAGCCGGCGCCCTCGAAGGCCTGCAGGTATCCCTGCACCGTCTCCGCGTCCTTGGCGGCCGACGCGGCGATGAAGTTGGCGGTCTCCTCGCCGAGCCAGGCGTAGTAATCGGTCAGGTAGGCCTCGGCGTTTGCCTCGGCGTCAGCGCCGAGCGAGAAGTAGGCGAGCCCGGCAAGTCGCGGCTCGCCCTCGCGGCCCGCGGCCGACCACTCGGCCTTCACCTTCTCCCCCGCTTTGGCGAAGACGTCCGGCGGGGCGCCACCGGCGATCCAGCCGTCGCCGTACTTGGCCGCGCGCGCGAAGGAGGCATCGACGCCGCCGCCGACCAGCAAGGTCGGGCTGTCGGGGACGTCAGGACCGACCTGCTCGTGGTCCCAGACCTCGCGGATCTTCGACAGCATCGCGTCGATCGCGGCGCCGCGCTCGTCCATCGCCACCTCGGCCAGCTCGTAGTCGTCGTCGCGGCCGCCGAGCCCGATCCCGAGCGTCATCCGGCCGCCGGAGAGGGCGTGGATGCTGAGCGACTGCTTGGCGACCGCGGCGGCGCTCTCGCGCAGCGGCCCGAGCAGGACCGAGGTCGAGAGCCCGATCCGCTCGGTCACCGCGGCGGCCGCGGCGAGCGCGACCAGCGGCTCGTAGTTGCCGTAGACGATGCGGTCGATCGTGCCGAGGGTCGAGAAGCCGCGGCCGTCCGCGCGCCGTGCCCACTCGACCAACTGCTCGCCCGTCGTCCCCGGAACCGCGTTCGGAAGACCGATCCCAACTTCCATCCCAACCTCCTCGTCTGAATTCCGCCTCGGCTGCGAAAGCTAGCCAACCGGGGATGTGGGCTCACGGCCTTCCGGGTAGAGGCGAGGCGATCGCGCGGGACCGGCCCGCGCCGAACGCTAGGAGCGCAGATGGCAGAGATCCCCGCCGAGGCCCGGCACCTGCTCGAAGGCCAGCACCTCGCCCACATCGCCACCCTCAATCCCGACGGGTCGCCGCAGGTCTCGCCGGTGTGGGTCGGGATCGACGGCGACGCCGTCACCTTCAACACCGCCGAGGGCCGGCTGAAGCCGAAGAACCTCCGCAACGACCCGCGGGTCGCGGTCTCGATCGTCAACCGCGATAACCCGCTGGAGAACGTCCTGATCCAGGGCCGGGTCACCGAGCTCACCCACCAGGGCGCCGACGAGGACATCGACGCACTCGCCAAGCGGTACCTCGGGGTCGACGAGTATCCGGCGCGCCAGCCGGGCGAACAGCGGGTGATCGTCAGGATCGAGCCGGAAAAGGTCGCCCACCAGGCTCCGTAGGCAGGCGGTCGAGCAGGGCGCGCGCGTACTCGAAGCCGCGGCGGTCGCCGCTGAGCCGGGCGCGGGCGTTGGCCCCGAGTCCGGCGGCGTAGAACTCGAAGGCGAAGCGGTCGGGGTCCTCGACTCCGGCGGCCCGCGCCTCGGCGACGAGGACCGCCAGCCAGGCCTCGATCGCGGCGGCGATCGCGTCGCGGACCGGTCCCGGCCGGTCGTCGTACTCGGCGCCGGCGGCGAACCAGAAGCAGCCGCCCGCGTAGGTGTCGACCTGGTCGAGGTAGCCGCTGGTAATCGCCCGCAGCCGCTCGGCTCCGGTGGGCTGGGCCAGCGCGGGCTGGACGACGTCGGCGCTGAAGCGGGCGGCGGCGGCGGCGATCGTCGCCAGTTGCAGGTCCTGCTTGGAGCCGAAGTGGGCGAAAAGACCGCTCTTGCTCATCCCCAGCGCGACAGCGAGACGGCCGATCGAGAGCCCCTCGAGGCCCTCAGCGGAGGCGAGGTCGATGGCGCGGCCGAGGATCGCGGCGCGGGTCTGCTCGCCCTTACCGGGCCCGGAAGCAGCGGGCTTGGAGGAGGCCGCCGGACTTGCGCTCACGACCCTCAGGATATAGAAAAGCACGAACGTTCGTTCTAATCGACTGGGAACCGGGCTTCGAGCCCGAAGGGGAGGCGCAGCAAATGGCGGACTACACGGTGAAGCGGATCGACGAGATGGAGGCGGCCTTCCTCGGCGGCCTGAAGCGGGCGCGGGCCGAGCTCGGGGTCGAGTCGTTCGGGATGCAGGTGATCGACCTGCCGCCGAACTTCGATCGCTACCCCGAGCACGATCACAGCGATAGCGGCCAGGAGGAGGTCTTCGTGGTCCTGCGCGGGGGCGGCGAGATGGAGATCGGCGCCGAGCGAGTCGCGCTCGACGGCGACAGCATCCTCCGGGTCGGCCCGGCGGAGACCCGCAAGGTCGTCTCCGGCCCGGAGGGGATCCGGCTACTGGCCCTCGGCGGCACCCCCGGGCAGGTCTACGAAGCGCCCGCGGTCACCCAGCTGGGGGCGGCGGACCCGATGGCGCACTAGACACGTCCGGCCGCGGCTCGAAGCCGACGCAATCGAGGACCGGCAGCCGCGGGTAGCGCGGGAAGCGCTGGTCGCTCTGCGAGCGCTCGCAGAGCGAGAAGACCGAGCCGCGGGTGTTGGGGACGAGGCGCTGGTGGCGGCAGCTGTCGCAGAGGCCGGTGGGAGCGCGCGGGCTCATCTCGGCGCCGCCCGCTCGGCCCGCCGCTTGACCGTCCCGAGGAGGCGGCGGGTGGCGAGGACGTGGCCGCGGCTGTCGATCACCAGCGCCCGGTAGGCACCACCCTTCAGCCCCGGGAAATCTGCACGGGTCTCGGCGCGAAGCCGCGAGCAGGCGGAGCCCAGAGCGTCGACCCGGAAAATCAGCGCGTAGCGGGAGAAGCGGTGGCGGCCGGCCAGCGCCAGCTCTGCCGGGCCCGGGCCCTCGCCGGGTAGGCGGGACAGGGCGACGTGGAAGCCGCTCTCGTCTTCGCAACCGAGCAGGCGGGCGATGTGCGGCGCCGCCCCGATTCCGAAGGAGCGCTCGACCGCTGTCTGAAGCGCCTCCCAGGTCGGCTCGGCGCCGGCCTCGACTTCGATCCCGTGCTCGTCGACGAAGGGCAGCGCCTCGATCTCCTCGGAAACACCCATTTAGCGGCACGCTAGCGGCGTCCGTCCCGCCTCGCCGCGGGCTAGCTTTCGTGCGTGGCCACGACCGCGACTCTTTTCGACGCTGACGCCGCCTCCTACACGGGGACGGTCGAGGTGCTCGGCGTCATCTTCCGTGCCGAGGACGACGGCTACGCAGTGCTCGAGGTGCAGGAGACCGAGGGCGGCGACGGCTTCGCCCTGGTCGGCCCCGTCGCCCACCTCGACCCCGGCGACCGGGCCGAAGTCAGCGGCGAGTGGCAGACCCACTCGCGCTACGGCCGCCAGCTGCGCGCGCAGGGGGCGCTGCCGCTCGACCCGACCGACCACGACGGCCAGGTCGCCTACCTGACCACGCTCCGCCACATCGGCAAGGCGCGGGCCGAGAAGCTGGTCGACCGCCACGGCGAGGGAGTGCTGCGAGCGATCGCCGAGGACCCGCACGGCGTCTTCGCCTCGCTCAGCGGCGTCGGGGCCGACCAGGCCGCGGCGGCGACCGAATCGTGGCACGCCAGCCGCGCCGTCCGCGACCTCCACGTGCAGCTGGCGCCGCACGGGCTGGCCCATCTGGCGGCACCGATCCACGCCAAGTACGCCGAGCGCTCGATGGCGATCCTGCACGAGGACCCCTACCGGCTGACCGAGGTCGCCGGCGTCGGCTTCGCCCGCGCCGACAAGATCGCCCTGGCCGCCGACGTGCCGCCAGAATCGAGCCGCCGCGCCCAGGCGGCCGCCGTCTACGCGCTCGGCGAGGCCGAGCAGCAGGGCAACACCAACCTGCCGCTGGACGAGCTGGCGCGGCGCTCGGCGCGGCTGCTCGGGCTCGTCCCCGACCCCGAGGTGCTGGCCGAGGCGCCGGGGCTGCTCCTCGACCAGGGCCGCGCCTACCGCGAGCCGACCCACGCCTCCGAGCTGGCCGTCGCCGCCACCCTGCGCGAGCGCGCCACCGCCCCTCCCCACCTCGACCACGACCCCGGCAACGAGCCCCGCGACAGCCTTACCGACGAGCAGTGGGCTGTCGTGCGGGGCGCCTTTGCGGCGCGGGTCTCGGTCCTCACCGGCGGACCCGGCGTCGGCAAGACCGTCTGCACGCGGCAGATCGTCGCCGAGGCCGAGGCGGCGAACGCGACCGTCGCCCTCTGTGCGCCGACCGGTCGGGCGGCGCGGCGGCTCGAGGAGGCCACCGGCCACGAGGCGAAGACGATCCACCGTCTGCTCGAATGGTTCCCAGGGCGCGAGGCGGCGTTCCGTCCGGGCCGGCCGCTGCCGGTCGAGCTGGTGATCGTCGATGAGTCCTCGATGCTGAACCTGCGGCTGATCGAGGTCCTGCTGGGTGGGCTGGCGGAGACGACCCATGTGGTCTTCGTCGGCGACGCCGACCAGCTGCCGCCGATCGGCGCCGGCAAGCCGTTCGAGGACCTGATCCTCTCCGGCGTCGCCCCGGTCGTCCGGCTCAACCAGATCTTCCGCCAGGCGGCGCGCTCGATGATCACGACCGCGGCGCACGAGATCAACCACGGCCGCGAGCCCCACACCGAGCCCGGTCCGGACCAGGACCGCGACTTCTTCTTCATCGACCGGGCCAGCGGTGAGCGGGCGCTGGAGACGGTGATCGAGGTGGTCGCCGAGCGAGCGCCGGCGAGCTTCGGGGTCGACCCGGTGCGCGAGGTCCAGGTGCTGGCGCCGATGTACCGGGGGCCGGTCGGGATCGACGCCCTCAATGAGGGGCTGCAGGCGCGGCTCAACCCCGACGGGAAGCGGGTGCTCGGCGATCGCTTCCGGATCGGCGACCGGTTGATCCAGACCCGCAACTCCCACGAGCTCGGGCTGATGAACGGCTCGATCGTCTTCCTCCGCGGCGACGACCCCGCCGACGAAGTCGTCCACGTCGACACCGATGACGGCGGCTCGCTCGCGATCCCCTACGACGAGACCGCGTACCTGCGCCTCGCCTACGCAATCTCGGTCCACAAGGCGCAGGGGTGCGAGGTGCCGGTCGTGGTCGGCGTTTGCCACCGCTCGCACGCGCGGATGCTGACCCGGCCGCTGCTCTACACCGCGATCACGCGGGCGCGCAGCAACTGCGTCCTGGTCGGCGACTGGGCAGCGCTGAGCGGCGCCGTCCGCCGCGACGACAGCGGCGGACAGCACTCGGGCCTGGCGGCGCGGCTGCGCGACGGCGCGCCCGAGTAGGGCACGCCACAGAAGAGCAGCGGCGCAGGTGGTGCGGGCGGCGCCGGCCGCACCAGCGCCGTCGTCGCCTCGGCGCCGGCTTGGCGCCCGCCCCGCGCCTCTACCTTTCAGGGGTGGACCGCGCTCGTCCCCGCCTTCCCTGGACCGAGATCTGGCTGACCCTCGCCGGGATCGCCCTGCTGGCGGCGATCGTCCTCCTGGTGCCGGAGCTGCGGCACGCCTGCGAAGCGGCGATCCGGGGAGACACCGACGAGGTCCGCCGCCAGATCAACGGCCTCGGCGTCGGCGGCCCGATGCTGATCATCGCCCTGACCCTGATCCACACCGTGATCCCCTTCCCGGCCGAGATCATCAACGCGGCGGCCGGCTTCGCCTACGGCTTCTTCCCGGCGATCGCCCTGGTCACGGTCGGCTGGATGATCTCGGCGCTGCTCGCTTACGGCTTCGGCCGCAGCGTCGCCCGCCCCCTGCTCGACCGCTGGTTCGGCGCCGAGCGCTTCGAGCGGCTGGAGCGGATGATCGACCGCGGCGGCGTCACCCTGCTGCTGGCGGTGCGGCTGATCCCGATCATCCCCTTCAGCCTCGCCGGCTACGCTGCCGGCGCCGCCCGCGTCCCCGTCTGGCGATTCCTCTGGACGACCCTGGTCGGCTACATGCCGATCACCGCGATCGCCGTCTACTTCGGCACTCGCCTCGAAGGCCTGCGGCTGACCGACCCGATCGTCCTCGGCAGCATCGCCTTGATCGTCGCCCTCCTCCTGCTCGGCCACTGGATCGTCCGCCGCCAGGCCGACCGCGAAGCGGCCGCCTCCGCGGAGGGCGACGGGACCGAGCTAGGCGACTCCGCGCCCACCCAGGAGCCCGAGCGGGTCAGCGGCTCCGAGCGACCCTGAACCGGTAGACGACGGGCGTCGGGTCGTAGACCCCGCCCGCCTTCGCCTCGGCCCGGACCACATGCGCTCCAAGCCCGAACCAGCGGCTCGTGGTCGCCCGGCAGGCACGCCACGGCGAGCCGTCGAACTGGCAGCGGAAGCCAGCGGCGGCCGGTTCGGAGCCGAAATGGAAGGCGACCCATGCCAGCGCCCCGCGCGTACGGATCAGCTTCTTGGGGCGGCCCAGCAGCGTCGTCGCCGGCGCCCTCCTGCTCGTCAGTGACGAGGGGCCGCTGGTCGCCGTCGTCGAGCCCTGGCCGGTGGTCGGGGGCGGCGCGCTCGGCGATTCAGTCGTCTTCTTTTCTTCCTGATGCTGTTCGACTTCGGTCTGGTATTCGACCATCGGCGGCACCGTCACGCTCGGCCCGTCGGTCGCAGTCGCGGTGGCGCCGACAGCTTCCAGTGCCCCCTTCGCTTCGATCAGGCCGGCGCCGACCGCCGTCGCCGGGAAGCTGCCGACCGGCAGCGCCGAATCCCGCAGCCCTTCGAGGATCCCTTCCGGCCCGGCCCCGGAGCCCTGGACCATCAGCGCCGCGACCCCGGCCGCGTGCGGCGCCGCCGCCGAGGTCCCGCAGAACCGCCAGGCGCCTTCGGCGAACTGGGCGAAGAAGGTGGTGGCGCCGCAGTCGGTGGCGACGACGTCGGGCTTCTCGATCACTTCTTCGGCGATCGGAGCCGCCGCCGTTTTGCCGGAGACCGGGGCGAAGAAGTGCTTCGCCGGCCCCCGCGAAGAGTAGGTCTCCGGTTTCGAGTCGTTCGAGTAGCGGACGGCCCCGACCGTGATCGCGCTGGTCGAGGCGGCGTGGCCAGCGATCGTCGGCCCGACTACATCGCCTTCTTTGGAGACGGGGTACTCGGATTTGGTCACTTCGCCCCGCAGGTCGAACTTCAGCCGCGGCATCGCCAGCGGTTCGGCTTTCGGGTTGCAGGTGCCGACGCAACGGTTGATCACCAGCTGCACTTCCTGGGCGGTGGATTCCGGGTTCTTCCAGCGCAGCCACTCGACCGGTTTCTTGGTTTCGCCGACGTTGTCTTCCTGCTTCTTGGCGACCACCTGGCCGCCGGAGAGGAGGAAGACGTCGAGATCGGTGCCGACCCCGTACCAGGGTTCCGCCCACTGCAGGTCGATCGTCACTTCCGATTTGGCTTTGACCGTGAAGCCGAAGGTGTTGTCTTCGCCGGCCCCGGGGTTGAAGTCCATGCAGTGCGGCGTGCTCCCTTTCGCCAGGGCCACGACGGCGGCCGGGCAGCTCGCCGCGTCGCGGAATTCAGGCGCTTCCCAGGAGGCGATTTCGTGGCCTTCGGAGATCAGGTTTTCGTTGCCCGCCGCGGTCAGGTAGGTGACGCCTTCGGAGACGACCTTGTGGATCGCGTTGGCGATCGGCCCGTCCTGGAAGAAGGGCTCTTCGAGCCAAGAGACGTCGTCGACGATCACGTTGGCGCCGGCGCCCCCTTCGGCGACCGGCCGCGCCAGGCGTTCGATGTTTTCGGCGAAGGAGAGTTCGCTGAGGAAGGCGGTGGCGAAGGCGAGCTTCGCGTGCGGGGCAATGTCGTGGACGATCTGCAGCATCGCCCGGCCCTCGTCATGGACCTGGCCGGCGGGCGAGGACGGTCCGTCTTCGAGCACGTCGACCGGAAGCTGCTGACCGCTGCAGGAGCTCGCGTGGCCGGGAAGGTCGTTGGAAGCGACGTCTTCTTCGGCGTCGGTCTCGATCGGGCCGGTTCCGAACGCTTCTTCCGTCGCCACGCCGTAGGAATCGGAGAGGACGCCGACGGTGATCCCCGCCCCGCGCAGGCCGAAGGCTTCGCGGGCGGCGGGGACGCCCAGCTGTTCGACCCCCTCCGAGATCGCCGAGCCGCCTTCGCAGCTCCCGGCCGCGTTGACGATCGGCGCCGGGCTGGCGCTCACCGAACCGATGCCGGGGATCGCGGCCAGCGAGCGCAGATCGGCGGGCGGGACAGCGGCGGTGACCATCTGGTAGCGATCGCTGGCGGCAACGACTTCGGCGCCAGCGGCTTCGATCGCCGCCAGGCGGGCGATCGCGCCGGATTCGAAGCGGAGGTTGACGACCACGTCTTCCCCTTCGCGGACGAGGCTGCCGGGACCGGTCGGCGGCAGTTCGAGCGCCTGCGCCTGGGCCCAGTGGGAGAGATCTCTGACGGCCGGTCGCGCCAGTTCCGCGAGGTCGGGGGAGAGCGCTCCGCCTTCAGGACTCGCCGCCGCCAGAGCGCCGGGGGCCGCCGCGCCGAGCGCGCAGAGCAACACCGCCGCGGCTGAGAGCGTCCGGCGAGTCAAAGTCACCAGATGATTATCGGCAACTCGCTCAAATAAAGGAGCTGCGGCGAAACCAGGCGAGCAGGGCGAAGATCGAGAGCAGGGCACTGCCCACCCCAAACACGAAGAAATCGCCGGCGCTGCTGATGTTCCGCACCATCCAGGCGAAGTTCTGCCCGAAGAAGCCGACGAGGAAGGAGAGCGGCAGGAAGATCGTCGCCACCACGGTCAGCTGGGTGGTGATCTGGTTGAGGCGATTGGAGACGGTCGAGAGGTAGGCGTCGCGGCTGCCGGAGAGCAGGTCGCGGAAGGAGTCGATCTGCTCGGAGATGCGGATCGCGTGGTCGTAGACGTCGCGGAAGTATTCGCGCGAGTCGGCCTGCAGGCCGGGGATTTCGAGGATGTCCTCGGTGCCGCGGGCGAGCAGGTCGCGCTGCGGGGTCGCCACCCGGCGCAGCTCGACCAGCTGCCGGCGCAGCCGCGTGATCTGCTCGAGGTGGGCCGGCGAGGGGTCGTCGAAGATCTCTTCGTCGAGCCGTTCGAGCTCGTCGTCGAGGCGTTCGAGGACGGGGAAGAAGCTGTCGGTGAGGCCGTCGATCACCCGGTAGACGACGAACTGCTCGGAGCGCGGCGGCTGCGCCTCCAGCCGCTTGCGGGCTTCCTCCAGGGCAGCGATCGGGCCAGCGTGCGAGGTGACTATGTAACCGCCGCTGAGGAAGGCGTGGACCTCCTGCAAGTCGACCTCGGCTTCGGCCCCGGCACCGTCGCGGGCGCCGTAGTAGACGAGGAACATGTACTTGTCGTAGTCCTCGAGCTTCGGCCGCTGCCCGCGCTTGCGCAGGTCCTCGAGCGCCAGCGGATGGAAGCTGAAGGTCTCGGCGAGGAACCTTTCCTCGTCGGCGTCTGGCTGGTCGAGGTCGAGCCAGAAGTACTCGTCGCGCGCCAGCAGCTGGGAGATCTCCTCGCGGTCGACGTGGTCGAGGAAGCGCACGTGGCAAAGCTAGATCGGACCGCGGACGGCGCGCGGGCGGTACGACGAAATTCACACCTCGAAGTCGGCGATCCTGCTACGGTGCCCCACGTTAAGGCCGGGGTAACCGGCGAAGTTGTGTCTAGCGCTCGCAGTCGTTGCTTCCATGCATCCTCTGGGTTCGCAGCACACGAAGTGGAGGCAATGCATGCCGACCGGAACTGTCAAGTGGTTCAGCGACGACAAGGGCTACGGGTTCATCACGCCCGATGACGGCTCGAAGGACGTTTTCGTCCATCACAGCGCGATCATGGGTGAGGGCTTCAAGAGCCTGACCGAGGGGTCGAAAGTGAGCTACGAGTCCGAAGAAGGGCCGAAGGGCCCGGCCGCCGCGAGCGTCCAGCAGACCAGCTAGGGCACACCGCTCTTCAGATCTGTCGCGAAGCCCGCCCTTCGGCGGGCTTCGTTTTGCCTGGGCCTGGCGCTGTTTGGCGCCGGGCTCCGGCGTCCTCGGTCGCTCGCGTGCAGAGCACGCTTCGCTCCCTGCGTCCTTCGATCCCTTAGCCAGACAGCGCCAGGCTCTACCCTGCTCAGTCCCCATGACCCAGACCCGAGACGACCTCCGGAACATCGCCATCATCGCCCACGTCGACCACGGCAAGACGACCCTGGTCGACGCGATGCTGTGGCAGACCGGCACCTTCCGCAAGGGCCAAGAGGTGGCCGAGCGGGTGATGGATTCGATGGATCTCGAGCGCGAGAAGGGGATCACGATCCTCGCCAAGAACACCGCCGTCCACCACGACGGGGTCAAGCTCAACATCGTCGACACGCCGGGGCACGCCGACTTCGGCGGCGAGGTAGAGCGGGCGCTGACGATGGTCGACGGAGCGCTGCTGCTGGTCGACGCCTCGGAGGGGCCGCTGCCCCAAACCCGCTTCGTCCTCCGCAAGGCGCTGGAAGCGAAGCTGCCGGTGATCCTCGTCGTCAACAAGGTCGACCGGCCCGACGCGCGGATCGGCGAGGTCATCGACGAGGTCTACGAGCTCTTCATCGAGCTCGACGCCGACTCCGAGCAGATCGACTTCCCGATCGTCTACACCAACGCGAGAGCTGGTTGGGCCGCTCTCGAGGAGGGCGCCGAGGGGACCGACCTGCAGCCGCTGCTCGACCTGATGCTGGGGCGGATCCCGGCACCGACCTACGCGGAGGAGGCGCCGCTGCGGGCCCACGTCACCAATCTGGACGCCTCCCCGTATGTCGGCCGGCTGGCGATCTGCCGCGTCCACGAGGGGACAATCCGATCCGGGCAGCCGATCGCCTGGTGCCGGGCCGACGGCTCAATTCAGCGGGCCAACGTGAGCGAGCTATACGTAACCGAGGGGCTGGAGCGGGTCAGCGCCGAGCAGGCGGGGCCGGGCGAAATCATCGCCGTCGCCGGGATGGAAGAGGTGACGATCGGCGAGACCCTCGCCGATCCCGACGACCCAAGGCCGCTGCCGGTGATCAGCGTCGACGAGCCTTCGCTCTCGATCGTCCTCGGCATCAACACCTCGCCGATGGCGGGTGCCGAGGGGCGCAACAAGCTGACCGCGCGGCAGATCCGGGCGCGGCTCGACCAGGAGCTGGTCGGCAACGTCTCGATCCGGGTCCGCGACACCGAGCGTCCCGACGCCTGGGAGGTGCAGGGGCGTGGCGAGCTGCAGCTGGTGGTGCTGCTGGAGCTGATGCGGCGCGAGGGCTTCGAGCTGACCGCGGGGCAGCCGCGGGTGCTGACCCAGGACGTCGAAGGCGAAGTCCACGAGCCGGTCGAGCGGCTTTCGATCGACGTGCCCGAGGAGCACGTGGGTGGGGTGACGCAGATGATCGCTAGCCGCAAGGGGCGTCTAGAGCACATGGGCAACCACGGCACCGGCTGGGTGCGGATGGAGTACCTGGTGCCGGCCCGCGGCCTGATCGGCTTCCGCACCGAGTTCCTGACCGAGACCCGCGGCAGCGGCATCATGCACCATGTCTTCGACCGCTGGGAGCCGTGGGCGGGGGAGTTGCGAACCCGCGGCACCGGCTCGCTGGTAGCCGATCGCCGTGGCCAGACCGCGGGCTACTCCCTGATGAGCCTGCAGGACCGCGGCACGCTCTTCGTCGGCTCCGGCGAGGAGGTCTACGAAGGAATGGTGATCGGCGAGAACGCCCGCTCCGACGACCTCGACGTCAACCCGACCAAGGCCAAACAGCAGACCAACATGCGGGCGGCGAGCGCCGACGTGCTGGTGCGTTTGGCGCCGCCGACCCGGCTCTCGCTGGAAGCCTCGCTGGAGTTCCTGCGCGCCGACGAGTGCGTCGAAATCACCCCCGAGTCGGTGCGCCTGCGCAAGGTCGAGCTCGACAGGGTCAAACGGGCGAAGGCCTCGAAGCGCGGCGACGCCGCCCCGCGCCCGGTCTGAGCAGTCCGGCCAACTGGCGGACGACCGCCTCCGGCTCCTCGTTGAGCCGGCGGTCGGTGAGGCGGATGACCGTGATCCCGACCGCGGCCAGCTCAGCGTCGCGTTCGCGGTCGGCCTCGAAGGAGGCGCGCGTGCCGTGGGTCCCGAAGGTGTCGAGCTCGACGGCGAGCCCGGAGCCGAGCCAGTAGGCGTCGAGCTCGTAGGCGCCGACGATGTAGCTCGTCGACGGCAGCGGCAGCCCGGCCGCTTCGACCAGGGCGAGGAAGCTTCGCTCGACATCGGAGCGACTGACCCGGGCCGAGGGCCGGTACAACGCCAGCGCCTTGGTGAGCGGCTTGGTGCCTTTGTGCCCGCGGCTGCGCTCGCAGCAGGCGACCACCTCGCTCGCGTCGAGGATCCCCAGCTCTTCGCCGCGCTTCAGCAGCTTCGGCAGCCGGCGCGGCTTCACCACTTCGGCGAGATCGAGATAGGTGCGAGCCGCCGACGTCACCGGCACCCCGTCCGCCACCCGCCGATCCACCCCGACCAGATTCCGCGCCCGGTGCACTCTGATCGGCGGCCGATGACGCAACCGCCGCGGCCCCGTCGCCGTGACGTGAAACGGCTTCGGCCCGCTCGCGATCAACCCCCACAGCCACCCCGCCGACCAGTAGCTCAACAACGACCCCGATCCGATCGCCAACACCGCCGCCACGCATTCCCCATGCTGTGAAATCGCCCTGTGCCCCACCGCATACACCCCGCGATACAGAGGATGCAACCGCCCCGCCGCCACCGCTTCTTCGACTCCGGTGCGCGAGTGGCCAAGCGGCCCACAGAGCTGTCGAATCGAAACAACCCCGTGCTGCCTCGAAGCGAGCTCCGCCAGTCCCACCCCCCGAGGGACGGGTGGTTGTCCTTTGTCCGGCGACACGCGTTGTGGTTGTCCTTTGTCCGGCATCTCCGGACAAAGGAC
>DASXFL010000073.1:0-16179 GCA_036489595.1 Solirubrobacterales bacterium
GATCTTCTCGCCGACCCCGCCCTTGCCCGTGCCGGCCGCCTGCGCGGCGGCGCTCATGCTCCCGCCTCCCCGACCGCCTCGCCGCGGCGGGCGCCGCGGCGCCGGGCCGGCCGCTCCTCGCGACCGCCCCGCGGCAGCCACTCGAGCCAGCGCGGCAGGTACCAGTTGCGCTCGCCGAGCATCTGCATCACCGCCGGCAGGAGGACGCCGCGGATCACCGTCGCGTCGATCAGGATCGCCGCCGCCAGCCCGACTCCCATCTGCTTGAAGTCGAGGAAGCTGAGGGTGGCGAAGATCGCGAACACGGCGACCATCACCGCCGCCGCGCTGGTGACCACGCCCGCGGTCGTCTTCAGGCCGTGGGCGACGGCCTCCTCGGTCGACATGCCGCGATCGTACGCCTCGCGGATGCGGGTGAGGATGAACACGTGGTAGTCCATCGAGAGCCCGAACAGCACCACGAACAGGAACAGCGGCAGCCAGGCCGTGATCGATCCGGTCGAGGTGAAGTCGAGCAGCCCTTCGAAGTGGCCGTCCTGGAAGATCCAGACGACCAGCCCGTAGGCGGCGCCGACCGAGAGCAGGTTCAGCGCGATCGCGGTGATCGGGATCACCAGCGAGCGGAAGCTGAACAGGAGCAGCAGGAACGCCGCAGTCAGCACGAAGGCGAAGACGAGCGGCACCCGCTGGGCCAGCAGGTCGTTGAAGTCGACCGAGCCGGCGGTCTCGCCGCCGACCGCGACCTCGACGCCGTGGACGGCGCCGACCGTGGCCGGGATCAGGCGGCTGCGGAGCTGCTCCAGCGCCGCGGTCGAGCGGGCGTCGGTGCCGTCGCCGGCCAGCGGCACCTGCACTTCCGCCACCCGGTGGTCCTTGCTCACCCGCACCGCGGCGGGACCGCCGAAGTGCAGCGAGTCGGCGGCGACGTCGGCGCGGAGCCGGGCGATCGCCCTGGCAACCGGCGGCGCGGTGACGTCGCCGGCGGTGATCGCCACCGCGGCCGGATCCTGCCCGCCGGGGAAGGCGGCCTGGATGCGGTCGTAGTTCTTGACGATCGGCAGGTCCTTCGGCAGCCCGTCGACCCCTGAGTTCGAGGTGTGGAGGCCGAAGGCCGGGATCGCGAGGACGGCGAGGAAGGCCAGCGCCGTCGCCGCGGCGATCTTCGGGTGACGGAGGACGCGGTCGACCAGCGCCGGCCAGAGGCGGCCGCCGGTGCGGCGCTTCAACCGCCCGATCAGCGGCAGCCTTCCCTTCTCGACCCGGTCGCCGAGCCAGGCGAGCAGGGCCGGGAGCACGGTCAGCGAGCCGACCATGGCGACGGCGACGACCATGATCGTGCCGGTCGCGAAGGTGGCGAAGGTCGGGTCGCCGGCGATGTACATGCCGGCCATCGCGACCATCACCGTGAAGCCGGAGACGAGGATCGCCCGGCCCGAGGTGGCGGCGGCCGCTTCCAGGGAGGCCCGCTCGCCGTTGCCGGCGGCGCGCTCCTCGCGCTCGCGGCGCAGGTAGAACATCGTGTAGTCGACGCCGACCGCGAGGCCGATCAGCAGCACCACTGAGCTGATCTGTTCGGCGACCGGGAACAGCTGGCTGATCGGGCCGAGCAGGCCGATCGTCGCGCCGACCGCGGTCAGGGCGAGGATCAGCGGCACGCCGGCGGCGACCAGAGCGCCGAAGACGACGACGAGGATCAGCAGCGTGATCGGCAGCGAGGTGGTCTCGGCCTTCGAGAAGTCTTCACCGAGGCTGTCGGAGATCGCCCTTTCGGCCGAGGCGTCGCCGACCTCGACGATCCGCAGCCGCGGGTGGTCGTGGGCGGCGGCGAGGGTCGCCGCCAAGGCGGCACCCACCTTCTGCTCGGGATCGATGCGCGGGTCTTCGGGAATCCGGAACTCGACCAGGGCCGAGCGGCCGTCGTTGGAGATCTGGCCCTCGTTGCCGGGCCGGTAGGGGCCCTGCAAGTCGCGGACGAAGCCGAGCTTGCCGAGCCGCCCTTCGACCTCGGCGACGGCGGCCTGGAAGCGCTTCCCGTGGGCGCCTTCGCCGCCCTTCGGCGCCTGGATCAGCACCTGCTCGCTGGCCGATTCGGGGAAGCCGCGTTCGAGCGCTTCGTCGGCCCGGCGCGACTCGCCGACGCCTTCTTCGTGGTCGCTGAGCGTCTTGGTGCCGACGGCGCCGCCGACCACGACCGCCGCGACGACGAAGGCGACCCAGCCCCAGATCGCCAGCTTGCGGTGCTGGGCGCTCCACCTGCCGGCCCTCGCCGCAAGGTTCCTGGCCCGCTCTACCTGCTCCATCTTCGCCTCCGATCCCGCCCCGGCTGGGGCGCTTTTCGACTGGATTCGCGCCGCTTCGGCGCTATCCGGAGGCTCCGTCAGAGGCCGCCCGCGAACAATGAGGGCTGCTGGCGAACAGCGGTGGGACCGGCGGGCGTCCGCGGGGTGGGGTTAACCCCACCCCGCGTGCCGCCCTCCCCGCCGAGGTTGCCTTTCGACCCGCTATGCGGGGGCCGTTCGGCAACCTCGCGGCGAGCGGTCAGCCGATCCCGTATGTGCCGGAGTTGGGGGAGTCGACGGTGAAGGTGCCGAACTGCTTGAACGTTCCCGAGGTCCCGAAAGTGTTGAGTTCGGTGATGCTCGAGGTGCTGTTCGGGGTCATCGTCACGTTCAGCGTCTGATTGATTTCACCCTTCGGACACCCCGCTTTGAAAGTGTGCTTGATGTGGAAGCTGGTGATCTTCAGCGCCGTCGGTTCGAGCGTGACGGCCCACGGCGCGCCAATCGCTTCGACGTTTTGCACGGTGCAGGTTTTGTAGGTGCCGAACGTGGTGCAGCCTTTGTTTTCGAAAGTGCCGAGCGTGGTCGTGCTAACGCCGTTGAATTTCAGCGTGAAGTGCTCGCTGCACTGGATGCCGCCGGCGCTGTTTTCCATTTCGTAGTTCTGGGGGCCCGTCACCCCGATCGAGAATTCTTTGGTGACCGTCGTGCCGCCGTCCTTCCAGACCGTGGCCGACGCCGTCGCGGGACCGACCAGGGCGAGCACCGCTGCCACCGCGAGCACCGCTGCGAGCAGCGGGCGCTTGTACTTCTTGATCATGATCCACCTCCCGTATTGAACAAAGCGCTCAATATAGTCAGAACTGTTGGATCACGAGGAGATCGCCCTCGCGCTGCCGATCGGGGAACGTCCCGGCCGTGGCGGAGAGACGGGAGCACCTGGAGAAGCTCTTCGGCCGGCGCGAGCGAATACTCAACTCCGCGCGGCCGGAGGCGGTCGAGCGGCGCCACGCCACCGGCGGGCGAACCGCTCGCGAAAACGTCGAGGACCTGGTCGACGCCGGCGGCTTCGTCGAGTACGGCCGCTTCGCGATCGCCGCCCCAGCGGGGGCGGCGCGAGCTCGACGAGCTGATCCGGTGCGGCGGGCGCTGCGCCGCGAGCTCGGGGGAGATCGCCGGCGATGCCAAGCGCGAGCAGCGGGTCCGCGACCTCACCGCCGCCGGCCCGACCGAGCCCAGCGGCCGCCCCGTCGACACCTGGTAGCCGCCCGAGCTGCTCTACGCGGTCTGCAGCACGGCGGCGCCGCGGAAGGCTCCGCGGCGGAGGTCCTCGAGCGGGTAGGTCGTGACCTCGGTGCGAACGGGGATGCTCGGCGCCAGGGCGATGAACTCCTCGCCGTCGCGGCGGGTCAGGTTGGCGACCGAGCCGAGCACTCGCTCCCCCCACAGCAGCTCGTAGGGAAACGAGGGGATGTCGCTCATGTGGATGCCGGCGCTGATCACCCGGGCGCCCTTGGCGCTGACAGCTAACGCCGCCGGCATCAGCTCGCCGGCGGCGGCGAAGACGATCGCGCCGTCGAGCTGCTCGGGCGGCGCCTCGTCGGAGCCGCCGGCCCACTCGGCGCCAAGCCCGCGGGCGAACTCCTGCGTCTCGACGTCCCCCGGCCGGGTGAAGGCGAAGACGCGGCGTCCCTCGGCGACCGCGACCTGGCAGAGGATGTGGGCGGAGGCGCCAAAGCCGTAGAAGCCGAGCCGCTCGCCGTCCCCCACCAGCCGCAGCGCCCGGAAGCCGATCAGGCCGGCGCAGAGGAGCGGCGCCGCCTGCTCGTCCGGATAGCCCTCGGGGATCGGGAAGCAGAAGCGCTCGCCGGCGACCGCCAGCTCGGCGTAGCCGCCGTCGAGGTCGTAACCGGTGAAGCGGCCGCCGTCGCAGAGGTTCTCGCGGCCGCTCCGGCAGTAGCGGCAGCTGCCGTCGGTCCAGCCGAGCCAGGGCACCCCGACCCGCTGGCCCGCCGCGAAGCGCTCCGCCCCCTCCCCCGCCCCCGCCACCGTGCCGACGATCTGGTGGCCGGGGACCAGCGGCAGCTTCGGCCGGCTGAGCTCGCCGTCGAAGATGTGGAGGTCGGTGCGGCAGACGCCGCAGGCGCGGACCGCGATCAGCACCTGGCCCGGCCCCGGCTCGGGGTCTGGCAGCTGCCGCGGCCGCAACGGCTCGCGGGCTCGCTCGAGGACCATCGCGCGCATGCCCCAACCCTACGCGCGCCCGCTGCCGCGTCTCGCCGACGGCGGTAGGCGCCTAAGCTGGTGCAGACGTGAGCAGGATCGTCCTCCTCCACTCGGCTCAGGGGCTGGGGCCCGGGGTCGAGATCTGGGCCGACCGCCTGCGCGAGGCCGGGCATGAAGTCTGGGCGCCCGACCTCTTCGAGGGGCGGACCTTCGACCGGCTCGAGGACGGGATCGCCCACCGCGACGAGGTCGGGGTCGCGGAGCTGATGCGGCGGGCCGAGGCGGCGCTGGCCGAGCTGCCGGGCGACGTCGTCTACTGCGGTTTCTCGATGGGCGCCGCGAGCGCTGGCTATTACGCGGCGACCCGGAAGGGCAGCCGCGGTGCGGTCTTGATCAGCGGCGTCACGCCCTTGGCCCAGCTCGGGGTCGAGCGCTGGCCCGAGGGTGTGCCGGCCCAGGTCCACTTCACCGCCGAGGACGAGTGGATCGATCGCGGCGGAGTCGAGTCCTTCGAGCACGCTCTCGACGCGGTCAGGGCGAAGCTCGAGATCCACGTCTACCCTGGCTCCGGCCACCTCTTCGCCGACCCCGCCAGCCCCGGCTACGACCCCGCCGCGGCCGAGCTGCTGCTAACCCACGTGCTCGGCTTCCTCGAGCGTTGCGGCTAGCGGCGGCAGGCGCCCGCTCGCCTAGCTGGCGATCGTGACCAGGGTGCCGATCGGCGTGTAGGGCCACACGGCGGCAGCCTGTTCGAGCGGCATCTCGACGCAGCCGAGGCTCTGCGGAGTGCCGAACGAGGCGCGGTCGAAGGCGTGCAGAGCGTCGCCGCCGTTGAAGTAGGAGACCCACATGATCCCCGGGTCTTCGTAGTGCGAGCCGTCGGGGTTTTCGCCGCTCATCGTCGTTTCTTCGAGGTGCTCGAAGACTGGAAAGGTGCCGAGTTCGGTTTCGGCGCCGGGGATGCCAGTATTGCCGGGGCCTTCGACCACGACCTTGCCGTTGTGGAAGACCTGGACGGTCTCCGGCAGGGTCTCGCTGACGTGGACATAGTTGTAGCCCGGTTCAGCCTTCTTTTCGCCGGCGATCGTCGCTTCCATCAGCTTATTCCAGACTTCCGGCCCGGCGACGCCATCGGTTTCGATCCCCTGGTCGAGCTGGAAGCTCATCAGCGCGCCTTTGGTGATCACTTCCGCTTCCCCGGGGTTCCACAGTTCCTTCAGCGAGGACGGCGGCTTGAATTTCCATTCGAAGTTGCCGTGAGGCGGTTCGGTCGCGGCGCGAACCTCGTCTTCGGGGGTGAGCGATACCTCTTCGCCCTTGCTCGCCTTCCAGCTGGTCGGCATGTAGCCGAGCTGAGCGAGCATCTGCTGCAGCCGCAGCGGGCTGCCGCCGGGAACGTGCCAGGTGACCGTGTCGGTCTTTTCGAGCGAGCCGTCGGCCTGGACGACTTCGACCTTTTCCGGCAGCTTCGCTTCCAGGTCGGTGGCCATCGGAGCGCCGAAGCCGGAGGGAGTGAAGCGGATCGTGTGGCTGTTGACCTCGGTCCACTTGCCGGGAACTTCCGGTTCGAGGGTCGGCTTCTTGCTACCGAGCGTCTTCTTCACCGTCTTCGAGAAGGTCAGTTCGAACGGGGTCGAGGGCGAGACCTCCGAGCCCGGCGCGGGGCTCGAGACGAGGACCGGCGAGCCGCTGGCCGGGAACCAGTTGACGGTCTTGAACTTGCCGAGCTGCTCCCACGGGCGCGGCGCGGCGGCGACGACGAAGCTGCCAGCGGCCGCCTGGTCGCCGAGACTGACGGCGCCCTTCGGTTGCTTGAAGCTCTGGTGGGTCAGTTCGCCGACCGGGCCGAAGGCGACCTGGACGACGGGCTGGGTGAAGTGGACCGTCGGCTTGCCCGACTTCTTCGCGACCGAGATGTAGCGGGTGACCGGCTTCGCCCTCGGCGTCCGCAGCGTCATTTCCAGCGTGTTGGTGTCGCCGGCGACCCAGCCGACCACGCTCGGTCGCTTGACCACGACTTCGAGGTGGATCGTCTCCCCCGGGTGCAGCTTCTTTTCCGGGACAAGCTTGCCCCCGTGGACGGCGATCGGGACTTCCTTGCCGTGTGGGTCGGTCGCCTTGACGCTGTCGATTTCGCCGCCGAGGGCCTCGGATTCGACGCTCGCCAGCGCCGAGGAATCGTGGCTCAGGGTGGCGCCGCTGAGCCCGAAGGCGGCGGCGACAAAGCCGCCGATCAGCAGCACCGGTACCAGCACCGCGGCCCCGACCAGCAGGCGCTTTGGCCAGCGGCGCTTCGGGCCGTCGGGCGGATAGTCCGGGACGGTCGGGTGTTCCTCAGTCAGCACTTCAGGGAAAGGTTAGGCATACGGGCGGACCTGCGGTGAAATTCTCAGCAAATGACGGATTTCGATCTAAATAGGTTTATCACTGCGCAGGATTCGGGCAGCACTTACGAGCGGGCCCTGGTGGAGCTGAAAGCAGGCCGCAAGGCGAGCCACTGGATCTGGTTCGTCTTTCCCCAGATCGACGGCCTCGGCCGCAGCCCGACCGCCCGGGCCTACGCGATCCTCTCGCTCGAGGAAGCGCGGGCCTACCTGGAGCACCCGGTCCTGGGGCCGCGGCTGCGCGAGTGCGCCGACGCCCTGCTCGGGCTCGACAGCGACGACCCGGTCGCCGTGATGGGCCCGATCGACGCGGTCAAGCTGCGGTCCTCGATGACCCTCTTCGCCCGCGCCGATCCACAGGACGAGCGCTTTCCGAACGTCCTCCGCAAGTTCCACGGCGCCGAAGAGGACGAGGCGACCCTCGCGAGGTTGCCTTTTGACCCGGATAGCGGGACAAAGGGCAACCTCAGCGAGGGCGGGACCCGGGGCGGCTAGATGTGGCGGCCGCCGCCGACCTCGATCACGATCCCGGTCAGGTAGCTCGAGAGGTCGGAGACGAGGAAGAGGGCGGCGTTGGCGACGTCCTCGGGCTCGCCGGCGCGGCCGAGGGGGATTTCCCCGACCCGTGCCTCGAACACGTCCTGGGGCATCGCCGCAGTCATTGCGGTGTGGATCAGGCCCGGCTGGATCGCGTTGACGCGGATGCCGGCGTGGCCGAGCTCCTTCGCCGCCGCCTTGGTCATCCCGACGATCCCCGCCTTGGCGGCCGAGTAGTTGGTCTGGCCGGCGTTGCCGACCTTGCCGGAGATCGAGGAGAGGTTGACGATCGCCCCTCCCCGCCCCTGCTGGCGCATCGCCAGCGAGGCGGCTTTGGTCCCGAGCCAGGTGCCGCGGAGGTGGACGGCGATCACCGCGTCGAAGTCCTCGACCGGCATCTTCTTCATCGTCGCGTCGCGGGTGATGCCGGCGTTGTTGACCATCACGTCGGGGCCGCCGAGCTCCTCGCGAGCATGGCCGACCAGGGCCTCGACCTGCTCGGGGACGGTGACGTCGCAGCCGATCCCGACCGCCATCCCCTGCCCCGGCATCTCCAGCGCCGCCTCGCACGCCCGCTCCCCGTCGAGATCGGCGAGGACCACCGCGGCGCCCTCCTCGCTCAGCCGCTGCGCGATCGCCAGTCCGATCCCCTGGGCGGCGCCGGTGACGATCGCGGTCCGCCCCTCGACCAGCCCCATCAGGCCGCGACCCGAGCTTTCGCCGCCGCCAGCATCTGGCGGGCGATCACCAGCTTCTGGATCTCGTCGGTCCCCTCGTAGATCCGGTAGAGCCGGGCGTCGCGGTAGAAGCGCTCGATCGGGACGCCGCGCATGTAGCCCATCCCGCCCAGCACCTGGACGCCGCGGTCCGCCACCTGGTTGACCATCCGCGAGGCGAAGAGCTTGGCGACAGCCGGGCCCTGGCGGACGTCGGCGCCGGCGTCGTAGGCGCGCGCCGTCTCCAGCACCAGCGCCCGGCCGGCCCGCGCTTCGGTCTCCGAGTCGGCCAGCAGCTCCTGGACCAGCTGGAACTCGCCGATCGGGGTGCCGCCCTGGCGGTTGTCGAGCGCGTAGGCGGTCGCCTCCTCGACGATCCGCTCGGCCATCCCGACGCAGAGGCCGGCGATCGTCAACCGCCCCTTGGCCAGCGATTTCATCGCCGCCCGGAAGCCGGTCTCCTCCTCGCCGCCGATCAGCGCGCTCGCCGGCACCCGCAGGTCGTCGAAGAAGACCTCCGAGGTCCAGGCTCCCTGCTGGCCCATCTTGCGGTCGTGGGGGCCGAGCGAGAGCCCGGGCGTGTCGGCGTCGACGAGGAAGGCGGAGATGCCGCGGGTCCCGGCCGCGTCGGGGTCGGTGCGGGCGAAGACGACGAAGACGGTGGAGAGCTCGGCGTTGGTGATGAAGCGCTTGGAGCCGTTGATCACGTACTCCTCGCCGTCGCGCCTGGCCCTGGTCCGCAGGCCGCTCGGGTCGGAGCCAGCCTCGGCCTCGGTGAGGGCGAAGCAGCCAACCGCCTCGCCGCTCGCCAGCGCCGGCAGGTAGCGCTGCTTCTGCTCCTCGGTGCCGTAGTTGGCGATCGTCTGGCCGGCGATCCCGTTATTGGTCCCGAACAGCGAGCGGAAGGCGGGCGAGGTGCGGCCAACCTCGAAGCAGAGGCGCACCTCCTCCTCCATGTCGAAGCCGAGCCCGCCGTAGGCCTCCGGCAGCGCATAGCCGAACAGGCCCATCTTCGCCGCCTCCTCGCGGAGGAAGCCGGGGACCGCGTCGCTCTCTTCGATCTCGTCCTCGCGCGGGATCACCTCGCGGTTGACGAACTCGCGCACGGCGGCGACGATCGCGTCGAAATCCCCTGGGTCCAAAGCTCTGCTCCGATCGGTGTAGCGGTTCGGGCTTCTATTCTGCCCGCTGGCGGGCGGTGGTGAAACCACCGCGGTAAAAGATCAGCGGCTCCTCGAGCGCCGCAACGTCCTCGTCGGCGACCGCCAGCTCCATCACCGCGCCGACCACGATCGCGTGGTCGCCGCCCGCGTACTCGGCCCAGATCCGGCAAACGACGTGGGCGAGCGCCCCGGCCAGCCGCGGCGGCCCCTCCTCCCCGTCGGCCAGCTCGACCCCCTCGTAGCGGTCGGTGCCCTTGCGGGCGAAGCCGATCGCCAGCTCCTGCTGGCCGTGGCCGAGCACGTTGACGCAGAAGCGATCGGCTTCGCGAATCCGCGGCCAGGTGTCGGACTCGGCGCCGGCGCAGAAGAGGACCAGCGGCGGCTCCAGCGAGACCGAGGTGAAGGAGTTGGCGACCATCCCCACCGGCTCCTCGCACTCGGCACCGACGGCGGCCGGGGCGCGGGCGGTGACGACAGTGACCCCGGTGGCGAAATGGCCGAGGACGCGCCGCATCTCCTCGCCGCCGACCTGGGTCTCTCCGTTCTCGCTCACCGTGAGGTCGGCTCCGCCTCAGCCCGCAGCCGGCGCCGCGTCCTCGAGTCCGTGCGGGTGCAGGTGGTCCTCGGCCATCCGCTTCAGGCCGACGCGGTCGATCTTGCCGGTCGGGTTGAGCGGCATCTCGTCGAGGAAGAGGATCTCCTCGGGCGCCTTGTAGCCGATCCGTTCGCGGCAGTGGACGACGAGGTCGCCGGCGCTCGGCCGCTCGGCACCGGGGCGCACGGTGACGTAGGCGCGGACGCTCTCGCCGTGAACTTCGTCGTGGACGCCGACCACGCCGGCGAGGTCGATCGCCGGGTGGTCGACCAGCGCCCCCTCGACCTCGTAGGGGCTGATGTTGGAGCCGTCGTGGACGATCACCTGCTTCTTGCGGCCGAAGAACCAGAGGTAGCCGTCGCCGTCGGCGCGGGCAAGGTCGCCGGAGTCGAGCCAGCCGTTGCGGACGACCTCGGCGGTGGCTTCGGGTGCCTCCCAGTAGCCGACCATCTGGCTGCGGGTACGGATCCAGATCCGCCCCACCTCTTCTGCGGCGATCTGGTTTCCGTCCTCGTCGCGGAGGGCGATCGAGAAGCCGCAGATCGGCGGCCCGATCGAGCCCTGCTTGATCACCCCGGAGGGCGGGTTGAGGGTGGCGATGCCGACCTCGGTCATCCCGTAGCCCTCGAGGATCGGGAAGCCGGCGAGGGCGGCAAACTCGCTCAGGAGCTCAGTCGAGACCTTGTCGGAGCCGCAGCGACAGATCCGCAGGCAGTCGAACTCGTGCGGCTGCAGGTCGTGGTCGCGCACCAGCGCCAGCAGCGCCGCCGGGATCATCGCCAGCACCGTCGGCCGGTGCTCGCGCAGCAGCGGCAGCAGCTCGTGGCTGTCGAAGGCGCGGGCGACGACTACCTTGCCGCCGACCGCGAGCGTGGTCAGCGCCCAGAGGAAGGAGCCGACGTGCGACATCGAGGAGCCCGGCAGGAAGACGTCATCGGCGCTCAGCTCGAAGGCGCCGGCGGCGCTGGCGATCATCCAGCGCAGGGTCTCGCGGCTGTGGGTGACGCCCTTGGCGGGACCGGTGCTGCCGGAGGTGAAGAAGATCGCAGCGGGGGCCTCGGGGTCGAGCGGCTCGGCCGCCGGGTCCGCATTCGGCTCGGACTGCAGCAGGGCCGAGAACTCGCGGCTCCAGCCGCCGTCGTGCTCCGCCGGTTCGTCGTTGCCGGTCGGCAGCGGCTCGGCGTCGCGATAGGCGACGGCGCCCAGCTCGAGGCCGCCGGCGAGCTCGGAACCGGCGACGTCCTCGGCCCGCTCGACGTGAGCGAGCAACGCCCGCGCCCCGCTCACCCGCAGTGCGTGATCGATCTCACGCGAGGTGTAGCGGTAGTTGAGCGGGGTCGCGACGAGGCCCGCGCGGAAGCAGGCGAGATAGTGGACGACGAGGTCGACTCGGTTCGGCATCAGCGAGGCGACCCGGTCGCCGGGCCGCAGCCCGAGGTCGAGGTAGCCCTGGGCGACCCGCGCCACCGCGTCCTCGAGCTCGCGCCAGCTCTCGCTGCGGACGGCGGAGACGACCGCGGCCTCGTCCGGTGCCGTCTCGAGCCCGACCCGCAGGAGGTCGTCGAGAGGGGCGGCGGGGGCGTCGAGCTGGGCGCCGTCGATCAGCACGCCCGCATCGTAGGGGACCCTGCCGCGGCGAGGGTCCGAATCAGCTGGCGCGGCCGCCGGCGAAGCGGACGTAGTCGCGCCAGGCCGGCCGCGGCCTGAAGCCGTTGCGGAAGAGGCCGCTGCCGCCGCAGAAGTTGCAGGCGTTCGGGAGGTCGTCGACCGAGAACCAGAAGACCTGGCGCAACCGCCAGCGAGCGGCGTTGTTGCGGAGCAGGCGGAAGGCACCGGTGAGCTGAGTTGCCTGACCGCGCACGCCCTTGGCGAAGGCGTCCCCGTGGGAGGGCGATTCGGCGCTCCAGCCGAGCTCGGTCAGCCAGAGGCCCTTGTTGCCGGCGCCGCGGCGCCGCAGCAGCGAGCGCACTTCTTCGATCTCGCCGGGCAGGGTCGTGTAGGAGGTGGTGTAGGGATGCAGGGCGACGCCGTCGAAGCTGGCGCCGACGCCGGGCGAGCGCTTGAACATCAGTTCGAGGAATTCGACCGCAGTGTAGGCGCGCGGCGGGTGGTACCTGCCGGCTTCACCGGGACGGGCGAAGAGGCCGCCGAGGAGGACGGTGGCGCGCGGTTCGGCGGCGTGGATCGCGTGCGCCGAGATCTTCACCAGGCGCCCGTATTCGCCCGGGTTCGGCCGGGTGACGAAGTACTTGAAGTTCGGCTCGTTCCAGATCTGCCAGGTGCGGATCGGGTCGCGCGGGATCTCCGGGTGTTCGCCCCAGAAGGTCCCGCGCGGACCGTAGCGTTCGACCGCCTGGCGAGCGAAGGCGGCCCAGCCGCTGGCAGCGCGGCCGCGAACCGGCAGGTGGGTGGGCGCCTTGGCGCCGCCGCCGGGAACCGTCCCGACCGGGACCGCCCAGCGTGGGGCACCGTAGAGGAACGGCAGCACTTCGATGTGGGCCTTGGCGAAGGCTTCGACCTGGCTGTCGACGCTGCTCCATTCGATCTCCGAGCGCGGGGATTTCTGCATCGAGGTCCAGTCGACGATGATCCGAAGGCTGTCGACCCCGCCCCGCTTCAGGCGTTCGAGCTGGCCGGCGCTGAGCGGGTTCTGGGGCACCGCCCCCCAGAAGTCCGAGGGCACGGCGGCACCGGCGGGGGCGGCGAGCGCGGCGGCGGTGAGCAGGGCGGCGGTGAACGCCAGCAGCGCCGCGCAGGCGGCGGTGGCGCGAGCTCTGATCGATTGGGTCACATGGGCCTCAACGCGGCTGGGCCGAACCGGTTGCGGTCGGGACCCTACCCGGTCGCGGTCAGCTCGCGCCGGAGGATCTTCCCCGAAGCCGACTTCGGCACCGCCTCGATCTCCTCGACCAGCCGGATCCGCTTCTGCGGCGCCACCCGCTCGCCGACCCAGTCCATCAGCGCCTCGTGGTCGAGCTCCTGCCCCGCGGCGACGACGACGAAGGCCTTCGGCAGCTCGCCGGCCTCCTCGTCGGGAACGCCGATCACGGCGGCGTCGGCAACCGCCGGGTGGGCGAGCAGCAGCGCCTCGAGCTCAGCCGGCGGCACCTGGTAGCCCTTGTACTTGATCAGCTCCTTCAGCCGGTCGACGATCGTGCAGTAGCCGTCCTCGTCGGCGATCCCGATGTCGCCGGTATGAAGCCAGCCCTCGGGGTCGATCGTCGCCGCCGTCGCCTCCTCGTTGTTGAGGTAGCCCTGCATCACCTGCGGGCCGCGGATCCAGACCTCGCCGCGCTCGCCCGAGCCGACGTCCTCGCCGGTCTCGGCGTCGACCAGGCGGCACTCGGTCCCTCGCACCGGCGGACCGACGGTGCCGATCCGGTTGCGCCCGGGGTCCATCGGGATCGTGTGGGTAACGGGGCTGGCCTCGGTCATCCCGTAGCCCTGGGCGACCATGCAGCCGAGCCGGGCTTCCACCGCTTCGACCAGCTCCGGCCCGAGCGGCGCCGCCCCCGACATCAGGAAGCGCAGCGAGGAGAGGTCGGCGCCGTCGATCGCCGGGTGCCTGGCGAGGGCAAGGGCGATCGGCGGCACCACGAAGCCGACCGTGACCCGGTGCTCCTCGATCAGTCCGAGGAACTGGTCGAGGTCGAAGCGCGGCATCGTCACGATCGTCGCCCCGGCGCGCAGGCCGAGGTTCATGATCACCGTCATCCCGTAGATGTGGAAGAAGGGCAGGCAGCCGACCAAGGCGTCGGCGTCGCCGACCGTCAACGCCTCACCGGACTGGATCAGGTTGGCAACCAGGTTGCGGTGGGAGAGCATCACCCCCTTCGGCAGCCCGGTGGTGCCGCTCGAGTAAGGCAGGACGGCAAGGTCGGCGGCGGGGTCGATCTCGGCGACCGGCACCGGCTCGGCGGCGAGCAGCTCGGCCAGCGGCGTCGCCCGCTCGTCCTCGCCGACCACAAAGACCTCCTCGACCCCCGCCTCGGCGGCGGCCGCGAGCGCGGTATCGAGCAGTGGCGGTGCCGTGACCAGGAGCTTTGCGGCCGAATCGTGCAGCTGGTGGCCGAGCTCACCGGCGGTGTACAGCGGGTTGGCGGTGGTGGCGCGGCCGCCGGCCGAGGCGGCGGCGTGGAAGGCGACCGCGTACTCGGGCAGGTTCGGCAGGTAGATCGCGAGCGCGTCGCCACGGCCGAAGCCGCGCTCCCGCAGGCCACCGCGCACCGCCGCGATCTGCTCGGCCAGATCGGCATAGGTGAGAGTGCGACCACTGGGGCCGTCGATCAGCGCCGGCTTATTGCCGCGCTCGGCGGCGCGCTCGAGCACGAAGCTCGTCACGTCGACGTCCGGAATCGCCAAATCGATCTGCGCCTCGCTCACCGCTTTCTCCTCGCTCGTTCCCCCGGACCCGCTCCGCTGCCCGGAGGGAGACTAATGCCCGGGACGGGGCTGGTGGCGCAAGGCGGGTTCGGGGCGGCGCGCGATCGCCCGCGCGTGGACGCGGCCGTCGTGGCCGCTCGGCAGCGGCCGGGCGGCACCGCCGCCGTGGGGGCCGCGGCGGCGCGGGCCGCGGCTCGGCGGCGGCTGCGGCCGGCGCGGCCTGTGGCCGCGGACCTTCACCTCCGGCGGCGGCTCGGTCTCGGGCATCCGCCCGGCCCAGAAGACGAACCACAGCATCCCGAGGATCGGGATCTTCATCGCCAAGATCAGGAGGACGATCGGCAAGACACCCATGGCACCGATCTTACGTGCTCGCTGCCGCGCCAGCTATGAAGCGAGCAGCTCCTCGAGGGAGGTCCCGCTGAGGACCGACTCAGGGTGCGCGGCCGCGACGTCGGAGCCGGGTTCGGCGGCCTCGTCCCTGCGCTTGATCAGCAGCCACTGCGGCTTCTCGCCGCGGCCCGTGCGCTGAAGGGCGAAGCCGCCGCGGAGCTTCTCGCCGTGGAGGACGAAGACGGCGTGGCCGCGCTCCAGCGCCTCGGGCCACGGGACGCGGCCGCCCTGCTCGTAGGGGCCGCGGTCCCAGACGATGACGCCGCCGCCGTCGGTGCGGCCCTCGAAGTGGTTGTGGGAGAGCTGGTGGTCCTCGACCTCGATCGCCATTCGCTTCACCGCCGGGTCCATCGAGGGGCCCTTGGGGACCGCCCAGGACTTCATCACGTGGTCGACCTCGAGCCGGAGGTCCCAGTGGTGCGCGGTGGCGGCGTGCTCCTGGACGACGAAGTCGCCAGCGGCGATGCCGCGGATCGCGAACTGCTCGTGGCCCTCCGGCTTCACCTCCTCGACCGCGACCGCAGACACCTCGGCGCCGCGCGGCCCCTCCCGGAGGAGCTCGAGCAGCAAGTCGACCGCCGCGCGGTCGCCCTCGGCGTGGACGCGCACCGTGCCGTCGTCCTCGTTCCGCACCCAGCCGAGCACTCCCAGCTCCTCGGCCCGGCACCGCGTCGCCTCGCGGAAGAAGACGCCCTGGACCGCGCCGCCCACCGTCGCCCGCACCGCTTTCTCGGCCTTGGCTTTCGCCATCCTCCGCGAGGGTAGGGGAAGCTCCTCCGCGAGGGTAGGGAAAGCGTTGCAGTTGCGACCCGAGCGACCCGAACCGCCGCTGGGACGCCGGTGTGCAAGCGGTGGGTCTGGGAAGCACGGGCGGCGCAGGACCGCCCGCCCCCAAGCAGGTCCACGATTTCGCCGAGGGCTTGCGGGAGATGCCCGACCTGCGTGTCGGCAAGGGCGCCAACGTCGCCGAGATGACCCGGTGGGCTGCTGCTGGTCTCAGTCCGCTCCGGCACCCGCGGGTCGGTACTGGGGATGCTCGACACCGTCCCCAACCTCAGCCTCGCGACAGCGCCGTCGCCGGCCTCGCCACGGCGAAGCGGCAACGAGCGTTCCGCCTCGGACTCCTACCGTCGCTTCGCGCAGACGTTCGGCAACCTCTGCACGATGTTCGGCAACCTCTGCGGCCCGGCATCCTCGACCGCAGATCCCCGAGGCGATCGACAGGCCGGCGTCGGCTGTTCGTCCGCCCTTCCTCCTGGGCCGGCCGCGAGGCTCGCCCCGATCGCGCGAGTGGTGGTGGCGGAGTCGGTGATCGCAGCGACGGCCGAGTAGCCGCGCGGCGGAGGCGGTCCGCTCATCGATCAGCGCCCATGTCCTGGTGATTCACGCTGCGGCTCGTTGAGGCCGCCGGCCCAGCCCGCGACTCGTCGCACTTCCGCAACCATCAAGACTGCATCCGGGGCCCTATGGGCCCCGGATGCAGCTCTAGTTCGAGCCCCCGCC
>DASXFL010000077.1:0-9998 GCA_036489595.1 Solirubrobacterales bacterium
ACGTCGATGAACTCGCGCAGCCGCTCGACCACTTCCTCGTAGAGGGCGCTGCGGCGGAGCGGCCGGAGTGAGGGCTCGGTCACGGCTACGAATCTACAAGTCGTCCCCCCGCGCGCCGGCCCGTGGCAGGTCGAGGGCGTAGCGGAGGCCGGCGAGCCGCATCGCAAAGCAGACGAGGGCGGCGAGGACCGGCACGATCACCGCTTCGGCGCCGAGCCGGTAGGCGACGGCGACGATCGCCGCCCCGGTCAGCGCCGGGACCGCGTAGAGGTCGCGCCGCAGCACCACCGGCACCTCGCCGAGCAGGAGGTCGCGGAGGACGCCGCCGCCGATCCCGCTGATCGCCCCGAGGACCACCGCCTCGGGGGCACCGAAGCCGTGGGCGAGCGCAGCGGCGGCACCGGAGACGCTGAAGAGCGAGAGCCCGGCGGCATCGAGTACGTCGATCGGACGACGCGTGCGCTCGAGGCCGCGGTGGGCGACGATCGCGAGAACCGCGGCGGCGCCGACCACGGCCAGGTAGCGCCAGTCGCGCAGCGCTTCCGGGCGGATCCCGATCAGGACGTCGCGGACGATGCCGCCGAAGAGGCCGACGACCGCCGCCAGGACGAGGACGCCGAAGACGTCAAGCCGCGCCCGCACCCCGGCGAGCGCCCCGCTGAGCGCGAAGGCGAAAGTCCCGAGCAGGTTGAGGGCGAGGAGCAGCGTGGGGTCGAAGCCGCGGAGTGCCGGGGACATCAGCGTAGTTCTGTTCGATAAGTCGTACGAATCTGGGGTATGAAGACCTAAAACGCGCCTCTTGACCGTACACGGATCGATCGGCTATGGTGAGGACCAGTGGTTGGACCACTGGTCCTATGAACAGCGACCTGCTCGAAAGAACCGTTCTCCATCCGCGCCACCGCCAGGCCGGCGGCCGGCTCGTCCCCTTCGCCGGCTGGGCGATGCCGGTCCAATACGAGGGGATCGGGGCCGAGCACGAGGCGGTCCGGGGCGGCGCCGGCGTCTTCGACGTCTCCCACATGGGGCAGATCGAAACCCGCGGCCCCGAGGCGGAAGCCTTTCTCCAGCGCCTGCTCTCCAACGACCTCGCCGAGCTCGAGGTCGGCGGCGCCCAGTACGGCCTGCTCTGTCGCGACGACGGCGGCGTCCTCGACGACCTCTTCACCTACGCGCTCGAGGGCGGTGCCTACCTGACCGTGACCAACGCCGCCAACCACCAGAAGGACCTGGCCTGGTTCGAGGAAAAGGCCGACGACTTCGAGGTCGAGGTGCGCGACTGCCGGCTCGAGTGGGCGATGCTGGCGGTCCAAGGCCCGATGGCGCGGGAGAAGCTCGGCAGGCTCGCCGCCGGCGAGCTGCCGCCGCGGCTCGGCAGCGCCAGGCTGGCGATCGCCGGCGTCGAGTGCCTCGTCTGCGGCACCGGTTACACCGGTGAGGACGGCTGTGAGCTGCTGGTGCCGCCAAGCGGCGCCGGCCTGGCCTGGGATGCCCTCCTCGACCAGGGCGTCGTTCCGGCCGGGCTCGGCGCCCGCGACACCCTGCGGCTCGAGGTCTGCTTCCACCTCTACGGCAACGACCTCAGCGAAGACCGTAACCCGCTCGAAGCCGGGCTCTCCTGGTGCTGCAAGCCGGAGACCGGGTTCATCGGCAGCGAGGCGATTGCCGCCGCCGAGCCGACCGAGATCCTCGTCCCCTTCGTCTTCCTCGACAAGGGGATTCCCCGGCAGGGGAACGAGATCCGCACCGAGCACGGGGTCGGCGAGGTGACCAGCGGCACCCTCTCGCCGAGCCTCGGCTGCGGGATCGGGATGGGCTACGTGCCGATCGCCGACTCGGCGCCGGGCACCGAGATCGCGGTCGACGTCCGTGGCCAGGTGCGGCGGGCCGAGGTCCGCAGCAAGCCCCTCTACCGGCGCGAGGGCTAGGTGGCCGAGGCGAGCTACCCCGAGGGCCTGCTCTACCACCCGGCCCACGACTGGGCCCGGGTCGAGGGCGAGGCCGCCACCTTCGGCATCACCTGGTTCGCCCAGGACGCGGTCGGGGAGGTCGTCTTCTTCGAGCCACCGGCGCCGGGGACCGCGGTGGTCAAGGACCAGCCCTACGCCGAGATCGAGTCGGTGAAGGCGGTCTCCGAGGTGATCGCGCCGCTCTCCGGCGAGGTGGTCGAGGTCAACCGGGCAGTCGAGACCGACCCCGAGACCGTCAACGCCGATCCCTACGGGGCGGGGTGGATGGTGCAGGTCCGGCTCACCGATCTGGCCGAGGCCGGGGAGCTGCTCGACGCCGCCGCCTACCGGGAGCTGGTCGGCGGTGCCTAGGCGGACGCTGGAGATGCCGCTGTCCTACGTCGACCCGCGGATCGCCTCGGTGCTGAGCGCCGAGGTCGAGCGCCAGCGCGGCACCCTGGAGATGATCGCCTCGGAGAACTTCGCCCCGCGGGCGGTGCTCGAATGCCAGGGCTCGGTCCTCACCAACAAGTACGCCGAGGGCTACCCCGGCCGCCGCTACTACGGCGGCTGCGAGAACGTCGACGTCAGCGAGCAGATCGCGATCGACCGCGCCAAGGCGCTGTTCGGGGCCGAGCACGCGAACGTGCAGCCGCACGCCGGCGCTCAGGCCAACAACGCCGTCTACCACGCCCTGCTCTCGCCCGGCGAGAAGATGCTCGGCCTCGAGCTCTCCCACGGCGGCCACCTCAGCCACGGGATGAAGCTGAACGTCTCCGGCCGCCTCTACGACGCCGTCGCCTACGGGGTCGATCCCGAGAGCGGGCTGGTCGAGATGGAGGAGGTGGCGCGGATCGCCCGCGAGCAGCGGCCGCGGATGATCGTCGCCGGCTGGTCGGCCTACCCGCGACAGCTCGACTTCGCCGCCTTCCGCGAGATCGCCGACGAGGTCGGGGCGCTGCTGATGGTCGACATGGCGCACTTCGCCGGCCTCGTCGCCGCCCGCCTGCACCCGAGCCCGGTGCCGCACGCCGACGTCGTCACCACCACCCTGCACAAGACGCTGAATGGCCCCCGCAGCGGCCTCATCCTCAGCCGCGCCGAGCACGCGAAGAAGATCGACAGCGCCATCTTCCCTGGCCAGCAGGGCGGCCCGCTCGAGCATGTGATCGCGGCCAAGGCGGTGGCCCTCAAACTGGCCGGCGAGGAGGAGTTCCGCGAGCGCCAGCGGCGCACGATCGCGGGCGCGAGGGCGCTGGCGGCGGCGCTCGTCGGCGAGGGGATCCCGGTCCTCACCGGCGGCACCGACGTCCACTTCGCCGTCGTCGACCTGCGCCAGTCCGAGCTCGACGGCAAGCAGGCCGAGGACCGTCTGCACGAGATCGGGATCACCGTCAACCGCAACGCGATCCCCTTCGACCCGCGGCCGCCGATGGTCTCCTCGGGCCTGCGGATCGGCACCTCGGCGCTGGCGACGCGGGGCCTCGAGCACGAGGACTTCGAGCAGCTGGGCGGAATCATCGCCGCCGCTCTCGGTCGCGATTACCACGCGAACCGAGCCGCCCTGACCGAGCACGTCGCCGCGATCGCCGGCCGCTACCCGCTCTACGGCTACCTCGGCGGCGGCGCCAGGTGAGCCGCTACACCGCCCTCACCGAGGCCAACCGGGCGGCGATGCTGGCGACGATCGGGGCGTCCTCGGTCGAGGAGCTGTTCGAGGCGGTGCCGGCGGCGGTGCGGATGCAGCGCCCGCTCGAGCTGCCCGCCCGCCAGAGCGAGCAGACGGTCTACGCGCACCTGCGCGAGCTCGCCGCCCGCAACGTCTCGACCGAGGACGAGGCCTGCTTCCTCGGCGCCGGCATGTACGACAGCTACTCGCCGGCGCTGATCGAGATGCTGATGGAGCGCTCCGAGTTCCTCACTCCCTACACGCCCTACCAGCCCGAGGTCTCGCAGGGCGGCCTGCAGGTGATGTTCGAGTACCAGACGGCGATCTCGGAGCTGACCGCGCTGCCGGTCGCCAACGCCTCCGTCTACGACGGTCCCTCGGCGCTGGCCGCCGCCGGCTATCTGGCGAAGCTCGCCAACGGGCGCTCGAAGCTGGTTGTCTCGCGCGGCGTCCACCCGCACGGTCGCGAGACGCTCCGGACCCTGGCCCGCGGCTACGGGATGGAGGTGGCCGAGGTGCCGCTCGCCGACGGCGTCACCGCGCGTGGGGCCTGGTACGAGGCGATCGACGACGACACCGCCGCCGTCTTCCTGCAGCAGCCCAACTTCCTCGGCGCGGTCGAGGACGTCGCCGTGCTGACCGAGACCGAGGCGGTCGCCGTCTGCGCCTGCGACCCGCAGACCCTGGGGATCCTGCGGCCGCCGGGCGAGTGCGGGGTCGAGATCGCGGTCGGCGAGGGGCAGACGCTCGGCAACCGGCTCGACTTCGGCGGCCCCTCCTTCGGCTACTTCGCCGCCACCGAGGAGCACCTGCGGCGGATGCCCGGGCGGATTGCCGGCGAGACCGTCGACGCCGACGGGCAGCGCGGCTTCGTCCTCACCCTGCAGACTCGTGAGCAGCACATCCGCCGCGAGCGGGCGACTTCGAACATCTGCACCTCGCAGGCGCTGAACGCGCTCGCCGGGGTCGTCTACCTGGCCTGGCTGGGGCGGCGCGGGATCGTCGAGCTGGGTGAGCTGCTGGCTCGCCGCACCGACTTCGCTCGCCGCCTGCTGCTCGAGCTCGACGGGGTCGAGGCGCTGCACGAGCAGCCGGTGGTGCGCGAGTTCGCGCTGCGGCTACCGGTCGACGGCCCGGCCGGGGTGGAGGCGGTCGCCGCCGCCTGCCGCCGCGCCGGCATCAACCCCGGCTACCCGCTCGGCCGCGACTACCCCGAGCTCGGCGACGGCCTCCTGGTTGCGATCACCGAGCAGCGGACCCGGGCCGAGATCGAGCGGCTGGCCGCGGCGCTGGCGGCGGCGCTCGCCGAGCGGCCGGCGGAGGTGGCGGCGTGAAGACGATCTTCGAGCGCGGGGAAGCTGGGCGGCGGGCCTTCGCGCCGCCACCGGCAGAAGTCCCGGAGGCGCCACTCGAGGAGCTGATCCCCGAGGCGATGCGGCGGGCCGCGCCGCCGCGGCTTCCAGAGGTCTCCGAGCCCGAGATCGTCCGCCACTACGTCAACCTCTCGAAGCGGAACTTCGACCTCGACTCCGGCTTCTACCCGCTCGGCTCCTGCACGATGAAGCACAACCCGCGCCTGCACGAGCGGGTCGCGGCGCTGCCCGGCAACGCCAAGCTGCACCCGCTGCAGGCGCCGGCGGCGGCGCAGGGGGCGCTGGAGCTGATGTGGAGCCTGGAGCGGGCGCTGGCCGAGATCGCCGGCCTGCCCCACGTCTCGCTGCAGCCGAGCGCCGGCTCGCACGGCGAGCTCGCCGGACTCCTCCTCACCCGCGCCTACCACGAGGACCGCGGCGAGGCCCGGACCAAGGTCCTCACGCCCGACACCGCCCACGGCACCAACCCGGCGACGGTGACGATGGCCGGCTACGAGGTGGTCAAGGTCGGGACTGCCGCCGACGGCGGCGTCGACCTCGACGACCTTCGCGCGAAGACGGACGGCGGGGTCGCCTGCCTGATGTTGACCAACCCCAACACGCTCGGCCTCTTCGACCGCAACATCGAGGAGATCGCCGCCGTCGTCCACGCCGCCGGGGCGACGCTCTACTACGACGGCGCCAACCTCAACGCGGTGATGGGAGTGGCGCGGCCCGGTGACATGGGGTTCGACATCGTCCACTTCAACCTCCACAAGACCTTCACCCAGCCGCACGGCGGCGGCGGCCCCGGGGCCGGCCCGATCGCCGTCTCCGAGCGGATCGAGCCCTACCTGATGACGCCGCGGATCCGCCGCGGCGAGGATGGCTTCGAGCTCGACCACGAGCGGCCGAAGTCGATCGGGCGGCTGCGTGGCTTCCAGGGCAATTACGTCACCTTCGTCCGCGCCTACGCCTACATCCGCTCGCTCGGCGGCGACGGCCTCGCCGAGGCCTCGGAGGTCGCTGTCCTGGGCGCCAACTACCTGATGGCACGGCTCGCCGAGGTCGCCGGCGAGGAGCTGCCGGTCGCCTACGAGCGCGCCTGTGGCCACGAGTTCTGCCTCTCCGGGGCGCCGATGAAGCGCGAGCTCGGGATCTCGACCCTCGACCTTGCCAAGCGCCTGCTCGACCACGGCTTCCACCCGCCCACCGTCTACTTCCCGCTGCTGGTCGAAGAGGCGCTGCTGGTCGAGCCGACCGAGACCGAGACGAAGGAGACGCTCGACGCCTTCGCGGCGGCGATCGGTGAGATCCTGGCGGAGGCGCGGGAGGATCCCGAGGTCGCCCGCACCGCCCCGCACACGACGCCGGTGCGCCGGCTCGACGAGGCCGGCGCCGCCCGCCGGCCGATCATCAAGCAACGCTTCGACGAGGAGGAGGAACCATGAGCGAGCGCCAAGCGATCGACGCCGCCGGCGCCCCGCCGGCGATCGGCCCCTACAGCCACGCCGTCCGCCACGGCGAGGTCGTCTACTGCTCGGGCGCGCTGCCGCTCGACCCGGCCTCGGGCGAGCTGGTGCAGGACTCGCTGGCGGCCGAGACCGCCCAGTGCCTGCGCAACCTGGCCGCGGTCTGCGCCGCCGCCGGCACCGGCCTCGAGCGGGCGCTGCGGCTGACCGTCTACACGACCGAGCTCGGCGCCTTCGCCGAGATCAACGAGGCCTACGCTGACTTCTTCGAGTCCGAGCCGCCGGCCCGGGCGGCGGTCGGGGTGGCGGCCCTGCCGAAAGGTGCCCGGGTCGAGATCGACGCTATCGTCGCCACGGAGCCGTGAGCGCCGTGGAGGTCTCCTGGCAGCCCGACCTCGTCGAGCTGCGCCGAATCCATGCGGCGTCGCGCGACCTCGTCAAGGAAACTCCGGTCTTCAGCTTCGGCGAGCTCTCGCGGCGCTGCGGCGGTCGCGTCTTCCTCAAGGCCGAGAACCTGCAGCGGACCGGCTCCTTCAAGCTCCGCGGGACCAGCGCCAAGCTGCGGCCGGGGGTGCCGCCTCCGCGCGGAGTCGTCGCCGGCAGCGCCGGCAACCACGGCCAGGCCCTCGCCTACGCCGCCCGTGCCCGCGGCATCCCCTGCACCGTTTTCATGCCGGTCGAAGCGGCCGTCTCCAAGGTCGACGCGGTAACCGCCTTCGGCGCCACCGTCCGCCCCCAGGGCAGCTCGGTCGACGACTGCGTCGCCGCCGCCCGCCGTCTTGCCGAGGAGGAGGGCCTGCTCTTCGTCCACCCCTTCGACGACCACGAGATAGTCGCCGGCCAGGCCGGGGTGGGGCTCGAGCTGCTCGAGCAGGTGCCGGACCTGGCCAAGGTCCTGGTCCCGGTCGGCGGCGGTGGCCTGGTCAGCGGCGTCGCCGCTGCGATCAAGTCCGAGCTGCCCGAGGTCGAGGTGGTCGGCGTCCAGGCGAAGGGCTGCGCCTCGCTGCGGCCCTCGCTCGCCGCCCACGCGCCGGTCACCGTCGAGGAGCCCTCGACGATCGCCGACGGGATCGCCGTCAAGCGACCGGGAGAGCTGACCCTCAGGCTGATCGAGCGCTGGGTCGACGACCTCGCCGAGGTCGACGACGACGCGATCGCGGCGGCGATGGTGCTGCTGGTCGAGCGGGCGAAGCTGGTCACCGAGGGCGCCGGCGCGGTCGCGATCGCCGCCCTCGACAGCGGTGCCGTCATCCCCGCCCGCGACGGGGCCACGGTGGCGCTGCTCTCGGGCGGCAACGTCGACCCCAACGTGCTCGCCTCGGCGATCAACCGCGCCCTCACCTCGGCGGGGCGCAGGGTCCGCGTCTTCACCCGGATCAGCGACCGTCCCGGCGGCCTCGCCGGCCTCCTGCAGACGGTGGCAGCGGCGGGAGGTAACGTGCTCGACGTGACCCACGTCCGCGACGGCGTCGCCCTCCACCTCGACGAAACCGGAGTCGAGCTGCTGGTCGAATGCCGCAGCGAGGCTGCCAAGCGCGAGTTGCTGGCGGCGCTGCGCGGGTCCGGCTACCCGGTGGACGAGCTCGGCGCAGAGGAGGCCGATAGTGATTAGGCACGTGGTGGCGTGGTCGATGCGGCCGGAGGCGGAGGGCGAGCTCGACTCGCTGCTCGCCGAGCTGCGGGCGATGCTGGCGCAGATCGAGGAGATCCGGGCGCTCAGCGCCGGGCCGCTCCTGAACGAGTCGTCGCTCGACGCGGCGCTCTGCGTCGACCTCGAGGACGCCGAGGCGCTCGAGCGCTACCGCGTTCACCCCGTCCACCAGCCGGTTGCGGGGCGCCTGCGCGAGGTGGCGGCGGAGGTCGTCGTGGCCGACTACGAGCTCTGAGGGGCCTTTAGGATCGTTCGCTGTCGCCTGACGGAGCGCGGCGGTTCCGCCAAATCCGTCCGATTTACCAGATGACTTGACGCGAACCGCCGCTATGCCGTACGGTGGCACCGGTGGAGAGCTTGATGGATCTCGATTTCGTCCGGGATTCCGGACAGCTGGACCTCGCGGGCCCGGCGGTGCTGGTCATCGCCACCCTCGACACCAAGGGCGAGGAGGTCGTCTTTCTCGCCAACGCCATCGTAGAAGCGGGCGGCGCCCCGGTGTTGCTCGATTCCTCGGTGGCCGCTGGCAGCTTCGAGCAGCCCTATCCGTTCGTATCGCGCGAGGCGGTCGCGGCCGCCGCCGGCTCGACGATCGCCGACGTCTCCGCGCTGCCGCGCGGCGAGGCGGTCGAGAAGATGCAGGCGGGCGTCCGCGAGCTCGCCGCCGAGCTGGTCTCCGGTGGCCACGTCCACGGCGCGATCTGCATCGGCGGCGCCGGCGCCCACCTCGCCGGCCCCGCCTTCCAGGAGCTCGAGGTCGGCTTCCCGAAGATGGTCGTCTCGCCGCTCGCCTCGGGGCAGCGGCAGTTCGAGCCCTACGTCGGGCTCCGCGACGTCGCGGTGATGCACTCGGTTGCCGACATCGCCGGCGTCAACGACATCACCGAGCGCGTCTACGGCTCGGCCGCCGGCTACATCACCGGCGCCGCCGCCGCCCACGCCCGCCACCAGAGCGAAGGCCCCGGCGGCGAGGACGAGCGGCGGACGATCGCGATCTCGATGAACGGCAACACGACCAAGGCGATGGATCGCGGCCGCGCCCGGCTCGAAGGCGCCGGGTTCGCGGTCGTCGTCTTTCACGCCAACGGGGTCGGCGGGCGGGCGCTCGAGGACTTCGTCGAGTCCGGCCGGGCGAGCGCGGTTCTCGACTTCACGCTGACCGAGCTCGGCGCCGACCTGGTCGGCGGCCTGATGAAGACCGGCGGCCACCGGATGGAGGCAGCAGGCGCCAACGGCCTGCCGCAGGTTCTGGTCCCCGGCTGCGTCGACTTCATCACCTGCGGGCCCTGGGCCGTCGCCGAGGCCGAGTTCCCGGGGCGGCCGATGTTCCGGCACAACCCCGAGCTGACCTTGGTCCGGCTGAGCGCCGAGGAGATGGCCGAGCTCGGCCGCATCTTCGCCGCCAAGGCCAACGGCGCCACCGGGCCGACCAGCATCCTCGTCCCGGGCCGTGGCCTCTCGGTGCCCGACACCGAGGGCGGGCCGTTCTGGGACCCGGAGACCGACGCCGCCTTCGTCGCCGCGCTGCGGGAGGAGATCCGCGATGGGATCAAGGTCGAGGTGCTCGACGCCCACATCAACGACGCCTCCTTCGCCGACGCCGCGGTCGACGAGCTGCTGGCACTGATCGCCGCGAGCGAAGCGGACGGCAGCGGCAGCGCTCAGTCGCTGGCGGCCACCGGCGGCTCGCCGGCCGCCGAGGAGGGCTTCGGCGCATGACCGCCGGCGCCGGGCAGCCGCTCCGCTGGGGGGTCGTCTCGACGGCGCGGATCCTCGACGAGCTGCTGCCGGGGTTCGCCGCCTCCGAGGCGGCGGAGCTGGCGGCGATCGCCAGCCGCGACGGCGAGCGCGCCGCCGCGGCCGCCGCCCGGACCGGGGCCGAGACCGCCTACGGCTCCTACGAGG
>DASXFL010000110.1:0-11904 GCA_036489595.1 Solirubrobacterales bacterium
CCGAGGTCGCCGCCGAGCTCGCCGGGGGCGGCTTCGACGCGCTCGCCCTCGCCGCCGGCCGGGGCGACGTGCTCTTGGTCGGCCACGAGCCCGACTTCTCCGACGAGATCGCCCGGCTCACCGGCGCCAGCGCCAAGCTCCGCAAGGGCGGCCTGGCGATCCTCGAGCCCTCCCGCCTCCATGCCCTCCTGCGCCCGAGGGATCTGCGGCTGATCGCCAGGGACCAGCAGCCGCCCCGCTCCCGGACCTCCTAGCCGACGATCAGCGCGACCACGCCGCGGATCAGCAGCAGGCAGCCGAGCGCGATCGCCACGTGGGCGGCGGCCCGGCGCCCGTGCCGCGCCAGCCAGCCGCGGAAGTCGGCGATCGCCCCCTTCGCCCACTCCGGCCGCAGGGCGTAGGCGAGGAGCGGCAGCTCGAGCAGCAGCTGCTGCAGCAGGCAGATCCCGAGCACGATCAGGATCAGCCAGGGGTCGGCGATCTCCAGTTTCGCGGTCTTGGTCAGCGCCGCCAGGTAGGAGGCGCCGGGGAAGCTGAGGACGACGCCGACGAAGAAGGTGATCCGCGGGTCGCCGCGCCCGAGCAGCCGTTCCGGCAGCGATTTCTTCGGCCCTTCCGCCGCCTTGCGCTCGAGCTTGCGCTCGTGCCGCGCCTCCATCCGCTGCCCTTTCAGGACCAGGCCGGCGGTGATCAGCAGCACCCCGATCACCAGGTCGGCGGCCGGGCTGAGGGTCCGTTTCGTCGTCGTCACGGCTTCGTCGCCGTGGAGCTCGAAGACGACCAGCATCCCGATCGCGATGCTGGTCAGGTAGGCGCCGAGCAGGTACCCGAGCATCAGCCGCTTCGGGTTCTCCAGCAGCAGCATGATCGTCACCGCCGCCAGCAGCGTCGGGTTGAGCGCCGACATCAGCGCGAAGACGAAGATCGTCAGGGCATCCCCCATATCCGCCGATTCTCTCCGCTGCCCTCGGACGCGCAAGCGAATTCTCCGTCACCGGCCCCCACCCGATCCCTGACTGGCCAGTCAGCCAGGGATGAATTCCTCTAGCCTCCCGGCCGACTTCACGACCGAGGAACGGAGGAGTGAGATGGGTTTGCTGGACGGGAAAGCGGCGATCGTCACCGGGTCGGCGCGGGGGATCGGCCGGGCCACGGCCGAGCTGTTCGCGAACGAGGGGGCGAAGGTTCTGATCAACGATCTCGACGCCGACGTCGCCGAGCAGGCGGCGAGCGAGATCTCCGGCGAGACCGCCGTCCACGCCGGCGACCTGACCAAGGACGGCGCCGCCGACGAGCTCGTCGCCGCCGCGGTCGACGCCTTCGGCGGCGTCGACGTCGTCGTCAACAACGCCGGCTACACCTGGGACGGCGTCGCCCACAAAATGACCGACGAGCAGTTCCAGGCGATGCTCGACATCCACACGATCGTCCCCTTCCGGGTGGCGCGGGCGCTGGCGCCGCACTGGCGGGAGGCGGCCAAGGCCGAGCGCGAGGGTGGCAAGGAGGTCTTCCGCAAGCTGATCAACACCTCCTCGACGACGGGCATGTTCGGCAACCCCGGCCAGATCAATTACGCGGCCGGCAAGGCGGGCGTCGTCGGCATCACCAAGACCCTGGCCAAGGAGTGGGGCCAGTTCAAGATCAACGTCATCGCGGTCGCCTTCGGCTTCGTCGAAACGCGGCTGACCCAGGCCAAAGAGCAGGGCGAAGAGATCACCACGCCGTCCGGCGAGAAGATCGAGCTGGGAATCCCCGAGCAGATGCGGGCGATGGCCCAGGCGGTGATTCCGCTCGGGCGCGGCGCCACCCCGGCCGAGGCCGCGGGCCCGGTCCTCTTCCTCGCCTCGCCGCTCGCCAACTACGTGCACGGACAGGTGCTGAACATCACCGGCGGCATGTTCGGAGGGATGTACACCTGAGCACCGAGGCCAGCGACCGCTCGCCGCACTACCTCGACCTCGCCGACCACATCTGGCCGGCGCTGATCCGGGCCGCCGGCGCCCACACCTTCCTCTACCGGAGGACGGGCGGGCGGCTCGGGGCCCGGATCCCGGGGGTGGGCGGGCGGATGCTGCTGCTCGACCACGTCGGCGCGAAGTCGGGGACGCTGCGGACGACGCCGCTGCTCTATGTCGAGGACGGCGAGGACCTGCTGCTGGTCGCCTCGAAGGGCGGCTTCCCCAGCCATCCCGCCTGGCTCCACAACCTCAGGGCCAATCCCTACACGACGGTCCAGGTCGACGCCGAGCGGCGGCCCGTCCACGCGCGCGAGGCGGCGCCGGAGGACCGCGACCGCCTCTGGTCGCTGGCCGACGTCGCCTGGCCCAGCTACAGGGACTACCGGGCGAGGGCCGAGCGCGAGATCCCGCTGATCGTGCTGGAGCCGCGCACCGCTTGAGCCCCCCTCACTTGTCAACCAGAGGGCGACAAGTGCGGGGGGTCTAGGGCTGGCGGCGCTCCTCGGCGACGGGGTCGCCGGCCTCGGTCGCCATCGCCTGCGGGGGCCAGGGGCCGACCCAGTCGTCCCGGGCGCCGTCGAGGGTGATCGTGGTGCCGGAGAAGAAGTCGCCGGCGGGCGAGGCGAGGTAGGCGACCAGCCAGGCCATCTCCTCGGCGCGGCCGGTGCGCTGCAGGGGGATCGAGCGGGCGACGTTGTCGACCACCGACCGGGGGTACTTGGTCAGCAGCGTCTCGGTCGCGAAGTGGCCGGCGGCGAGGGCGACGGTGGTGATCCCGAACCGCGCCCACTCGACCGCCAGCGTCCGCATCATGTTCTCGACCGCGGCGCGGGCGGCGCCCGAGTGGACCATCCCCGGTATCCCATTGTGGGGCGAGAGGGTGACGCTGAGAACCTTGCCGCGCTCCTGCGGGATGAAAGCCTTGGTGGCGGCGGCGTGGGTCATCAACCAGGTGCCCTCGACGTTGAGCTCGACCACGGTGCGGAAGCCCTTCGGGGTGATCGCCTCGGCCGGGCTGAGGAACTGGCCGCCGGCGTTGTTGACGAGGACGTCGAGGCGGCCGTGGCGCTCGAGCACCCCGTCGACCAGCGCGCCGACGGCGTCCTCGTCGCGGATGTCGAGCTCGCGATGCTCGAAGGCGCCCGGCAGGCCGCTGGCGAGCTCGGCGGTCTCGGCCAGCGGCTGCGGCCGTCGCCCGCAGCCGACCACGGCGGCGCCGAGCCGCGCCAGCTCCAGCGCGATCTCCCGGCCCAGCCCCGACCCCGCCCCCGAGACGAGGCAGACCTGCCCCTCCAGCAGCCCCTCCCGAAACACCTGCGAATGCGAGCTTTCAGCCATCCCGAGCGCAGCCTATCGGCGCGCCGGCCGGCTTAATCTGACTCAGTCATGGCGATCAGCGTCGAGCCGCAGCCGCTGCACCAACCACTCGCCGGGGGCACCGCGGGGGCGACGGTCGCGGTCGAACCGCTGATCGCCGGCCGGGTCAACTTCGCGCGGGCGCTGCTGACCAGCCCCGGCGGCCCCTTTCTCAGCCTGAAGTTGCTGCGGGCGCTGGTCCGCGGCAAGCCGCCGAACCTGATCCCGGTGCCGGCCTTCCTCCTCCGCCACCCGAGCGCCGGCACGGTCCTCGTCGACACCGGCCTGCACCCCTCGATCGCCAGCGATGGCCGCCAGAACTTCGGCGGCCTCGGCAACCGCTTCGGGCGGCCCGAGCTGGAGGCCCGCGAAGACGTCCCCTCGCAGCTGCGGGCCCGCGGCATCGACCCCGGCGAGGTCCCGGTCGTGGTCATGACCCATCTCCACATGGACCACGCCTCGGCGATCTCCGAGTTCCCCCGCTCGACCTTCGTCGTCTCCGCCACCGAGTGGAAGGCGGCCGCCAGCGGGGGCGTCAGCGACGGCTACCGCCGCGCCCACTACGACTATGCCTTCGACTACCGCACGGTCGACTTCGGCCGCGCCTCGGTCGGCTCCTACGCCAGCTTCGCGCGCACCTTCGACCTCTTCGGCGACGGCTCGGTCCGCCTCGCCTTCACCCCTGGCCACTCCGCCGGGCACCTCTCGGTCGTCTGCCGGCTCAGCCAGCGCGACTTCGTGATCGGCGGCGACGCTCTCTACCTGAGCGGTCAGCTCGACGGCTCGCTGGCGCCGCCGCCACGTCCCCAGGACGCCCACAACCTGCGGCGCTCGCTGCAGGAGCTGCGCCTCTTCCACTCGCAGTTCCCCGACGTGGTGATCACGCCCGGGCACGATCCGGAGTTCTACTCCCGGATCGAGCGCCGCTACGAGTAACCAGCCCGGCGTACAGGGCCTTGACCTCGTCGAAGATCTCGGTCGCCACCTCGAGCTGGCGCTCCGGCGAAACGTCCTCCTCCACCTGGAACGCGCGCGGCTTGCCGAACTCGATCATCACCTGCGGGAAGCGCAGACGCTTCCATCCGCGGACGCCGGCCGAGCCGTAGATCGCCACCGGCACCACCGGGGCGCCCGATTCGAGCGCGATCCGGCCGATCCCCCGTTTCGGCTCGCCCAGCTCGCCACTCCGCGAGCGACCACCCTCGGCGTAGATCAGCACCATCTCGCCCTGCTCGAGGAGAATGAAGGTGGTCTTCATCGCCTCCTCGTCGCGGTGGCCGCGGCGGACCGGGAAGACGCCGCCGTGCTTGAAGATCGCGGTCAGGATCGGCGGCCCGAACAGCTGCGATTTGCCCATGAAGCGGATCGTCCGCGGCAGATAGACCCCGGCGAAGAAGTGGTCCATCTGGCTGAAGTGGTTGGGGGCGAGGATCACCGCGCCCTTCCGCGGCACGTTCTCCCGCCCGATCACCTTCAGCCGGTAGAGCAGGATCGTCGGCAGGGTGCAGACGATTCGCGCCAGCGTGTAGACCCAGGTGGAGCCGTCCCGCGCGGCCTGGTGGAACTCGTCGAAGTACTCCGCCGGGCGCGGGTCCCTGTAGACCTGTGGCTTGATTTCGGCCATGACGAGAAACAGCGGCCATCCGGGCCGCCGCTGCACCCTACAAACGCCGCCCGCCCGAGTTACTCGGCGCCGCCCGAACCCGCCGAACGGGGGTCCGCCCAGCCGCGCGAGCGCTCCAGCGCCCGCGCCCACTCAGCCAGCAGGCGCTCGCGCTCGGCCGCCGGCATCCGCGGCTCGTAGCGGGCTGCCTCGCGCCAGCGCTCGGCCACCGTCTCGAGGCTCCAGGCGCCAGTCCCGACCCCGGCCAGGTAAGCGGCTCCGAGCGCGGTCGTCTCCGCCACCTCCGGCACCACCACCGGGACCCCGAGCAGGTCGGCCTGGAACTGCATCAGCCAGCGGTTCTCGGCGGCGCCGCCGTCGGCTTTCAGGAGCTCCAGCGGGCGGCCGGCGGCGGCCTCCTGGGCGCGGATCGCGTCGACCGCCTGATAGGCGATCGCCTCGAGCGCGGCGCGGGCGAGGTGGGCGCGGCCGCTGCCGCGAGTGAGGCCGACGATGGTGCCGCGGGCGTAGGGGTCGAAGTGGGGCGAGCCGAGCCCGGTCAGCGCCGGCACGAAGTAGACGCCGTCGTTCGACTCGAGCGAGGCGGCGAGCGCCTCGCTGTCGGCCGCCTCGGAGATCACCCCGAGGCCGTCGCGCAGCCACTGCACGGCGGCGCCGGTGACGAAGATCGAGGCCTCGAGCGCGTAGGCGACCTCCTTGCCGATCCCCCAGGCGACGGTCGCCAGCAGGCCGTCGGGCGGGCTCGGGAGCTCGGCGCCGCAGTTGAGGAGGACGAAGCTGCCGGTGCCGTAGGTGTTCTTCCCCGCACCCGGCTCCAGCGCCGCCTGGCCGAACAGCGCCGCCTGCTGGTCGCCGGCGACCCCCGCCACCGGCACCTCGCCGCCGAACTCCGAAGTGGTGCCGAAGGCCCCCGCCGAGGGCTGCGGCTCGGGCAGCCGCGCCGGGTCGATCCCGAGCGGCTCGCAGAGCTCTGGATCCCAGGCGAGGCGGCGGATGTCGAACAGCATCGTCCGCGAGGCGTTGGTGTAGTCGGTGAGGTGGCGGCCGGTCAGCTTGAACAGGAGCCAGGAGTCGATCGTGCCGAAGACCGCCCGCTCGGCACCCTCGACGTTTCGCAGCAGCCACTCGATCTTGGTCGCTGAGAAGTAGGGGTCGACGGTGAGCCCGGTGCGCTCGCGGACCAGCTGCTCGTGGCCGGCGGCGCGCAGCTCCTCGCAGCGCTCGGCGGTGCGGCGGTCCTGCCAGACCAGCGCCCGGTGCAGCGGCTCGCCGCTCTCGGGGTCCCAGGCAACGACGGTCTCGCGCTGGTTGGTGATCCCGATCGCCTCCAGGTCGGCACCGCCGACGCCGGCGCCGGCGAGCGCCTCGCGAGCGACCCGGCGGGTCACCTCCCAGATCTCGGCAGCGTCGTGCTCGACCCAACCGGGCCGCGGGAAGAACTGCTCGAACTCGGAGTAGGCGCGGCCGACGATCAGCCCCTCCGGGTCGAAGACGAGACAGGTGGTGCCGGTGGTGCCCTGGTCGATCGCCAGGATCATGCGCCGTCCCCTCCCCCGGGCCGCCGCCGCAGCGCCCGGCTGGCGAAGACGCGGAGGAAGTCGCGCAGCTGGGCGCCGCGATGCAGGAAGCCGGCGAGGGTGCGGCCGCTCGCCCGGTGCTCGAGGTCGAGCTCGTACTCGCGCAGCCGGTAACCGGCGCGGACCGCGTCGACGGTCATCCCGATCTCCATCCCGAAGCCCTTGGCGAGCGGCAGGCAGGCGCGCAGGGCCTCGGCGCGCAGGGCCCGCTGGCCGGAGATCGGCGCTCGCACCCGCGCCCCGCAGAGCCGCCGCACGGCCCAGCCGGCGAAGCCGACCGCGATTCCGAAGCCGCCGCCGACCCGGCGCGCGAAGGCGGCGACCGCGAGGTCGCACTCCCCCGCCTCGACCGCCGCCACCAGCGGCCCCAGCCGGGCCGCCGAGGCGCCGAGGTCGCCGTCGCAGAGGAGGACGAGACGCGGCGGCGGCTCGACCCCGAGCGCCGCCTCGGCCGCGGCGGTGACGTTGGCGCCCTTGCCGTGCGGCCGCCGCCGGTTCACTACCTGGGCGCCGGCGACCAGGGCGGCCTCGGCCGTGCCGTCGGTTGAGGCGTCGTCGGCGACCCAGATCGCCGCCGCCGGGAAGGCTCCGCGCAGCGCCGCCACCGTCGCCGCGATCCGGTCGGCCTCGTTCCGCGCCGCGACGATCGCCGCCAGGGCCGAGCCGTCCGCGGAGCCGGAGCCGGAGGTCTCGCCGTCGCTCGCTGGTCCCATCGCGCGGCTATTCTCCTCGCCCATGCCAGACATCGAGGCGCACATCACCGGCAACGTGTGGAAAATCGAGGTCGCGGTCGGCGACCAGGTGGCCGACGGCGACACCGTCGCCATCCTCGAGTCGATGAAGATGGAGATCCCGGTCGAGTCCGAAGAGGACGGCGTCGTCAAGGAGATCCGCTGCGAAGAGGGCCAGTCGGTGAGCGAAGGCGACGTCCTCGTCGTCCTCGAGTAGCGGCCGGGGAGCCCTGGGGCAAGCCGTGGAAGTCGAGAGCCTGGCCGGCGGCAAGCTCCTCCTCGACCGCCCGGCGGAGGCGGTGGCGCGGCTGCGGATCTCGAACCCGGAGCGGCGCAACGCGCTCGACCTCGAGATCCTCGACGGGATCGCCGAGGGCCTGCGACGGCTCGACCGCGGGATCGAGACCCGCTGCGTGGTGATCACCGGCGAGCCGCCGGTCTTCTCCGCCGGCTACGACATCACCACGATCGCCGAGCAGACCTTCGAACGCGACGCCGAGGCGCTCGTCGCCCACCCCTTCCACGCGGCGATGGAGGCGGTCTCCCGCCACCCCTGGCCGACGCTAGCGGCGATCAACGGCCACTGCCTCGGCGGCGGCCTCGAGCTGGCGATCAGCTGCGACCTGCGGATCTGCGCCGCCGGCGCCGAGCTGGGGATGCCGCCGGCGCGGCTGGGGCTGATCTACGGCCACACCGGCCTGCGCAAGTTCCTCAACACGGTCGGCCTGCCGCGGACCAAGGAGCTCTTCCTCACCGGCCGCAACGTCGGCGCCGAGCGGGCCGAGCGGATCGGCCTCGTCAACGAGGTCGTCCCCGATCGCCGGCTCGAGGGCGCCGCCGTCGAGTTGGCGGCGCTGATCGCCGCCAACGCGCCGCTCTCGGCCCGCGGCAACAAGAGCGCGATCGACGTCCTCAACTCGAATCCGGTCCTCAGCGAGCAGCAGGAGGCCGGGCTGGTGGCGCTGCGCGAGTCCTGCTTCGCCTCCGAGGACCTGCGCGAGGGGATCCGCGCCTTCGCCGAGAAACGCAAGCCGCGCTGGACCGGCCGGTGAGCGCGCCGGGAGGCCGGGGTCGGTGAGCGCGCAAAAGGCTGCCGCCGCCCGCCGCGCCCTCGCCAACAAGGATCCGACGATGGCGGCACTGATCGGGCGGATCGGCAAGATCGACCTCGAGGAGCGGCTGCGCCGCCGCAACGAGGAGCGACCCGAAGATGCCTACGGGGCGCTGCTGCGCTCGATCGTCGGCCAGCAGGTCTCGACCAAAGCGGCGCGGGCGATCTACAACCGCGTGCTCGGCCTCTTCGGCGGCAAGGCCCCCTCCCCCCGGCGGCTGCTGAGAGCGAGCGAGGAGGAGCTGCGCGAGGCCGGCCTCTCCGGCCGCAAGGTCGAATACGTCCGCGACCTCGCCCGGCACGTGCTCGACGGCGAGCTCGAGCTCGACCGCCTCGCCGAGCTCGAGGACGAGCGGGTGATCGAGGAGATCGTCGCCGTCCGCGGCCTCGGCCGCTGGACCGCCGAGATGTTCCTGCTCTTCCACCTCGAGCGCCCCGACGTCCTCTCCGGCGGCGACCTCGGGATCCGCAAGGCGATCGGGATCGAGTACGGGCTGGAGCCGACGCCGACGCCGCAAGAGACGGTCGCCTTCGGCGAGCGCTGGAGCCCCCACCGCAGCCTCGCCTCGATCTACCTCTGGGAGTCGCTGGCGGCCGTACCCAACGAGTGATCGAGCGCACGACCCGTCCCAGGTTGAATATCGGAGGTGCTCGCGTCCGAGAACTCACGCATGCGACTGCGCTTCTGGATCGGCCTGCTCTGCGTGCTGCTGATCGCCGCTGGCTCGGTGACGGCGGCGATCCTGGTGCGCAACAACGAAACCGGCAGCTTCGAGCGGATGCAGAAGGACGAGGCGGTGCGGGCCGCCCACCAGGCCGAATCGATGGCCCGGCTCGCGGTCGGCCAGCTGGCCAGCGCCGCCGCCTTCTTCCAGGTCGAGGGAAATATCAGCCGCCACGAGTTCGGCGTCGTCAGCCGCGCCCTGCTGAAACAGCGGGTGTTGAACGCCGCGGTGCTGCTCGACCGGGTCCCCGCTGCCCAGCGGGCCGCTTACGAAGCGCTGCACGGCTTCGCGATCACTGAACGCGCCGGCCAGCCCGGCCAGGGGCAGATCCGCCGCGCCGCCGAGCACGCCGTCTACTACCCGGTCACCGACATCGCCGCCAAATCGCCGCTGGCGAAAGAGGCGCTCGGCTTCGACGTCGGCGCCGAATCCGAGCGCGCTCCCTATCTCGAACGCGCCCGCGACACCGGCCGCCCGGTCGCGACCCCGGTGATCAAGCTGCTGCTCGGCGGTCCCGGGATCAACATCTACCAGGCGATCTATCGTGACGGCGCTCCGGTCGCCACCGTCGCCGAGCGGCGCCGGGCGCTGATCGGGTTCGCGGCCGGCACCCTCCGGGTCGTCGACCTCGCCAGCACCGTCGACCAGGCGCTGCCGGAAAAGACGGTCGAGCAGCTCGACGTCAACGGCCGGCCGATCTCCGGGCCGGCGGCCGAGCTCGAAGACCCGGCGACGGCGCCGGTCCGAATCGCCAACCGCCAGTGGCTGCTGGTCGTCCGCGACCCGAACCGGCCCGACATCAGCCTGCCGCTGTTGCTGGCCGCGATCGGGGTCGCGATCTCCTCGCTGCTCGGCGCCCTGATCCTGATCTGGAGCCGCAACGAGCAGGTTCAGCGGCTCGAACGCGAGGCCGGCGAGGACGCCCTGACCGGGCTCAAGAACCGCCGTCGCTTCGAGGAAGAGGTGGGGGCGGCGATGGCGCGCCGGCGCCGCGACGGCGGCACCGGGGCGCTGCTGATGATCGACCTCGACCACTTCAAGGAGGTCAACGACACCCACGGCCACCCGGCCGGCGACCGCCTGATCGGGGAGGTCGCCGGGGTGCTGCGGCGGCGCGCCCGCCGCGGCGACATCGTCGCCCGGCTCGGCGGCGACGAGTTCGCGGTGGTGCTGCCACACAGCGCCCCGGCCGAGGCGCTGCTGGTCGCCGAAGCGCTGGTCGCGGCGATCCGCCGCCACGACCCGACCCTCGACGGCGTCGACCCGGTCACCGCCTCGATCGGGGTCGCGATCTTCGGCGACGACCCGCGGATGTCCTACGCGACGCTGCTCTCCGAGGCAGACACGGCGATGTACGCAGCCAAGGATGGTGGCCGCGACGGCGTCCGCGTCTTCTTCTCCGAAGCGATCCGCGCCGACGCCCATGGCTCGATCTAGCCCCCGGGACGCCGGCCGGCGCTAGCGCGGCAGCTCGGCGCGCAGGCCGAGGACCCGGTTAACGGCGGCGAGGAACTCGCCGCCGTCGAGCCTCCCCGCCCCCAGCTTCGCGACGAGGGCGCGCCGCGCCGCTTCGGCGCCGGCGAGGTCGGTGAAGAGCAGCAGATCGGTGCCGGCCCGGGCCGCCGCCACCCCCGCCTGGCCGGGCCCGCCAAAGGAGTCGACCGCCGCCGATTCGAGCGCATCGGTGATCGAGACGCCGCGGAAGCCGAGCCGCTGGCGCAGCTCGCCGGTGGCGATCGCCCGCGTGAAGGCGGCCGGCGCTTCCGAGAAGGCCGGGTAGATCGCGGTGCTCAGCATCACCATCCGCCCACCGGCGCGTACGAAGGCTTCGTAGGGCGTCTCGTCGACCGTCCGCAGCTGGGCCTTCGAAAGCTTGATCCGCTGCACCGCGTAGTCGGTGTTCTCGGCAGCGTCGCCGAGCCCGGGGAAGTGCTTGGCGGTGGCAACGACGCCGCCGGCTTCGAGCCCGCGCGCGAACGGCACCGCGGTCGTCGCCACCTGGCGCGGGTTGGAGCCGAAGGAGCGTTCGGTTTCGGCGATCACGCCGCCGGGCCGACCGACGTCGAGGACCGGCGCCAGGTCGACGCCGACGCCGGCGCTACGCAGGTTGGCGGCGGTGAGGCGGCCCTGGCGGCGGTTGTAGGCGCCGCCGCGTTCGCCCATCTCCTGCGCCGAGGCGCCCGGCGGACCCGGCAGGCGCGCGACCTCGCCGCCCTCCTGGTCGACCATCACCAGCAGCGGCATCCGCAGCCCCAGCGGCCGGGGGATCGCCTGCAGCTGCGCGATCAGCCGCCGCCCGGCAGCGCGGCTGGGGAAGCTTTCGGCGAAGAGGACGACGCCGGCGAGGAGCCCGCCGCGAATCGCGTCCCGCAGGGGCGGCGAGATCGAGGTGCCGGCGAGCCCGGCGACCAGCCGCTCCCCGGCCAGCTGGGAAGGCGACAGGATCCGCGCCAGCGAGACCCGCACCGTTGCCGCCCGCCGTTCCGATGGGGTGGCGCCCACCGTGATCCCCGAGGCGAGCCCGGCGAGGGCCGCAACGGCGAGAACTCCAAACGCGACCCGGCGCCTGCGAGCCGTCGCCCGATCCATGCTGCGATGCTACGGCCTGTCCGGGTCGGCGCCTAGCCTCCCGAATCGTTCCACCTCCTGGAAGGCGACAACCATGGCATCCTTGATCACCCCTGAGGAAGCGCTCTCCTACGGGCTCCAGAGCGACCACGACGAGATCGAAGCGCTGGTCGAACGCGCCTGGGAGGTGCGGCGCGAGAGCTTCGGCGACTCGACCGACATGTGCTCGCTGGTCAACGCCAAGTCCGGCGGCT
>DASXFL010000166.1:0-29727 GCA_036489595.1 Solirubrobacterales bacterium
CCAGCCGCGCGTTGGACCTTTGCGGGGCTATAGCAACCACAAGGTCCAACGCGGCGCGCGAAGCGGCGTGGCGCCGGACGGCAGCGGGCGGCGCTTCGCGGTCGTCGGCGGCGGCCCGGCCGGGCTCGAGGCGGCGCGCTCACTGGCCCGGCTCGGCGGCGCGGTGACGCTGTTCGAGGCCGAGGCCGAGCTCGGCGGCCAGTTCCGCTACGCCCGCCTCGTCCCCGGCAAGGAGGACTACGGCGGCACGATCGAGTTCTTCGAGCGCGAGCTGCCGCGGCTCGGCGTCGAGATCGAGCTCGGGCGCGCGATCGGCGAGAGCGACGCCGAGCTGCTGTCCGGCTTCGACGGCGTCGTCCTGGCGACGGGCGTCGTCCCGCGCCGGGTCGAGATCCCCGGCCTCGAGGAGTCGTCGGTCCTCGACTACGCCGAAGCGTTCAGCGACGGCGTCGACGAGGCCGAGAGCGTCGCGATCCTCGGCGCCGGCGGAATCGGCGTCGACCTCGCCCACTTCCTCACCCACCCCGAGACCACCGCCGACTTCCTCACCACCCACGCCATCTCCCCGCCCCCCGGAAAAGATCGGGGTACCGATATTTCCCTGGCTGGGGCCCGGAAAAGATCGGTATCCCAGCGGGGCCCGCGGCTTGGCAAGGCGCCGCGGGTGACGCTGATGCGGCGGAATGGGCGAGTTGGGACGGGGATCGGGCGGACGACGCGGTGGGTCTGGCTCGACGCGCTGAAGCGGGCCGGGGTCGCGACGCGGACGGGGCTCTCCTACCGGCGCCTCGGCCCGGACGGGGTCGAGATCGAAGGCGAGGACGGGACGGTCGAGCTGGTGGCCGCCGATCGCGTGGTGATCGCCGCCGGGCAGGAGCGGAACGACGCCCTTGTCCCGGTGCTCGAGCGAGCGGGCGTCCCCTTCCGGGTCGTCGGCGGCGCCGAGGACGCGACGGAGCTGAACGCGGTGCGCGCCTTCGCGACCGGCCTCCGCGCCGCCTACGAGCTCGCCGCCGAGCCGGCGCGCGGCTAAAGCCCCGGTTACTTCGCCGGCGCGATGATCAGCTCGACCAGGCCGGGAAAGCGCGACTCGAGGTCCTCGCGGCGGAGGCTGATCAGGCGCTGGGTGCCGGCCGCGCGGGAGCGGGTGATGCCCGCCTCGCGGAGCAGCCGGGTGTGGTAGCTGCCGGTCGAGGCCGGGAGGCCGAGGCGGTCGTAGATGTCGCCGCAGAGGAGCTCGCTCTCCTCGGCGACCAGGCGCACGATCTCGAGCCGCAGCGGGTCGCCGAGGGTCCGCATGATCGTCGCCAGCTCCAGCGACTCGACGGCGGGATGGCTAATCCGCTCGGTCCGGACGGGGGTCTTGGTCTTGGTCACTGGAGATCCTCCTCGCTCGCGGCCTTTTCGGCGGCGGCCGAATCACCGATATGATACAACTACGGAACTTCCAAATATTTGGAAGCAACAAAGAAGAGACCAGCTCCGCATCTGAACCGAGACCCTGGTTTCTTCGATGAACCGAGACCCCGGTTTCTTCGATAGACCGGGTTTCTTCGATAGACCTCCACGGAGCCGCTGATGTCCTTCGCCAACCGCATCCCACCTGCCAGGCGCCCACTGCCGCGTTCCGCCGCCTACCTGCTCGCCGCCGCGGTGATCGGGCTGGCGCTGTTCGCCTCCGGCACGCCCTCCCCCCTCTATGGCACCTACGCCGAGCTCTGGGGCTTCGACCCGCTGGTGCTGACGCTCATCTACGCGACCTACGCCTTCGGCGTCCTCGCCGCGCTGATCCTCGCCGGCCGGCTGTCGGACGAGGTCGGACGCCGGCCGGTGCTGGTCGTCGCGCTTTCGACGTTGGCCGTGGTCACGGTGCCGTTCATGCTCGCCGACTCGGTCGCCTGGCTGTTCGTCGCTCGCGGCCTCCAGGGGCTGGCGACCGGGCTTGCGCTGAGCGCCGCCAGCGCTGCCCTGCTCGACCTCCACCCTGACCGCGACCCGGTCGCCGTCAGCCTCACCAACGGCGTCTCCTCGACGATCGGTCTCGGCGCCGGCGTCCTCGTCTCCTCGGCGATCGTCGAGTTCCTGCCCGCCCCGCGCGTCCTCCCCTACGTTGTGCTGTTGGTCCTCTTCCTGATCGCCCTCGGTGCCGCCTGGCGCCTGCGCGAGCCGGTCGAGGTAGCCCCCGGCGCCCGCTTCCGGCTCACCCCGCAGAAGCCCTACGTGCCGCCGGTCGCCCGCCGGCCCTTCCTGCTCGCCTCGCTGGCGGTGATCTCCTCATGGTCGATCGGCGGCCTCTTCCTCTCGCTCGGCCCCGAGCTCTCGGCGATCGCCTACGGCTCGGAAAGCCACCTAGTCACCAACCTCTCCTTCTTCCTGCTGGCCACCTCGGCGACGGTCTCCCAGCTGCTGTTCGGCCGCACCGCACCCTGGGCGGCTGCCGCCTACGGCTCGCTGGTGCTGGCCCTGGGAATGGGGTTGATCGTCGGCTCCGCCGCGACCAGCTCGGCCGTCCTGATCACGATTGGCGCAATCGTCACCGGCGGCGGCTTCGGCGTCGCCTTCCTCGGCGGCCTGCGCTCGCTCTCGGCGGCGATCCCGGCGGAGCACCGGGCGGCGACGATGAGCGCCTTCTACGTCGTCGCCTACGGCGCCCTCTCGGTGCCGGCGGTGATCGCCGGCCTAGTGGTCGAACCGCTGGGGGTCCGCGAGACCTTCGAGATCTTCGGCAGCGCAATCCTCCTCGTCGCCCTGCTCGTCACCCGCGAGGCCTGGCGGGCGCGGCCGCGGGCGGCGACCAGGGCAGCCGAGCTCTCGACCTCCCCGGGCTAGCCAATCAGGGGCGGATGAGGAGGTCGGCAGCGTCGTCGGCGATCGCCGTCTCCCGCACCCGGAAGTGCACCTTCTTGCCGGTCGCGGTCATCGGCAGCTCCTCGACCAGGCGATAGGCGCGGGGGCGCTTGTAGTCGGCGAGCATCGGGTGGGCGCGGCAGTGGGCGTCGAGCGCCGCCACCTCGAGGCCCTCGCTGGTAGGAACGACGTAGGCGGTGACGAGCTCGCCCCAGCGCTCGTCCGGCAGCCCGACGACGACCGAGTCGGCGACCCCCTCGTGCTCGTTCAGGACCTCCTCGACCTGCGCCGGGTGGACGTTCTCGCCGCCGGAGATCAGCATGTCGTCGCCGCGGCCGACGATCGTCACGAACCCCTCGGCGTCCCAGGTCGCGAGGTCGCCGGTGTGAAACCAGCCGCCGCGGAAGCGGGCCGCCTGCTCCTCCGGATTGTTGACGTATGCGTAGCCGGCCTTCGGCGTCCGCACCACCACCTCGCCGACCTCCTCGCCGTCGCGGGCGACCGGGTCCGCCGGGTCGGCGGCGCTGCCGTCGGAGCGGGCGACGACGACATCGTCGTCGGTGCAGGCGCGCCCCGCGGAGCCGGCGTGCGCGGGCAGGTCACCCGGCCGCAGGAAGGTGTTCCAGAACGACTCGGTGGTGCCGTAGCCGTTGAAGATCCGCGGAGTCAGGACCTCCTGGTAGAGCAGACAGGCCTCGCGCTCGAGCGGCGCCCCCATGGTGACGATCCCGCGCAGGCTGGCGAGGTCGCGCGGGCGCTCGCCCTGCTCGGCGGCGAGCAGCGCCAGGTTGGTCGGGGCGCCGACGAGGAAGGTGAGGCGGCGCGCGGCGACCAGGTCGAGGACCGCGGCGGGGTCGAAGGCGCGCAGCGCGACCGCCTCGGCGCCAACGTAGAAGACCGGGTTCGGCCCGCCCGAGTAGAGGCCGCCGCGGTGGAACCAGGGGGTCATGTTGAGGGTGCGGTCGTCGGAGGCGAGCGGGAAGTGCATGATCACGTCGTGGGCGCTCATCACCTCGACCATGTCGTTGAGCGAGACCCCCTTCGGCATCCCGGTGGTGCCCGAGGTGTAGAGGCGGGTGGTCTCGGCGAAGGCGTCGCCGGGCGGGAGCGGCGGCGGCTCCCCGCCGCCGGCCAGCAGCTCCTCGAAGCCGCCGCCGAGGGCCACGGTCCAGGCCGGCGCGTGCGGCGAGCGCTCCAGCGCCTCGCTGGCGACCGCCGCCAGCTCGGCGTCGTAGACGAAGCCGGCCGGCTCGGAGTCGGCGAGGACATGGGCCACTTCGCCGGCCGAGAGGCGGAAGTTGATTGGAGTCGCGATCGCCCCCAGCCGCATCGCCGCCAGCCAGCAGAGCGCGAACTCGGGGCCGTTGAAGAGCTGGAAGACGACCGCCTCGCCGGCGACGACCCCGCGCGCCGCAAGAGCCCCGGCCAGCCGCTCGACGTCGCGCCAGAGCTCGGCGTAGGTCCAGCTCCGCCCGCCGGTGGCCTCGCTCAGGGCCGGGCGGGCGGCGAAGCGCTCGGCGTTCCGCGCCACCCCGGCCAGATAGCCGAGCCGGTGCTCGAAGACGTCGCGGAACTCGCTCGCGTTGTAGCAGTAGCGGCTCCCGGTCGCCATCGGGGAATTATCGCCGCCCCGGCACCGGCGCGACGCCCGGCCGAGGGCGGATAATCAGGCCCGATGCATGGGCACGGGCACGTCAGGGGCGCGCACCAGGAGGTGATCGCGGTGGCGCGGGCGAAGACGCCGACCCATTACCACCTGCGGCGCCGCGTCCTCATCATCCTCGCCGCCACCGCGCTGATGTCGGTGATCTGCACCCTGGTCGTCTACCTGACCGAGCGCCACGCGAAGGGGACCGAAATCCACGACCTCTTCGATGCCTTCATCTTCTCGACCTCACAGCTCCTCACCGCCTCCTCGGTCGCCAGCCCGCAGACCGACTTCGGCAAGGTGCTCGAGCTCTTCTTCGACCTCTGGGCGATCACCGTCGTCGCCACCCTCGCCGGCTCCTTCGGCGCCTTCTTCCACGCCCGCAGCAAAGAGCTGGAGGAGGCCGAGCACCGCCTCCTCCACGAGAGCGGGCACGAGCAGGCGCGCGCCTAGCCGCTTGGCCGGCCACACAGACCCCCCAAATGGTTGTTGCCCTGATGGCGCCGGAGTCGTAATGTCCAGCCCGAGTCAGGGAGTGAGTACGACGTCGAAGAAGCCGGAGACCGTGATCATCCGCTTTGCGGGCGATTCGGGCGATGGCATGCAGCTCGTCGGGGACCGCTTCACGGCGGCGACCGCCCACGTCGGCAACGACCTCTCGACGCTGCCCGACTTCCCGGCCGAGATCCGCGCCCCGGCCGGCACCCCCGGCGGCGTCTCCGCCTTTCAGATCCACTTCGCCTCGCGCGACATCCTCACCCCTGGGGACCACCCGAACACGCTGGTGGCGATGAACCCGGCGGCGGTCAAAGCGCACCTCGGCGCCCTGCAGCCGGGCGGGACGCTGATCGTCAACGAGGACGCCTTCACCGACGCCAACCTGCGCAAGGCGGGATACACCGAGAACCCGCTCGAGGACGGGACGGTCGACGACTACCAGGTCTTCCAGGTGCCGATGACGACGCTGACGACGCGCGCCGCCGAGGAGATCGAAGGGCTGAAACCAGCGGAGGCGCAGCGGACCAAGAACCTCTTCGCTCTGGGGCTGATCTCGTGGATGTACGGGCGGCCGAAGAAGGAGACGATCGCCTGGCTGGAAACGAAATTCGCCAAACGGCCGGCGATCCTGGCCGGCAACATCGCCGCCTTCAAAGCCGGCTACAACTTCGGCGACACGACCGAGATCGCGGTGACGCCGATCGAAGTCGCGCCGGCCCCACTCGAGCCCGGCGAGTACCGCAACATCAATGGCGCAAACGCCTTGGCGATGGGGCTGATCGCGGCCAGCGTCCGCAGCGGCCTGCAGCTGGTCTTCGCCACCTATCCGATCACCCCGGCCTCGGAGCTGCTCCACCACCTCGCCCGCCACAACCGCTTCGGGGTCCGCACGATCCAGGCCGAGGACGAGATCGCCGCTGCCAACATGGCGCTCGGCGCCTCCTTCGGCGGCAAGCTCGGGGTGACCGCGACCAGCGGCCCCGGCATGGACCTGAAGTCGGAGACGATCGCCCTGGCGGTGGCGACCGAGCTGCCGCTGATCGTGATCGACGTCCAGCGCGCCGGTCCCTCGACCGGGCTGCCGACCAAAACCGAACAGGCCGACCTGCTGATGGCGATTCACGGCCGCCACGGCGAGTCGCCGCTACCGGTGATCGCCCCCTCGACCCCGGCCGACTGCTTCGCCGCAGCGGTGGAGGCGGCGCGGATCGCGATCCGCTACCGGACCCCGGTGATCCTCCTGTCCGACACCTTCCTCGCCAACTCCTCGGAGCCCTGGCGGCTGCCGGACGTCGAGGAGCTGCCGGAGATCGACCCGGCCTTCGCCGAGGGCCCGAACGCCGGCGACGAGTTCATGCCCTACCTGCGCGACCAGCGCGGCGCCCGGCCCTGGGCGATCCCGGGGACGCCGGGGCTGCAGCACCGGCTCGGCGGGCTCGAGAAGGAGCACGGCTCGGGCAAGGTCTCCTACTCGCCCGAGAACCACGCGCTGATGACCAAGCTGCGGGCGGAGAAGCTGGAGAAGCTGGCCGAGGAGCTGCCACCGCTGGAGGTCGACGCCGACCCGGGCGCCGAGCTGCTGGTGCTCGGCTGGGGCTCGACCTCGGGCGTGATCGGCGCCGCGGCGCGGCGGATCCGCAACCGCGACATCCCGATCGCCACCGCCCACCTGCGCCACCTCGAACCGATGCCGGCCAACACCGGCGAGGTCGTCCGCTCCTTCGACAAGGTCCTGATCCCCGAGGTCAACACCGGCCAGCTGCTGAGCCTGGTCCGCGACAAGTTCCTGGTCGACGCGGTCGGCTGCAACAAAGTGGAGGGCCTGCCGATCCTCGCCGAGGAGCTCGAGCAGGGGATCCTGCAAACTCTGGAGCAGTCATGAGCGAGAACCGGCACGATTCCAACGGCGGCACCGCGACCCTGACCAAGGCCGACTTCCAGTCGGGCCAGGAAACGCGCTGGTGCCCGGGCTGCGGCGACTACGCGATCCTCAACTCGGTCCAGACGCTCTTGCCCGAGCTCGGGGTGCCGCCGGAGAAGACGGTCTTCATCTCCGGGATCGGCTGTGCCGGGCGCTTCGTCTACTACATGGACACCTACGGGATGCACGGCATCCACGGCCGGGCGCCGGCGCTGGCGACCGTGATCGCGACCTCGCGCGAGGACCTCTCGGTCTGGGTGGTGACCGGCGACGGCGACTCGCTCTCGATCGGCGGCAACCACCTGATTCACGCGCTGCGCCGCAACGTCCCGATCAAGATCCTGCTCTTCAACAACCAGATCTACGGCCTCACCAAGGGCCAGTACTCGCCGACCTCGGAGACCGGCAAGGTCACCAAGTCGACGCCGTTCGGGTCCGAGGACCACCCCTTCAACCCGCTGGCGCTGGCGCTCGGCGCCGACGCCTCCTTCGTCGCCCGCACGATCGACGTCGAGAAGCAGCACGTCCGCGACACCCTCCGCGCCGCCGCCGAGCATCCCGGCGCCGCCTTCGTCGAGATCTACCAGAACTGCAACGTCTTCAACGACGGCGCCTTCGACGCCGTCCGCGGCAAGGGCGGCGCCCACAACCAGATCCGGCTCGAGCACGGGCAGCCGATCCGCTTCGGCGACGACCTCGAGAAGGGAGTAGTGCCCTCGCGCGGCGGCGGACTCGAGGTCGTCGACGTCGCCGAGGCCGGAGAGCGCGGCCTCGTCGTCCACGACGCCACCGTCGAGGACCCGAGCCACGCCACCGCCCTCGCCCGCCTCACCGAGCGGCCCGACGGGCCGACCCCGATCGGGGTCTTCCGCAACGTCAAGCGCGCCGTCTACGGCTCCGAACGCCAGGGCGAGCTCGAGCTTGCCCACGCCAACGCCACGCTCGGCGCCGTCGACGAGCTGCTGCGCGACGGCGACACCTGGGTCGTCTGACCGCCAGCCCGGCAATCGGCACGCAAGTGCCGGGCCGAGAGCCGCCGCCGGCCCAGCGCTGCGGCCGCATCGAGCAGGCCAGGCTGTCCCGCCTCCGCTGCCACTGCCCGCGAACCTGCCCGGCCGCCGCGATCGGCCGCCGGGGGCGGAAGCGGCCCGGCCGCGGCCGTCGCTACCGTCTCGGGCGATGAGCACGGTCGAACCGCTCAGCTACCGGCGCCCGGCGCAGCCGCCGCGCCGCCGCCGCCGGCTCTGGCCGCTGGCGCTGCTGCTCGCGATCGTCCTCCTGCTCGCCGCGGCGGTGGTGCGGGCGGAGACGGAGACGACGCCGCCGCTGGCCCTGCAGCGGACCGTCGCCCGGGTCGTGCGGGTGCCGGGCAAGCCCTTCCACCCCGCCTGGCCGGCCGAAGGCGAGGCGGCCGTCGCCGTCGAGGGACTCGGCAGCCTCGGCGCCAGCGGCGCCGAGAAGCCGGTGCCGATCGCCAGCGTCGCCAAGGTGATGACCGCCTACCTGGTCCTCCAGCAGCACCCGCTGGAGCCCGGAAGCGAAGGCTTCCGGATCCGGATCAGCCGTGCCGACGTCGAAGACCTGCACCAGCGGATCGCCCTCGACGAGTCGGTGGTCGAGGTGAAGGCGGGCGAGGTGCTGAGCGAGCGGCAGGCGCTGGAGGCACTGCTCCTGCCCTCGGCCAACAACGTCGCCGCCCTGCTCGCCGTGCACGCGGCCGGCAGCATCGAAGCCTTCGTCGCCGAGATGAACGAAGCCGCCGCCGAACTGGGGATGAGCGCGACCCACTACACCGACCCCAGCGGCTTCGAAGAAACCACCGTCTCCACCGCCGCCGACCAGCTCCGGCTCGCCCGCACGGCGATGGCCAACCCCGCCTTCGCCCAGATCGTCGCCAAGCCCTCGGCGAAGCTGCCGGTCGCCGGGGTCGTCGCCAACTACAACGAACTGGTTGGACACGAAGGCTTCGTCGGGATCAAGACCGGCTCCGACTCGGCGGCCGGCGGCTGCCTCCTCTTTGCCAAGCGGATCGAGGTCGGCGGCCGCACCCTGACCGTGCTTGGCGCCGTCCTCGGCCAGCGCGAAGGCGAACTCGTCGACGCCGCCCTCGCCAGCGCCGACAGCCTCGCCGCCTCGGTCGCCGCAGCCGTCCGGGTCGCGACCGTGATCCCCGGGGGGACCAAGGTGATGGTCGCCCAGGGCCCCGACGGCAAGCGGGCCGCCGCCGTCACCACCAGGCCGGTGCGCCAGCTCGGCTGGGCCGGGATGCCGGTGCGGGTGAAGGTCCGCACCTTCGCTGCGGGTCACTCGCTCGAACAGGGCCAGCGCGTCGCCGCCCTCACCGCAGTCGGCACCAGCAGCGTCCGGGTCCCGGTCATCGCCCGCTCGGCCCTCCCTGCCCCGTCGCTCTTCTGGCGGCTCCGGCACCTGGACGGCTGACCGATCCCCCTTGCCTACGTCCGGGCCGCCGGAGAGGATTCCCTGCGCAACCCTACGAAGCGGTGGCGGCGCCACCGAGCGAGCGAAAGGACCGACTATGAGCTCTGACATCTCTCGCCGGCGGCTGCTGGCTGGGGTCGGCGGCGCGGCGGCAGCGGCGGTGGCCGTGGGGCCGGCGGCCGCTGCCGAGGCGCTGACCCGTGCCGGCGGCGGCAACGCGCCCCACCCCAAGACCCCGACCGAAGCGCTGCGGCTGCTGCAGGCAGGCAACAAGCGCTACCGCCAGGAAAAGCTGCAGCTGCGCGACTACTCGCCGGTCGGGGAGCGGCGAGCAGCCGAACAGAAGCCGTTCGCCGCGATCATCACCTGCGCCGACTCGCGGATCTCGCCGGAGCTCGTCTTCGACGTCGAACGCGGCAACCTCTTCGTCTCGCGGATCGCCGGCAACAGCATCGACACTGGCACCCTCGGCAGCACCGAGTACGCGGTCGCCGTCCTCGGGGTGAAGCTGGTGATGGTCCTTGGCCACTCCAACTGCGGCGCAATCAAGGCGGCGATCAGCACCGTCACCGAAGGCAAATCCTTCCCGCCGGCGCAGTACGGAGCGATCGGCGAATTCGTCGACCTCCTGGTGCCCACGGTCAAGTCACTACCCGCCGCCGAACGCACCCTCGGCCGCTGCGTCCCCGCCAACGCGATCGCCCAGGCCCAGAAGCTCGAAGCGACTGGCCCGATCGTCGCCCCGGCGGTGGCGAGCGGCAAGCTCCGGATCGTCGCCGGCGTCTACAACATCGCCAACGGGGCGGTCTCGGCCCTCAGTTGAGGGCCGGCGCATAGCGCCGGCCCTCAACGCCCTCCCGCGGTCTCTAGCCGCCCTGGACCGCGAACTTGATCCGCTTCGAGCCTTTCCTCGCCAGCTCGGGAACGAGGCCTTCCGGCGCTTTGAATTTGCCGACTTCGACCTTCCAGCCGCTCACCGGCTTGCCGGTGAGGGAGCCGCGGATCACTTCGTAGGCCTGGGCGCAGGTGACGCCGCCTTCGGTCGAGATCGCCTTCACCGGCTCCGAGACGGTCTCCGGTGGGGTTCCTTCGATCGTCAGCTTCATCGTCTTGTTCGGGCAGGTGCGGGTCGAGCTGGCGCTCGCGGCCGCGGGCAGCAGCGCCGCGATCGCGGCCAGCGCGAGCACGGCACCGATGCCGAGGGTGGTGGACAGCTTCCTCATTTGGTGCTTCCTCCGATCTTGGCGGTGAGAGTTATTGGCCCGCTATCGCACTTGGTGCCGTTTTCTAGCGTCGTCGAGGCCCGCACCTTGCCGGTCAGGCTGCCGTGGTGGGTGACCTTCAGCGTCGCGATCGTCTTCGAGAAGCCGCTCTGGTTGGCGTGGACGGTGCCGCTGCTGGTGACGAGGTCGCCAAAGAGGGCGAGGTATTCGTTGGTCGAGCCTTCGCCCTGACAGGGCTCGGCGATGTAGATCTCGGACTCGGAGCTCGGCGCGAACATGCAGGGCTTGCCGCCGCAGGGCTCGCCGCTGAGGGTGAGCCGCAGCTTCACCGGATAGCCCTGGCTGGTCTTGCCGACGTAGAGGCCGGGCTCGAAGGGGCTCTTCGCAGCCGCCGTGCCGGTCGCCGGCAGCGTCGCCGCGGCGGCGAGCGCAATCGTCAGCGCCAGCGCGGCGATCGCCGATCGCGCCGAGGCCCTCCGCCTGGTTACCACTCGCCTGCTCTTCATCTGGCTCCGATCTGTTCGGCTGACGGGTGGGACGGGACACCGTCGGCGCCGGGGCGCGGCGGCAGCCTAGCCGCGTAGCCGGCGGCGCGCTCGAGAGTATTCGCAAGAACTGCGAAGATCGGCGGATGGACGCGGACGCCGAGCGGCTGCTGGACCTGATCGGCGACGTCCACGGCCTGCTCGAGCTCGAAGAGTTCCGACACGGCCTGATGGCGGCGCTGCGACGCGCCGTCCCCGCTGACTGGGCCTCGATCAACGAGGTGGGGCCGGAGCCCGGCGACCACTGGGAGCTGGTCGAGCCGCGCCTCCCCGCCTCCGCCCACGAGACCTTCGGGCGCCTGATGCACCAGAACCCGCTGATCGCCCACATGACGAGCGGCCCGCGGCCGGGAGCGCCGCTGCGCCTCTCCGACGTCTGCTCCCGTCGCGAGTTCCAGGCGCTGCAGATCTACGACGAGCTCTACGGGCCTCTCGGCCTCGAGCACCAGCTCGCCTTCACCCTTCCCCAGGAGCCGCCGCGCCTGCTTGGCGTCGCGCTCAGCCGCCGGCACGCGGACTTCACCGACGCCGAGCGCGACCTGCTGGCGCGGGCCCGCCCCTTCCTGATCCAGGGCTACCGCAACGCCGTCGCCTTCGAGCGCGAGCGCGAGCGGGGGAGGGACGCCGCCGGGATGCTGGCGGCGCTCCAGGGCTGCGGCCTCACCCCGCGCGAGGCCGAGAGCCTTGCCCTCGTCGCCCGCGGCGCCTCCAGCGCCGCCGCCGCCGCCCGGCTCGGGGTCGGCGCGCGCACCGTCGACAAGCACCTCCAGCACGCCTTCGCCAAGCTCGGCGTCAGCTCCCGCTCCGCCGCCGCCGCGCGGGCCTGGGAGTTGGCGGAATAGAGGGCGGACTAGCCGGCGACCGGGAAACGGACGTTGCGGCGGCGGGCACGATGCCCGCCGCCGCACCTCCCAACGCTCAGCGCTGGCCGAGCGTGACCGTCACGGTGCCGGTGCTTTCGCCCCGGACCACGGTCAACTGCACTTCCTGGCCGGGTTCGTCGGCAGCGACGACCTGCGCCAGCTCTTCCATCCCGGCGACTTGGTGGCCGTCGACCGCGACGACGATGTCGCCGCCGGTGCCGAGCTCGCCGCCTTCGATCTGGACCGCGCCGGTGGCGCCGTGGAGGCCCGCTTCGGCAGCCGGACCGCCTTCGACGACTTCCTCGACGAGGACGCCACTCTGGACCGGGAGGTTGAAGTCCTGCGCCAGTTCGGGGGTGATCGAGACGCCGCTGACGCCGAGGAAGCCACCGCTCCCCGCTTCCGCGCTGCCGCCGCCCTGGCTCCCCGAGCCGCCGGCCTCGAGCCGGTCAATCTCTTCCTTGGCGGTGTCGATCGGGATCGCGAAGCCGATCCCGACGTTGCCGTCGGAGCCTTCGCCGCCGGTCTCGATCTGGGAGTTGATCCCGATCACTTCGCCCTCGGCGTTGATCAGCGGGCCGCCGGAGTTGCCGGGGTTGATCGCCGCGTCGGTCTGGATCACGTTTTCGATCGTGGTCCCGTTCGGGGCCTGGATTTCCCGCTGCAGGGCCGAGACGATGCCGCTGGTCACGGTCCGTTCGAGGTCGAACGGGTTGCCGATCGCGACCACCGCGTCGCCGACTTCGAGCTTCGAGGAATCACCGAGCTTCAGCGGGTGCAGCTTCGCCGCCGGCGCTTCGACTCGCAGCAGCGCCAGGTCCGAGTTCGGTTCGGTCCCGACCACCGTCGCCGGGTAGGCCTCGCCTTCGGATTCCAGCTTGACCGCGATCTGGTTGGCCCCTTCGACCACGTGGTTGTTGGTCAGCACGTGGCCTTCGGAGTCGAGGACGATCCCGGAGCCGGAGGCGACGCCTTCGGCCTCCTGCGATTCGATGAAGGCGACCCCGCCGCCGTCTTCCCTGTAGATCCGGTTGATGACGTTGGAGGATTCTTCGTTGCTGACCGAGGCTGCCGGCTTCGCTTCGTTGGCGGCGACGACGGCGCTCGGGGTAGTGGTGGAGCCGCCGCCGGTGCCAACCGCGCCCGTCGCCAGGGCGACGACCGCGGCCACCGCGACGACCGCTCCGCCGAAGACAGCGGAGCCGAACGCGTGGAGACTTCTCTTCTTTCTGGGCATGCACCCAAGGGTGCGGCCCCCGGCTCCGCGCCCCCTTAAGGGACGGGAAGACCTTTCTAAAGGCTGGCGAAACGTTTCCTAAAGAGCCGAGCCCGAGCGCCTGGCGAGCCGTCCTGCGAACCCCGCTTGGGACCTCCATGCGACCACCGACGGCAAGCCGAGGATTCGCTAGAAACAGGGAGGATTGGTAGCTTGACGGGCGACCTTACCCCGCCCCCTGAGTTGGGCGTCTTCCCTGGTGACTCCAAACATGGACTGTCTCGACCACGCGGGCTCGGCAATCCCCGATGGCCGTAATTCTCAGGGGCCCTCGATTCCGATCCAGAGTGCGTCGGCGCCGGACGGCCAGCGAGCCGAGAGGACCGCGGGGGGCAATCGGACGCGGCTCCGCCGAGGGGAGAAGCCGGTCTGAAAATCTTCATCAGCTATCGGCGCTCCGACACCGCAGGACATGCGGGTCGGCTCTATGACGTCCTCGTTGGCCAAATTGGCCGAGAGAACATCTTCATGGACGTCGACACGATCGGTCCGGGTGTCGACTTCAGTGAAGCCCTGGACAATGCGGTTGGAGGTTGCGACGTCCTGCTCGCGCTGATCGGTCCCGAGTGGACGACGGTCAAAGGCCTCGATGGGAATGCTCGCCTTTCCGATCCGGAGGACTTCGTCAGGATCGAGCTTGAATCTGCCCTGCGTCGTGACGACGTGCGGATCATCCCGGTATTGGTCGAGGGAGCGACGATGCCGGGGGCCGCTGAGCTGCCGGACGGCCTCAAGAGGCTGGCCCGGCTGCAGGCGCACGAGATCAGCGACACCCGCTTCCACTATGACGCAGAGCGCCTCGTTCGCGGCCTGGTCAGCGTCTCAGAGGCCGGTCGCTCATCGACCGCCCAAAGCGCCGGACGTGAGGCGGACGAGCCGAGGGGCCGGGCAAGCTTGCCGTCGCGCAGCACGCTAAAGGGCAAAACAGCCGGCCGACGGATTCGAACCCGAGCCGGCCTCGTCGTCGGGACCTCCCTTGCGCTGCTCCTCGGCGTGATTGCGATTTTCGCAATCGCCGGGGTCTTCGGAGGCGGTGGCTCGGCCCCTGGTACGAGCACGATCGCCGACGATCTCAAGCCCTCGACGCTTCTCGTGGTCAGCAGTCCCACCGAAGCCCCAGCGATCGGAGGGTACGAAAGGAAGGCGGCTCACGGATCGGCATGGGTCTACGACGCCGCCGAGGGGCTAATCGTGACGAGTGCGCACCTCGTGGTCAACGCGGGCAGGGTCCGGGTCGGCTTTGAACCGAATTCACTCGAGGAAGCAGTGATAGTCGGAGCCGATCTACCGGACGATCTCGCCGTCCTTCGAGTACAACCCGGATCTCTCACGGGTATGCAGACGCTGAAGATCGACGAATCGGACTCCTTGGGTGAAGGCGACCCGGTATTCACAGCCGGATTTTCAAGCGGTGGCTACGTCGGCCCTCGCTACCTCCAGGCGGTGAAGGGTCGGGTGCGGGACCTCGAAGACGAAAGCAGTGTGAGCTTCGACGCCTTTGGACAACCGAACAACGAAAACGCCGACCTTCCACTAACCGGCCTATTCCAAACCACCACCCCCTTCGATACCGGTCTCACTGGGGGTCCGATCGTCGACGATCAGGGTCGCCTGGTCGGCATCGCCCTCGCATCTGGATCTGCTGAGGGGAAAGAACTGGTTGATGCGATCCCCGCTGCCCGTGTCCGGCGCATCGTTCCAAAGCTGGCTGCGGGCGAATCGGTCGCGTGGCTCGGCCTCGGCATCAGCGCCCTGGCTACGGAACTCGGGGGATGCCCGATGAGCAAGGCTGAAATCGGTTTCTGCCTGGAATCAAGCAGTGAACTCCAGAGCGGAGGAATGCACGAGAACGAAGGACTGAAGGGCGGGATGCTCGTCAGCTCGGTCAGCCGCTCCGCAGTCATCCAGTCGCAGTCGACCGTGGCAGAACAGTCTTCGCTCGGGGAAGTGTTTTCGAAGTCCAAGCGCAACGGCTACTACATGCTGATCACCAAGATCGAAGACGTCCCGATTACGACGATGAGCCAATATGTCGAAGTCGCCAGTGAGATCGTCGGCGGGCAGACGTTTTCGGTGGAACATCTTGACGTCAGCGTCAGCAAGAGCACCAACATCGGCCCGTTCGTCGAAAATTTCACCGCTCCCTGAGGGACATCTGGAATCCAGGCCAAGCAGAGCGCGCCGGCATTGCCGTGTGCGGAAGCGGCGCGCGAGCGGGACGACGAGCCGGCGCGGGGCCTGTCCAAAATGATCAGACGCCTTGCAGCCCTGGTTCTTTGCGCGCTGCCGCTGCTCGTCACGCCCCCGGCCTCGGCGCATCCGGAACGACCGCGGGACTTCCTCGAAGACGCGCTGGTGAGCGGCGCCTCGGGCTGGGCTCGGACCTACCGCGGCGTCTACTGGACCGACGACGGCGGGGCCAGCTGGCGGAACATCACCCCCGCGATCGAACACCCGGCGACCCTCCAGGCGGTCGACTTCGCCGACCCCGAGCACGGCTGGGCGGTGGCCGAAGAAGGCGACGAACCCCACCCAGGCGCGGCGCTCTTCGCGACGCAGAACGGCGGCCGCTCCTGGACGCGGGCCCGGATCCATTTCGGTAGCCGCTACTCCCAGGTCGGAAGCGCTTCGTTCGCCGCGGTCGGCGCCCACCGCGTCTACGCCCTGGTCCGCGAATCGCGGAACACCGCCTTCAGCGTCGGCTACCTCTTCGCCAGCCGCGACGGCGGCCGGCACTGGCACCAGCTGCCCGAGCGCCCTCCCCACGCGGGCGAAATCGTCTTTTCGAGCAGCCGCGACGGCTGGCTGGCCGAGGAAGGTCCCAGCCCCGCCCTCTACCGGACCCGCGACAGCGGGCGGAGCTGGCAGGAAGTCCGCCTGCCGCGTCCCCCCGGCCTCGCCAAGGCTCGGACCGACTACCTGGCGCCCCGATTCGAAGCAGACGGTCACGGCATCCTCGCCGCGACGTACGACAACTTCGAAAAGCGAGCGTTCACCGTCCTCTACACGAGCGAGGACTCCGGCCGCCACTGGACGCTGGCGGCCTCGACGCGGCTCCTCGTCGAAGGCGATCCCGTCGTCTTCGCCTACCGCGGCGAGGACTCGGTGGTGACGGCGATCTACGAAGCGCCGCAGCTCGGGCTCCTGAACATCGACGGCAGCACCCCCTCCCTCGCCGGCACCGGCCTCCCCGTCGAATACTCGCCCTGGCTCTCCTTCTCGGGCAGCGAAGACGGCCTCGCCCGCATCGACGCCGAAGACTGCACCGTCAAGCAGAGGAGCGCCCACTGCACCGAGGTCAACGGCCTGTACTTCAGCGCCGACGGCGGCGCGAGCTGGGCGCCGACCACTCGGCCCTAGGGCGCCGGCGCGCCTCCCGCCCACTAACGTGATCCTCGATGAGCCCGGGACGAGTGGATGGGAAGTCGGTCATCATCACCGGCGCCGCCAAGGGGATAGGCCGAGCGTGCGCTGAGGTGTTTGCCCGGGAGGGCGCGCGGCTGGTCCTCAACGACATCGACGAGGCCGGTCTGCAGCAGGCCGCCGAGAGCCTGGGCGGAGGGGCCGAGGTCGTAACCGTGCTCGCCGACGTCTCCGTCGAGGAGGACGCCCGCCGAATCGCCGCCACCGCGCTCGAGAGCTTCGGCGCCGTCGATTCCCTCGTCGCCAATGCCGGCATCATCCCGCTGAGCGGCATCGAAGAGGCCAGCACCGAGGAATGGGAGTCGGTGATGGCGATCGACGGCCGCGGGATGTTCCTCACTTGCAAGCTCGCGATCGAGGCGATGGGCCCGGGCGGCTCGATCGTCTGCCTCTCCTCGATCTCCGGAATCGCCGGCCAGTCCCGCCAGGCCGTCTACGGCCCGGCCAAGTTCCTCGCCTCCGGCCTGACCAAGCACCTCGCAGTCGAGCTCGCCCCCCGGAACATCCGGGTCAACGCCGTCGCCCCGGGAACGATCCGCACCGAGGCCGTCGCCTCGATATCCGACGACTACATCGAGCCGATGCGAGCCGCGCACCCGATGGGAAGGCTGGGCGAGCCCGGCGAGGTCGCAGAGGCGATCTGCTTCCTTGCCTCCGACGCCGCCTCCTTCATCACCGGCGCGATCCTCCCCGTCGACGGCGGCTACCTGGCTCAGTAACGCCCCGCAGCGGCGAAGCGGGTCACCTCAAGAGTTGGAGCACTTGTCGACCACATAGCCGGTCGCACAGACCGTCCTCGCCCGCCACTTTTCGTTGTATTCGTCGACGTAGCGCTTTTTTGCCTGCTTCTGCTGATTCGCGGGCACTCCGCTCTCGACTTCCTGGAGGATCGCATTCGCGAGGAGCTGCGTTTCGACACGTTCGTCGACTTCCGCTTCGGTCAGACGGTCGGCGGTCAGGAATTCCTGGTATTCGGACTTGGTCGGGAAGCTTTCTTCTTTGATCTTGTTCTTTTTTCTCTCGATCTGTCCGGCAGTAACCGAAATGCCCAGGTCTTCGGCCTCTCCTTGGAGCCAGATCGTGTCCAAGAGTTCTTCCACGACAGCCGTCCTGAGCTGGTTGAGCTTCTTACTTCCAGGAGCGGGAGCTTCTTCGAGCTTTTCTTCGGCGACCTTCTGTTCCATCCGACGTTCGAAATCGGCTTCGGTGACGGTGCCGGTCGCGACCGGCACCTGCTTGACGATCGCGACGTCTCCACTCGGCACGCTCGCCTCGGCGCCACCGCCCTTCCCGCCAGCGAACACACCAGCCACCGCCAAGACGACACCTGCCAGCACAAGACCGAGAGCCCCGATCCCCAGCAGCAGAAGCGGACTGCGTGTCCACGGGCGCGGCGACTCGGTCGCCGCGGGTGGCGCGCTGTCGCTCGGCGCCGACTCGGCAACGGCGGCGGCTTCCTCGCGAGCTCGCTCGTCCTGCCGCCGACGCTCCGCCTCGCTCTGTTGCTCGACCTCTAACTGACGCTGCTCGGCAGCTTCTCGAGCTTCCCTTTCTCGGGCCTCGCTCGCAGCCATCTCCTCCCGCGCCCGCTGCCCCTCCTCGGCCTCTCGCGCAACCCGCTCGCGCTCGGCCTCCCGCTCGCGCCCTTCTTTTTGCGCCAGCCGCTGCAGCGCCCCGATCAGCCGCCTGACGTCGTAGTGGAATCGGGTGTCGCTTAGCTCGTGGGCCTGGAACCTCGCGAACCGGCTCAACGATTCCGGCAGCTGCTCCGAGCCCGGCATCGCCGCCCCCTCGATCAGCAAGGGAATGATCCGCACCTCGCTCCTCCGCATCGCCGCTTCCAGCTCCAAGCGGACGTAGTCGTTGGGGCTCTCGAGCCGAGGGCCCCCGTCCTCGCCGGCGAGGGTCAGCCACTCCCTGCCGATCACCGCAAGCAGCACATCGCAGCTTCCGACTGCGCTGTCGATCGCCTCGGTGAAGTCGATCCCGAGGTCGATCTTGTCGATGTCCATGAAGACGCTGTCCTCGCCGATCTCCCGGACGAGGGCGTCGTACAGCCGTCCCGCGTGCCCGGAGGAGTCCGCCCGCCGGTAGTTGATGAAGATCTTCAGCGACGGAGGATCGTCAGGCGCATTCATCTCGATCCCACCCCAGGCACATGGATGACGCGAACCCTATTACGCCACCAGAGGCGGCCCGATTTGCTTTCGAAGACCCCTCGCTCGCCGGCTGGGCTGAGCTCCCCGAGTCGCTGAGACGCTCGAACCGCAGCTTCGAACGATTCGGTCACCTCGCGGCGACCGAAACCCCCTTACATCCCTTTGCCACGATATGGCCCCGGCTTCGGCCTCGGGTGGCCGCCGGGCAAGGCCAGCCGAAGGATCGTGCGCTGGACCATCCCCAACTGCTGCATCAACGGCCCGCTGTTGTAGGGGAGGCCGTAGTGGGCGCAGATGTCCTTCACCTGAGGGGCGATCTCGGCGTAGCGGGTGCTCGGCATGTCGGGAAAGAGATGGTGCTCGACCTGGTAGCCGAGGTTGCCGCTGGCGACGTGGAAGAGGGGGCCGCCCTCGATGTTGGCGGCGCCGGTCAGCTGGCGGACGTACCAGCCGCCGCGGCTCTCGTTCTCGACTTCGGCGGGACTGTAGGTGTAGGTCTGGTCGGGGAAGTGCCCGCAGAAGATGATCGCGTAGGCCCAGACGTTGCGGACGATGTTGGCGCTCGCGTTGGCGGCGGCGGTGCGCCGGAAGGCTTGGGTGCCGTCGGCGAGGGCGCGGGCGGCCACCTGCTCGAAGCGGTCGCGACGGCTCGAGCGGCGCCGGCCCAGTAGCCCACCGGAGCGGCGGGACCGCCCCGGTGAGGGCCTCGCGGCCTCCAGCACCGCGCCGAGGGCGGCGCTCGCCAGGGCACTGACCAGTGGCCAGGAGAGATAGTCCTTGACCACCTGGTCGCGGGCCTTGCCGGCGATCCCCTTCAGCTCGCGGCGCACCTGGCGCAGTGATTTGTCGCCGCTGCGGATCGCCTCGATGTCGAGGTCGTGGAGCGCCACCCCCCACTCGAACAGCGCCATCAGGACCAGGTTGTAGAGCGGCTGCAGGAGGTAGACGGGGTGCCAACGCTGGTGCGAGTCGATCCGCATGATCTCGTAGCCGAGGTCCTTGTCCTTGCCGCGGATGTTGGTGAAGGTGTGGTGGACGTAGTTGTGGGAGTGCTTCCAGGCCTCGGCGGTCGAGGCGGTGTCCCAGTCCCAGGTCGAGGAGTGAATGCGGGGATCGTTCATCCAATCCCACTGACCGTGCATGACGTTGTGGCCGATCTCCATGTTCTCGAGGATCTTCGCCGCCGCCAGCGCCGCGGCGCCGCTCAGCGCCAGCGGGCGGAAGCGAGGAAGCAACAGGCCCACCCGGCCGAGTACCGCGAGTCGACGCTGCATCTCGATCATCGCCTCGATGTAGCGACGGTCGCGTTCTCCGAGCTCACCGCGGACCCGGTCGCGGATCGCGTCGAACTCTCGGCCGAGCCGCTCGAGCTGCGCGGCCGAGAGGTGGGCGAGCGGGCTCTCCTCGTGGGTGTCGATCGGCGGGGTCGTGGTGCTCATCTCAGGTCTCCTTCGTCTCATAGCGCGATCTCGATCGGCCCTTCCGGCGCGTTGACGCAGGTCCGCACCATCTCACCCTCTACCCCGTAGACCTCGCCGGTGCGCAGGTCGCGGACCTTGCCTGAGCAGAGGCGGCCGATGCAGGTGTGGCAGATCCCCATCCGGCAGCCGAACGGCAGCTCGGCGCCCGCCTCCTCGCCGGCGACGAGAATCGGCGTGGCGCCATCGGAGCGGGCCTCGACTCCGCAAGCGGCGAAGCGGATCGGGCCGCCCTCCCCAGCCGGCACGGCACCGCCGATCACCGGCTGAAAGCGCTCCATCGCTAGCAGCTCGGGATCGCCCTCGGCCTGCCAGTGGTCGACCAGCGCGTCGAGCAGTTCGCGCGGGCCGGAGGCGAAGGCGTGGCGTTCGCGCCAGTCCGGGCAGAGCCGATCGAGGTCGGCGGGAGCGACGCGACCGGCGCTGCCGGTCAGCCGCAGGTGAAGGCCGTAGCCGGGATGACGGACGTCGAGGTCGGCGAGGCGATCGGCGAAGATCACACCCTCGGCGGTCCGCGCCGAGTGGATCTGGACAGCGTCCGTGAGAGCGCCCGAGCGGTCGAGCGCCCGCAGCATCGACATGATCGGCGTCACCCCGGAGCCGGCGCTGATGAAGAGGAGCCGCGGCGGCGGCGGGTCGGGAAGGACGAAGGTGCCTTCGACGCCGCCGAGGCGGACGATGTCGCCGGGCCGTGCCCGCCGAACCAGGTGAGGCGAGACGGTTCCGGAGTCGACCAGCTTCGGAGTGATGCCGATCAAGCCGTCGGCGCGGCCGGGATCGGTGGTCAACGAGTAGGCGCGCCAGTGGTGGACGCCGTCGACGACGACGCCGATCCGCAGGTACTGCCCCGGCTGGTGTCCGGGCCATTCCCAGCCGGGGCGGATCAGCACCGTGACCGCATCGGCGGTCTCGGGCTCGATCCGCTCGATCCGGCCGCGCAGCTCCTGCGTCGACCAGAGCGGATTGATCAGTTCCAGATAATCGTCAGGGAGGAGTGGCGTAAACAGCGAGCGCACGGCGTGGAGCGCGCGGCGCTGCACCGAGGGGACGTTGGGCTTGGCTCCACGCTCTGCCATGAGACAGGATTACACGGATCGGTGTAGCAGTTGCGTGAGCCCGCGCACAACTCCGTCGGCGGCACCAAGGCCGACCGTCAACCCAACGGGCTCCCAGCTCGGGACTGAAGGCGACCCGGCTGGCGTTCCGACGCGCGAATATCCGTGAGGGAGCGGCGGGCTGCCCGATCGTCCGCGATCCCGTCCCGCTCCGCCTCGTCCACAGCCTTCCTCGGCGGCGTCTTAACGAGACTTCTGTCCCGGGGCCGAAACCCACAAACCCTGGCCCCCAAGCGGAATCACGCCAACGCGCCAGACAGGATTCGAACCTGTGACCGCGGTGCGGGCGCTCCACCACTACGACCAGCTCGTCTGCCCTCGCCGAACCAGCGCCCCTGATCAGGACCTGCAACCTTGCTGCACATTGGTGTGGCCGGTGTGGCGAGGCTCGACCCGGGTCGCGCCGCGGGCCGATCAGTCACCGCCATAGCGCCACGAGCGCTAGGCAGACGCATATCTCAGTCAGCGCGATTGCGGTCCCGATAGTGTCGCCAGTACTGCCTGCGAGCATTCTGCGTGCGAGCAACGCCGTCGACGCTCCGATGAGCACCGCGATCCCGGAGGTCACGCCGCCGCGGTATGCCCCGAGTAGCGCAACGAGGATTACGGTGGCGACGAGGGTGGCCGCCAGCGCAGCTCTGACTCCTACATGAAGCCTCGCGCCGAGCCCCTCCCGACGGGCGGAGCGCGCGATCAGGCCGTGGAGCGGCCCGGCGAGCCTCCCGGCGACCGCCGCTGCGATCAGCGCGAGCAGGGCGTGCTCGGGCCCGAGCTGGTTGAGGGCGGTGAAGAGCAACAGCGCCCAAGCAATCAGGGCAAGCGCCCCGAAGGCGCCGACGCGTGGGTCGCGCATCACTTCAAGCCTGCGCTCGACACTTCCATGCACTCCGAGACCGTCGACCGTGTCGGCGAGGGCGTCTTGGTGGAGCGCGCCGGTGATGACGACGAGGCCGATCATCGCGATCACGGTGCTGGGTGCGTGACCGAGCAGTGGCTCGAACGCCACGCGTAGCCCGCCGGCGAACCCGCCGATCAGAGCCCCGACCATCGGAAACCAAGTCACCGCAGCAGCCAGGTCGAAGCTTTCGCGGCGGGTGACCGAGCGCGGCAGCGGCAGGATCGTCAAGAAGCCAAGCGCGTCGAGAAGCCCGCCGAAGGCCCACCGCACCGACGCGAGGCTTGCGCCCAACGGACCCTGGGCCTGACGTCTGGGCTCAGCCCGGGCGGACAACTCCCGCCTCCTCAAACGTGCCCATGCGGCGGTGGAGTGCTCCCGCTGTCTCGATCAGCGGTAGGGCGAGCAGCGCGCCGGAGGCCTCGCCGAGTCGCAACCTGAGATCAAGCAACGGTTCCAATCCCAACTCGGTCAGAACCAGGCCGTGTCCGGGCTCGGCTGAGTGGTGGCTGGCGATCAGCAGCTCAGTGGCCAGCGGATCCAACTGCGCAGCGACCAGCGCGGCGACGCCGACGGCATAGCCGTCGAGCACGACCGGCAGGCGAAGGGCGCACGCTGCAGCGATCGCGCCGGAGAGCGCGGCCAGCTCGAGTCCGCCAACCGCGCGCAGCGCCTCGCGTGCCGGCAGCGGCGAGCCGTGCAGTGCAAGTGCACTCGTCACCATGCCGCGCTTGCGCTCAAGCCCGGCGGCGTCCAAACCACTGCCGCGCCCGACCGTCAACTCAGGCCCGACGCCCAGAATCGCGCAGGTCAGCGCCGCCGCCGTGGTGGTGTTGCCGATCCCGATCTCGCCGAGCACGAGGCAGTCTATGCCGCCGCCGGCCAGCTCCCGAGCGAGCCGTGCGCCGGTTGCGAGCGCCTGCTCGACCTGCTCGACGGTCAGCGCTGCTGCCATTGTCATGTCCGCCGAGCCGCCGGCGACCTTGGCGTCGAGCACGCCGGACGGGGTCGGGCCGGCGAGACCGACGTCGGCGACCAGGAGCCCATGCTCGCCGCGGGTGCAGAGTACGCCGACCGCGGATTCGCGGCGAGCGGCTGCGGCGGCGACTTGGCTGGAGACGATGCCGTCGAACAGGCTCGTGCCACGTTTCACGTGCCCGTGGTCGCCAGCGCAGATCAACACGCCGGCCCGAATTCGCTCCGGCGGCGGCGCCCCGGTGATCTGCGCCCAGCGCTCGATCAGCGGCTCGAGCGCTCCTAGGCTGCCGGCGGGCTTGACAAGCTCGTCGAGGCGGTCGCGTGCGGCGATTACGGCGGCCCTGTCGAGGCCGTGCTGAGCCTCTGGATGGGCCTCGTCCTCACGCCGCTGGCGCCAGCGCTCCTGCATCACAACGGCGGATAGGGGCAGTCGTGCCGACCACCCGACCGTCTCCAGAGTCGGTCGCACAGGGTGTTCGTCGGGCCATCCGAGGCAGAGGTAGGCGATCGGTTCGACCCGCTCCGGAAGATCGAGCAGTTGACCCAGCTCCTCGGGGCGGTAGAAGCTGACCCAGCCGACGCCAAGGCCCTCCGCTCGGGCGGCGAGCCATAGATTCTCGATCGCGCACGCCGTGCTGTAGAGGTCGGTGTCCGGGATCGTGCCGCGCCCCAGAATCTCCTCGCCGTCCTCGCCGTGATCGCAACACACGCAGATACCGATTGGTGCTTCGACGACACCCTCGATCTTCTGGTCGAGAAAGTAACGAGCCCGCTCATGGAATCGGCTGGCCTGCCGCAGTCGCTCCCGCTGTGCCAGCGACCGCACTCTGCTGCGAGTCTCGATCGAGCGGATCACGATGAATCGCCACGGCTGCATCAGCCCGACCGACGGTGCCTGGTGAGCGGCCGTAAGCACTCGCTCGAGGATCTCGTCGTCCACGTCGTCGGCGCGGAACCGGCGAACGTCGCGACGCTCGGCAATTACCTGATAGACGGCACGGAGTCGCTCCTCCTCGTACTGCCACGAAAACGGGTCTGCTCCGCGCTCCGCTGCTCGAGAGGGGTCGTAGCCGGTCGGGGTTGGAGGACGTGGAAAGCGGTCGGCCATCGAGCCGAATACTCTGGCACGTCCCTTCTCGCAACCTCCCGTAGTCAAGGGACTCGGTCAAGTGCGAACCCATAGGGCGGCGGGGCGAACGATCTCAAGGAGGTCCACGGTGATTTACGTCCCAGTCCGTCGCGCCATCTCAGCGTGAGGCGACTGATCCTGGTCCGCCACGCACCGACGGCCGCCAGCCGCCGCGCTGCGTTTCCACTCGACGAGCCGCTCGACGCCGAGGCATTGGCCGCGGCCACGATGCTCGCGGGGCGTCTCCCGGAAGCTGAGTCTGTGCTTTGCAGTCCCGCCCGGCGCGCACGCCAGTCCGCCATCGCTGCCGAACTCGAGCCGGTGACGGAGCCGCTGCTCGCCGAGTGTGACTTCGGTGCCTGGGCCGGATTCACGCTCGCCGAGGTACACGCGGAAGACGCGACTGCCGCGGCCGCATGGATGACCGATCCCGACGCCACCCCGCACGGCGGCGAGACCTTGACGGCATTCGCCGCCCGCGTGGCCGGCTGGCTCGCCGCGCAGTTGGAGACCGAGGGAACGACTATCGCCTACACCCACGGCGGCGTGATCGCTGCCGCAGTCGTTCATGCGCTAGATGCACCGCTCGCCGCGGTTTGGAAGCTCCGCCCGGCGCCGCTGTCGCTCACCGAGCTGGAGGGCGAGGATGGGCATTGGACAGTGCGCCGCGTCGGAGCGTCGGATCATCCCCACGACGGCTGGGCTGCATAGGGTGAAGCACCCGAGGAAAGGGCCGTGCCGACGATGAAGGACTTCGAGTGAGTGAAGTCGCGTCCGAGCTCACGACGTTTCCAGAGGTTGAGGCGCCGGCGCTGGCCTGCCTGGCCTGGCGTTTGCGCGAGCCGATGCGGGTTCTGTCGACGGCGCCGGTGGGTGGTGGCCTAGGCGTGCGCGACTGGGTGCTCAATGTGCAAGTGCCGAACGGCTACGCGCGGCGCGACATCGACTCCCATGTGGCTGAGGTCGCTCGGTCGCTCCGGCTGGCCGGGCTCGGCGTCGGGATGCTCACGGCAGCTGAGGTCGCCCGGGTCGCCGTATGCGACGACGAGCCGGAGGTGAGGGTCGAGGCCACGGTGGGCCTGAGCTCGCCGGAGTGGGCCGCCGCCCCCGAGGGCGCGGACCCGGCGCAGGCCCAAGCGGAGGCCGGGCTGCCGGGGACGATCAACATAGTCGCGTTTGTTCCGGTGCGCCACTCTGACGCTGCGCTAGCGAACCTGCTGTGCACCGTCACCGAGGCCAAGGCTCAGGCTTTGTTGGACGATGGGATCCCGGGGACCGGCACCGCGACGGATGCAGTGACCGTCTTGTGTCCGCGATCCGGCCCGGTCGAGCCTTTCGGTGGTCCCCGTTCAACTTGGGGGGCCCGGGTTGCCCGCGCGGTATACGCGGCGCTGCGCGCTGGGATGGAGACCCCGGCGTGATCACGTTGGTTCTCGGCGGCGCCCGCTCAGGCAAGTCGGCGGTGGCCGAGGCCCTTGCCGCGCGCCATGGCGCACCGATCACCTACATCGCCACGATGGACCCCTCCGGCGACCCTGAGATGGAGGCGCGGGTGGCCGCACACCGCGAGCGCCGCGACTCCTCGTGGGGCACCGTCGAGGCGGGCAATGACCTGGCCGGACTCCTCGCATCCGTCCGCGGCACGGTCTTGATCGACTCGCTCGGCCCTTGGCTGGCTGGGCCCGGCGCTGGTAGCGGACCGGATAGGGAACAGCGCACCGACGCGCTGTGCGCGGCGCTGAGGAAGCGTGGCGGAGACACCGTGGTCGTCTCCGACGAGGTGGGCTTGGCGGTGCACCCGTCGAGCGCAGTGGGTCGTGACTTCCGGGACGCCCTCGGTCAACTCAACCATGCCGTCTCCGCGATAGCGGACAAGACGTATCTCGTCGTTGCAGGGCGAGCGCTCGAGCTCCCACCCGCAGGGCCACCGTTATGAGGCGTGCCTCTTCGTTCCTCACCGCACCGAGTGCGGTGAGAGCTCGTTCGACGCCTCCGCGCCGCATCCCGGCCGGAGTGACACGTCCACTTGGCGCCGCCGCAGGAATCGGGCTCGACAGGCTGCTTCCCGAGCCGCCCGGCCGCGTCCATCCAGTGGTGCTTTTCGGGTCCGTGATGGCCCGCGTGGAGCAGCGTCTGCACAGAGATCGCAAGGGGCCCGGCGTCCTCCACGCGTCCGCCGGTGTGGCGCTCGGCCTTGCTGCCGGCGCCGCGGTGCGCTCGACCGCCCTCGCTACCACTTCAGCGGTGGCGGGGCGGGCTCTCGGTCGGGCCGCGATGGAAGTCGGACACGCGCTCGATCGCGCAGACCTCGACCAGGCTCGCGCGCTCCTCCCCGCCCTGGTCGGCCGCGATCCCACCGACCTCGATGTCGGCGAGGTCTCACGCGCCACCGTAGAGTCCGTAGCCGAGAACACGGTCGACGCGGTGGTTGCCCCGGCCCTGTGGGCCGCCGTGGCCGGCGCGCCCGGTGCGCTCGGGTACCGGGCCGTCAATACGCTCGACTCCATGGTCGGGCACCGCTCACCGCGCTACACCAACTATGGGTGGGCCAGCGCCCGCCTCGATGATCTCCTCGCGTGGGTCCCCGCGCGCATCACTGCCCTGCTCGTTGCACTCGTCCGACCCCGAGCGGCCCGGCCGGTCTGGGTGGCGGTGCGCGAGCAAGCGCCGGCGCACCCCTCGCCGAACGCTGGAGTGGCGGAGGCTGCGTTCGCCGCCGCACTCGGGCTGCGCCTCGGCGGGCGCAACAGCTATGAAGGGGCGGTCGAGGAGCGCGCAGTCCTCGGCACGGGCCGAGCGGCCCAGCCGGGCGACATCGAGGCCGCCGTCCGCCTCTCGCGCGACGTGAGCGCAGCGCTCGCCGCCGCGACCACCGCCTTTGGCCTTGCACGCTGGTGGGCCGCCCGGTGAGCAGTCCGGTGATCCCAGCGGCCGGTCCGCACGGAGGCGATGGGCGTGCCGTGGCCCAGGCGCTCGGCCTCGCCCCCAACGATGTCCTCGACCTATCGCAGTCGCTGAACCCGCTCGCCCCTGACCCGGCGCCGGTCGTGGCAAGCTACCTCGACGCGCTGCGCGCGTATCCGGACCCGACCGATGCGACGGCCGCGCTGGCGACGGCGATGCGTGTCGATCCGGACCGGCTGCTTCTGACCAACGGCGGGGCGGAGGCGATCGCGCTCCTCGCCGCAGAGATCGGTGGCCGGGTCATCGAGCCGGACTTTGGCCTCCATCCCCGCGAGGGCAGTCTGTTGTGGCGTTCAAACCCGCACAGCCCGAGTGGGCTCCTCGCGCGTGCCGATGAGACGGCCGACGTCTGGGACGAGGCGTTCTTCCCGCTGGCCACCGGCCACTGGACCCGAGGCGACGGCGCGCCGGTCGTCGGATCGCTCACCAAGGTCCTCGCGTGCCCGGGTCTCCGCGCCGGCTACCTATTGGCCGACCCCGTCTTGGTCGAGCGTTGCCGCGCCCGCCAGCCGGTGTGGTCTGTGGGCGGGCTGGCTGCCGCTGCGTTGCCTGAGCTCCTGGCTGCGGTCGATCTGCCGGCCTGGCACGAAGGCATCGCCGTCTTGCGTGAGCGATTGATCGCCACGCTCGCCGAGCACGGTTTCACAGCGCAGCCCTCAGCCGCCAATTGGGTCCTGGTCGATGCGCCGGGGCTCCGCGAGGCGCTGGCTCCGCACAGGGTCGTCGTTCGTGACTGCACCAGTTTCGGTCTGGCCGGCATAGCCCGGATTGCGGTGCCGTCCGAAGAGGGCCTGGCCCGACTTGACGCGGCGCTCGATGCTGCGCAGTTCCGGTCGCCGGCTGACCGGAAACCGGCATGAAGAAAACTGCCAACCCGAGCTCCACGGCGGCTGGCCGCGCGAGAGAAGATCCACCGGTAGGCGAGAAGGAGGTTGAGGCGCCCCTCCTCTGCTCGCAGAGTGCACCTGAGCGGTCGCACTCGAGCACCGTCGCCATTGGGAAATAGATCAGCGTGGTTGACCGAATCACAGTTCGCGCAAAGGTCTCCCTGCCTACGTCCAAGCCGACGTGCCGACCCCTGCACAACGGCCCCACTGGCCGACTCGACACCACCAAGCGTCAGCGCGACGCCCAACCCCGAGAGTCCGCAGCAACGTCCCCAATCAGCGAGGCGGGTGGGCCATCGCTGCGACGAAAGCGCCGAGCCAATTTCTATTGAGCGGTGAAAAACGTCTCAAGCTCGCGCAAGATAGTCGAATCTTCGTGCCGGTCGGGAACTGCAGCTCCAGCACTTAGAGCCGAGGTGAGGTTGCGCAAGGGACGCTTATGACCTTCGGTTTCTCAGAGGAAGGTCCATTTCGTAGACCGACGAGTTATGAGGTAGTAGCTCCGCCCCATCGAGAGCCCTTGGGAAGTGAGCCGACCGAAATCAACCCAGACAATTGCTGGTAGATCAAGAACAAGCGCTGCCTCTGGTCGCGAGCGATTGATGCCCAAATGTGATGCCCATCGAAGCGGTCTTCCGGGTCAGGGCCGGAGAGGCGATGCCGCAATCGGCACTACGAGCCCCTGCCGTCTGATGCGCCCGACGGGAGTCGAACCCGCGACCTTCGGCTTGAAAGGACGAAGGGCTTCCGCTCCCGGAGCGGGATCGCGCAGGCGATGTGACAGGGATGAGACCAGCGCAAGGGGGCCGTCAGAACGTCTCGCGCGGCCAGTGTGCCTCAGCCTGCGGCGAGGTACTCGCGCAGCGCTTTCCGGATGACCGAAGACGTCGCCTCGTGGTCTTTCTCGGCCCGCCGCTCCAACGCCGAGCGCAGCTCCGGGTCGAGCCGCACCGACTCCACGCGAGCGGGCCCCGAACCGATGCTCGGCCTTCCGGGTCGACGCCGAAGAGTCTCCTCAACGTCATAGCCCGACTGGGCCTTCTCCGCGAGCTTCTCGATCAAGTCATCGGTGATCGGCTTGCCGCTGGCCGTCTTGCCATGGGTCTTCTTCGCCATCGTCAATCTCCTGGGAGCAGTCGCCTGTACTTCGATCGCATTTTCATGGCGTGGATCACGAGCTCCGACTCGTCGTCACGAATGATCGTGACGACCTCGAGCAACTCAGCGTTTCGCGCGGGGCCGAGATACAACCGCGTGTCGTCATCCTGGTCATCAATCGCCATCGCGTTCTGAACAGCATGCTCGATGTCCTCATCGTCCACCCCGTGTTTTCGTGCCGACTCATGGACATCCACCAGAGAATTGTAATACGAAACTTCCCGATCGCAAGGCGACCGCCGACCGCCCTGGAAAGCGAAACTCCGACGGATTGAAGCGAC
>DASXFL010000198.1:0-3612 GCA_036489595.1 Solirubrobacterales bacterium
CGAGTTGACCGTGCCCTGTTCGAGCGCTTCCTTCGAGGTCCCGTAGAGGCCCATCGCGACGTAGGGGATCTTGCCTTTGTAGTTGGCCGGCAGCCCCTGGGCTTCGAGCAGGTTGTAGTCCACCGAGTAGATCCATTCGATGTCCGGGTGAGCCTGGACGGCGTCGGTGAAGGTGTCCAGACCTTCGGTCGGGTCGACGAAGTTCTGGTTCGTCGCGATCGCGATTTCGATTTCGGGGTATTTTTCGGCGATCCGGCTTTCGAAGCCGGCGAGCCGGTTGCTGGCCCAGGTGGCCTGCTTCGGGCCCGCCATGATCAGGCCGGAGCCGCCCTTCTTACCTTCTTCCTTCAGCGCTTCGGCGACCAGGTCGGCGGCTTTCTGCCCGAGCGCGAAGTCGCTCTGCACCGCCTGCGGGACTTCGTTGCTGTTGAGCAGGGAGCCGGCGACCGAGAGGTCGACGCCGGCGCCCTGCGCCTGCCCGACCAGCGGCACCGAGCCGTTGACGTCGGCCGGGAGGACGACGACAGCGTTGGCCTTGCCCTGGATCAGGTCACCGAGCTGTTCCTGCTGGACGTCGGGGGAGGCGTAGCCTTCCGCCGCCAGGGTCGAGGATTCGACCCCCGCTTCTTTGGCCGCTTCCTGGAAGCCCCAGGCGGCGGAGATGAAGTATTCGCCCTGCAGGCTGATCAGCATCTGGGTGATCGACTGTCCGGACTCTTTTGCTTTCGGCACTTCGAAGTTGAGGGCTTCTTCGATCGAAAGGGTTTCGGAGCAGTATTTTTCGAACGGTTCCGGGGCGGCCAGGTCGGCGCTGCTCGGCGCCGCGTCGATCAGCAGCGATTCGCCGCCTTCACCGTCGCTTTCGGACTCCGGTTCGCTTGCGGTCGTGTCGGCCCCCGTTTCCGGGCTCGAAGTCGAGCTGCTGGAGCCACCGCAAGCGGCCGCCCCCAGACTCAACGCCAACGCCACCAGGATGGCGAGCGGGGCGATCAGCCACCGCGGATTTCGACTCTCTCTCCTCATCGTTCTCGGTCCTCCTGTTCGTGTGTCGACGCTGCTCCCTCGGACGGCAGCGCCAGCTCGAGCAGGCGCTCTCCCCCGTACTCGGCGGGCTCAACCCAGCCCACCGTGGTGCCGAATCGCATGACCATGACCCGGTCGCAGATCGCCTCCAGCTCCTCGACTTCGGAGGAGGAGACGATCACCCCGGCGCCATCGTCGGCGAAGCCTTTGATCAGCTCGTGGATCGCCGCCTTGCCGCCGACGTCGACCCCCTGGGTCGGCTCGTCGACGACCAGCACGCTGGGCCGCACGTAGAGCGCCCGCGCCACCAGCATCCGCTGTTGGTTGCCGCCGCTGAGCTCGAAGGCGAGGCGGTCGGGGTCGGGCGGCTTGACCCCGACCTGGCCCAGCAGCGAGCTGGCGATCTCGCGCTCGCGGCGGTGGCGGCGGAGGCCGCGGGTGGCCGCCCGGTGGCCGGGCGGCAGCACCAGGTTCGCGCGCAGGCTCTGCTCCAGCGCCAGCCCGTTGCGGGCGCGGTCGCCGGGCAGCAGCATCAGCCCGTGGCGAAGCGCCTGTCCGGGCGAGCGGATGCGGCGGGTGCGGCCGTCGATCAGGATCTCGCCGGCGTCGACGGCCTCGACCCCGACCAATGCGTTGACCAGCTGGTCGCGCCCGGAGCCGGGAACGCCGGCGATGCCGAGCACCTCGCCGCGGGCGACGGCGAAGGAGACGTCGCTGAAGGCGCCGTCGTGGCTGAAGCCGCGGACCTCGAGAGCGGTCTCGGCCGGGCGCGGCGGCGCCGGCTCGCGCAGCACGGGCTCGGCCCCGGTCTGGCCCAGCATCAACCGAATCAGATCGCCGATCGAGGCGGTCGCCGGGGTCACGGTCGAGACCAGGCGGCCGTCGCGCAGGACCGTGATCCGATCGGCGAGGGCATCGACCTCGTCGAGCCGATGGGAGATGAAGATCACCGCGTGGCCCTGCTCGCGCAGGGTGCGGATCACCCCGTGCAGGTGGGCGGCGCTGTCATGGGTCAGCGCCGCGGTCGGCTCGTCGAGGATCAGCACTCGCCGCTCGGCGGTGAGGGCGCGGGCGATCGCGACCAGCTGGCGCTCGGCGAAGGAGAGCGAGCCGACCCGGGCGCCGGTCCGGATCGAGGCGCCGAGCCGCTCCAGCGCCGCGGCCGCGAGGCGCTCGTCCCGGCCCCGTGAGATCGAGCCCGGCAGCCATCCCAGCCGCTGCTCCTGGCCGAGGGCGATGTTTTCAGCGACGGTCAGGTCGGGGGCGACGACGAGGTCCTGCGGAATCGTCGCGATCCCCGCCGCCAGCGCGTCCTGCGGGGTGTCGAAGGAGGACGGCTCGCCGTCGAGGAGGATCTCGCCGGCGCTGGGGACGAGGTCGCCGGCGAGCATCTTCACCAGCGTCGACTTGCCGGCGCCGTTGGCGCCGATCAGGGCGTGGACTTCGCCGGCCTCGATCCGCAGGCTGACCCCGTCGAGCGCAACCGTGCCCGCGTAGCGCTTGGTCAAGCCGCGCAGCTCGAGCAGCGGCGGCGCGGCGGAGGGCGTCACCGCGCTCATCCGCTCTCGCCCTCCCCCACCGTCAGCTCCTTTTCGCGCCGCAGCAGGCCTCGCAGCTGGCTGACCCCGCCGACCCGGACCCGGTCCCAGAGGACGGCGAGGACGATGATCGCGCCGATCACCATCTGCTGGACGAAGGTGTCGACGCCACCGATGTTGAGGCCGCTGGTCACCATCGTCAGGAAGATCACCCCGAGCAGGACCCCCTGGAGGCGGCCCTTGCCGCCCCCGATCGCGACGCCGCCGATCACCGCGACGGCGATCGACTGCAGCTCGTAGCCGTCGCCGAGGGTCGGCTGCCCGGAGACCAGGCGCGAGGAGAGGACGAGCCCGGCGACGCCGGCGAGCAGGCCGGAGATGACGTAGGCAAGCATCGTGTATCGGGTGACCGAGACGCCCGCCAGGCGGGCGGCGCGGCTGTTGCTGCCGGTCGCGTAGAGATAGAGGCCGGCGCGGCTGACGGTCAGCAGCAGCAGGACGAGGATCGCGACTGCAGCCATCACCACGACGGTGCCGGGGATCGAGCCGTATTCGTGGGCGCCGAAGTAGGAGAAGCTCTCCGGGGTGCCGGTGATCGGGGCGCCGCCCGAGATGGTCAGGGCGAGCCCGCGGGCGAAGGAGAGCATCCCCAGCGTGACCACGAACGGGCTCAGCCCGAGCCGGCCGATCAGGAAGCCGTTGACGAGCCCGAGGACGCCGGCGGAGAGGATGCCGGCGATCAGACCGGCGACGAGGCCGTGGTGGACCATCACTTCGACCCCGACGACGCTGGAGACGCCGATCAGCGAGCCGACCGAGATGTCGAAGCCGCCGACCAGGAGCGGGAACATCTGGCCCATCGCGACGATCGCCAGCACCGCCCCCTGCTGGGCCATGTTCTGGAGGTTCGAGGTGGTTGCGAACTCGTGCGGCTGCCAGATCGACATCGCCACGGCGACCGCGACGACCACCGCCAAGAGGGTCAGCTCGGTGCCGTCGAGGATGCGGCTGAGACGTCGGCGCCAGCGGTGGCGCGCCTCCCCCCGGGGAG
>DASXFL010000001.1:0-9120 GCA_036489595.1 Solirubrobacterales bacterium
CCGTCGACGTCGAGGACCACGGTGGTCGGCATCGTCGCCGGCTACCCGCTATCGGCGCCCGGCGAACGCGATCACGCAGCGGGGCGGCGCGATTGGAGGAGCGGCAAGCTGGGTATCCGGCCGACATGGCACTGAAATCGACTTTGGCCCGCAAGGCCGTCAAGACGACGGCGAAGCACACCGCCCGTGGCACCGCTTCGAAGGTGAAGCGGGACCCGATGCGGACCGCAACCCTGTTGGGGCTGGGCGCCGTCCTCGGCGCCGCCGCCGTCTGGCTGGTCGGCCGCATCGGCGGCTCCGACTCCCAGGGGGCGGCCGCTTGACCGCCCCCGGCGAGGAGCGCGACGAGGCCTTCCTCGAGGAGGAGGAGGAAGAGGCGGCGCTGGAAGCCTCGCGGATCGGCGGCGACGCTCCGCGCGACAGCGACGACCCGGCGCAGCAGCCGCTGGCCGAGGCCGGCGAGGGCGAGGCCGAGGGCTTCGAGCTGGCCGAGAAGGACCTCGAGGACATCGCCAGCCACGGCGACCAGCACCGCTTTCCCGGCAGCGCCGCCGGCCAGCCCGAGGAGGCCCAGCAAGCCGAGTACGGCGAGCCGGACGAAGAGATCCTGCCCGACGAGTAGAGGAGGGGGAATGGCGCGCAGGCTGATCGCGGTCGTTACCGACACGCTGGCGGGGGACGCGCCCGCAGCTGAGCTCTCGCGCTCCGCGGGCGATGAGGCGGTCGCCCTCCGCGTCGTCGTCCCGGCGGTCGAGGCGAACGCGCTGCACCACACGATGGGCGACATCGACGAGCCGCGCGAACAGGCGCGGCAGCGCCTGGAGGCGACGATGAGCTACCTGCGCGGCCACGGGGTCGAGGCCGAGGGGGAGGTCGGCGACCCCGATCCGATCCAGGCCGCCCAGGACGCGCTGCTGAAAGCCCCGGCCGACGAAGTCATCTTCTTCGAGTACGAGCAGGGCCAAGGGCGCTGGTTCGAAGGCGGCATGTTCGAGCACGCGAAAGAGTCGCTGGAGCCACCGCTGCGGATGGTCGTCCTCGACGGCGGCGCCGATGACGCGGTGGTCGAGGTCGAGCGCCAGGGCGCCGGCACGATCTCCGGCGTCGAGCACGAAGTCGGCTCCGCCTACCTGCCCGGGCTCTCCCGCAAAGACCTCATCGGAATGATCGTCGGCATCGTCGGCACCGTCGTCGTCGCGATCCTCGCCGCGATCGCCGCCGGCGGCTCTAGCACCGACAACGGCTGGGTCGCCGTCGCGATCCTGATCGCGATCGGGATCGCCCTCGTCAACATGGCCCACGTCGTCGGCCTGACCCTGATGGAGTCGGTCCGCTACCGCGGCGGCTTCGCCAAGCTCTTCCGCACCCTCTCGCTCACCGGCACCCCGATCGCGGTCCTGATCAACCTGGCGATCGCCCTCTTCGCCTAGTCCCTCCCGGAGGAGGGCCTGGGGCTAGGCCGCCCGCGAGGGGCGTTCGGCGGTCTCCTCGCGGAGCGCGCCGAGCACCTCCTCGGCCAGCTGCGAGCCGTGCTCCGGCCGCAGCGGCGTCGCCTGCACCCGCAGGGTGACGCCGTCGGGGTCGATCTCCTCGAGCGAGACGCTGGGCCGGTAGCGGGTCGGGACGGTGATCGAGCGGAGCAGGCTCTGCTCGACCCGCTGTGGGCTGGCGCCGTCGGTGAAGTGGGCGCGGACGTCGACCTTGTCGGGCTCGCGGAGGGGGACGACGATCAGGCTGAGGAGGACGCTGTTGGGAACTTTCAGCCGGTCGGCCCCCTGGCTGAGGGTGGTGTAGAAGAGGCCGAGCGAGGAGACCGTCCCCTCCAGCGAGCCGGCGGCGCCGCCACCGACCAGGCGCACCCGTTCGCCGACCCGGAAGGGCCGCGTGCTCTGCAGGACGATGCCGGCGAAGACCCCGCCCAAGGCCTGCTGGGCGGCGAGGCCGAAGACGACCGCGGTGAAGGCGCCGCCGAGCGCCAGGGTGCTGGCCTGAACGCCGGCGATCCGCAGCGCCACGATCACCACCGCCGCCGTCGCCAGCAGGCGGACGATGAAGCCGACGGTGCCGGCGGTCGCCGGGTCGAGGCGGCGGTAGAGGCGGGGCGAGAAGGCGCTGCCGAGCCAGTGGACGGCGGCCGAGCCGACCAGCACCAGGACGGCGACGGTGCCGAGCCGGATCCACTCGCCGTAACCGGGGGCGATCCGGCCGCGGTTGGAGTAGACGACTAGGGTCGCGGCCAGCACCAGCATCGCGACCAGGAGCCCGCCGAGCGCCTTGCGCGAGGTCTTCGGCGCCAGCTCCTCGCCCAGCCCGATCGAGGTCCAGGCGTGGCTTCGCGTCTCGAACAGCTCGCGCGGCAATCTCCGGCGTGGCGCAGGCATCGTCCCTACATACCCACTGGCACCGACGAGTACCGGTCGGGCGGACGCCTATGTGACGGCTCTCACGCCGTCGAGGCGTCGCGCAGCGAGGCGAGCGCCTGCTCGCGGCTCTTGTGCACGGGAATCGAGTGCTCGAGGCCGGTGATCTCCAGCACCCGCCGCACCTGCTCGTTGGCCGAGCAGATCACCACCCGCTGGCTTGCCCCGTCGCCCTCGGCGAGCCGCTGCCAGGCGCGGACGATCATCGCGATCCCGGTCGAGTCGATGAACTCGCAGTCGCTGAGGTCGATCAGCAGCGGCTCGTTCGCCGCCACCGCCTCCTCCAGCGGGCCCTCGAGCTCGGGTGCCGTTCCGAGGTCCAGCTCACCCCGCACGGCTACCGCTCGCAGACCACCCTCGAGCTCGCTGGCCGACGCCTCGAAAGACCCTGGACTCACGCAGGCGATGCTATCGCAGCGGGGGGTGGTCGGAGGCCCCGTTTTGCCGCACCCCGGCCGGGTAGAAACCGATCGCGAGCCCGAAAGCTATGCTCGCTCGCGGCGAGAGGCAGAAAGGTCGAGGCACGGCCCCAATGGCGGAGCAGCAACCCTCCCATTCGACAGTGAACGCGACCAACGACGATCGATCGGGGCTCGAGATGTCTCTGCCCGCCAACGCCGAGAACGTGGCGGTGGTCCGTCACGCCCTCGCCGGCCTGGCGGAGTCGATCGGGATGGACGAACCGGGGATCGCCGACCTGAAGACGGTGGTGACCGAGGCCTGCATGAACGTCGTCGTCCACGCCTATCCGGGCGAGGAGGGCGGGCCGCTCGAGGTCGAGGCCGTTCCCGACCACAACGGGCTGACGGTCGCCGTCCGCGACCACGGGATGGGGATCCGTCCGCGCACCGACGGCGAGCGCTCGAGCCTGCGGCTCGGCCTGACCCTGATCGCCGCCCTCTCCAGCAGCTTCGAGATCAAGGGCGGGATCGACCGCGGCACCGAAATCCGGATGTTCGTGCCGCTCGTCGCGCGCGATCGCGACGACGGCGCGGTGCCGGCGAGCACCGTCCCGGGCCGGCCGGAGACGACCGACCTGCGGGTCGGGCCGCCGCAGCTGCTGGCGCCGATCCTCAGCCGCGCCCTGACCTCGCTCGCCGCTCGGCACGACGTCACGGTTGACCGCATCTCCGACGCGATGCTGCTTAGCGACGCGATCTCCGCCGGCGCCCCGTCCGGGTTCCCCGACGGTCACGTCTGCCTCTCGATCCTCGACGGGCCGGCCGGCGTCGAGCTCAAGGTCGGTCCGATGGAGGCGGGCGGCGGCGAGAGCCTGCGCCGCAGTCTCGAGCTGCCCGAGGTCGGCGGCTCGCTGGAGTCGCTGGCCGACGAGCTGCGGCTCGAGAGCGACGATGACGGCGAGTATCTGGTGGTCGGGATCGCCGCCCTCTCCGCCTAGCGGCTCTGTCGCGCGACGCTTAGTCCTGCTCGCGTTCGGCGACCTCTTCGCGGATTCGGTCGAGGGTCCGCCGCAGGATCCGCGAGACGTGCATCTGCGAGTGGCCGATCTGCTCGGCGATCTGCGACTGCGTCATGTCGTCGACGAAGCGCAGTTTGAGGATCAGCCGCTCGCGCTCGTCGAGCTGCGGCAGTACCCCCTCCAGGGTCAGCTTGTCTTCGACCAGCTCGTAGCCGTCGTCCTCGTCGCCGATCCACTCCGAGGCCGGCGACTCGTCCTCGTCGCCGAGCGGCCGGTCGAGCGACAGCGGGCGCCGGTTGTGGTTGGCCTCCAGCACCTCGAGCACGTCGGCCGGGTCGAGCTCGAGCCGCTCGGCGATCTCGCCGACCGAGGGCGAGCGCTGCAGCTCGACCGTCAGCCCCGAGGTCGCCTTGTCGACTTCGGCCATGCGGTCGTGGAGGCCGCGCGGCACCCGCACCGTCCAGACCCGGTCGCGGAAGTGGCGCTTCAGTTCGCCGAGGATGGTCGGGGAGGCGAAGGCGGCGAAGGGGGTGCCCCGCGCCGGTTCGAAGCGATCGATCGCGTTGACGAGGCCGAGGTTGGCGACCTGCAGGAGGTCGTCGAAGGACTCGCTGGCGCCGCGGTATCGGAGCGCCAGGTTCTTCGCGAACGGCATGTAGCGGCGCACCAGCTCCTCGCGGCTGGCGGCGTCGCGCCGCGCCGCGAAGCGGCGCCAAAGCTCGCTCTCGCTGGCGAGGCCGTCGCCGGGACTCGGCGCCGGCGCCGGATCGGTAACTGGTTTGTGGTCCTCGCTCGCTGCCAATTTGGGGTTCCTTGCGCCGGGACGTCCTCACCGACGCCGCCCAAAGAGCCCCCGGGACCCCCCGGGTGCCGTGCAGCGTCAGGCGGCGGGGACGCCGCCTGACCGACACCATAGCGGGGGTCGTCATCGGTCTACCCTCGATGGGAGATGGTGAAGCTCTTAGCAGCGTTGGCCCTCGCCGCGGGCATCTGGCACCCCGCCCCGCGGACCGCCGCCTGGCAATGGCAGCTGCAGGGAAGGCTCGACCTGAACCTCCCGGCCTCGGTCTACGACATCGACGGTTTCGAAGCGACGAGGGTGGAGGTGGGCGCCCTGCACGCCAGCGGTCGCAAGGCGATCTGCTACCTCGACGTCGGCAGCTGGGAGAGCTACCGGCCCGACCGCGGTGAGTTCCCGCGCAAGGTGATCGGCCGTCGCTACGAAGGCTTCCCGAACGAGCGCTGGCTCGACGTCTCCCGCTACCGGCTGTTCCGCAAGCCGCTCGAACGGCGGATCGCGATGTGCGCGCGCAAGGGCTTCGACGCGGTCGAGCCCGACAACCTCGCCGGCTTCGAAAACAAGACGGGCTTCGACATCACTGCCGCCGACCAGCTCCGCTTCAACCGGTGGATCGCCGCCCAGGTCCACCGGCGGGGGATGGCGGTGGCGCTGAAGAACGACCCCGACCAGGTGAAGCAGCTGGTCGGTGACTTCGACTTCGCGATCGTCGAGCAGTGCTTTCAGTACGACGAATGCGCGAAGTTCTCGCCCTTCGTCCGCGCCGGCAAGGCGGTCTTCGAGGCCGAGTACGAACTGCCGACCGCGAGCTTCTGCGAACAGGCCAAGGAGCTCGACTTCAGCGCCATCCGCAAGTCGTACGACCTCTTCGCGCGGCCGTTCGAGCCGTGCGAACCGGCGCCGGCCGGAGCTGCCGGGCGTGCGAACGCTCCCGCGGGGTAGTCTCGCCCTGACAACGGGCCAGCCGTCCTGCCACCAAGGAGGTCAGATGGGTTTCGACCAGTACCACGAGCCGCCGGAGGAGCTGTCGGCGGAGACGCGCACCTTCGCCCGGCTCTGCGCCTCGCTCGAAGAGGAGTCGCAGGCGATCGGCTGGTACCAGCAACGCCTGGCGGTCGAGCGCGACGCCGAGGCGCGGGCGATCATGGCCGACGCCCAGGGGGAGGAGTTCAAGCACTTCGCGATGGACCTCGAGGCGTTGCTGCGGCGGACTCCACGCTGGCGCGCGATCGCCGAAGGGGTGCTCTTCCAGGGCGGCGACATCGTCGAGAACGGCGAGGCCGCGGAGGCCGCCAGCGAGGACGTCGGCAACGGCGCCGACGCGCCGCCGGAGGGCAGCGCCGCTGCCAACGTCGGCGCCGGCTCGGGCGGCGCCACCGTCGGCGACGGCTCGCTCGGGATCGGCAGCCTCAGGGGGGAGGGGCGATGAACCACCTCCTGCGCGGGATCGCGCCGCTCTCCGACGGCAACTGGGAGCTGCTCGACGACGAGGCGCGGGAGCGACTGCACGGGCCGCTTGCCGCCCGTCGCCTGGTCGACTTCGCCGGGCCCCGCGGCTGGGAGCACTCGGCGACCAACCTCGGCCGCACCGAGGAGCTGTCGCCGCCCGACGGCGAGGGAGTCGCCGGGCTGCGCCGGCGGGTGCTGCCACTGGTCGAGCTGCGGGCCGACTTCTCGATCGAGCGCGCCGAGCTTGCGGCCGACGACCGCGACGCCGTCGACGCCGACCTCGAGCCGCTCGACGAGGCGGCGCTGCGGATCGCCACCTGCGAGAACGTCGCCGTCTTCCACGGCTGGGCCGACGCCGGCATCGTCGGCATCGCCGAGGCCTCGCCGTTCGCGCCGGTGGCGCTGGGCGTGGCCGAGGACTACCCGCGCTGTGTGGCACGGGCGGTCGAGTCGGTGCGGGCGGCCGGGGTCGGCGGTCCCTACGGCCTCGCCCTCAGCCCGGAGGAGTACACGCGGGTGATCGAGACCGCCGAGCACGGCGGCTACCCGCTCTTCGACCACCTGGCGAAGATCCTGATCGGCGGCCCGATCGTCTGGGCGCCGGGGGTCGAGGGGGCGGTCGTGGTCAGCCTCCGCGGCGGCGACTTCCTGTTCGAGTCGGGCCAGGACCTGGCAATCGGCTACGACCACCACGACGCCGACGCGGTTGCCCTCTACCTGCAGGAGAGCTTCTCCTTCGTCGTCGCGACGCCGGAGGCGGCGGCGCCACTCGGTCGCTGAGCGCCGCCGCCTCCCGGCGTGGGGGTGTGGGGGAGGAGGAAGGGGTCAGTCGGTCTCCGCTGCCTGGGACGCCGCCTTCTGCGCCTCGGCCTTGCCGTCCTCGGAGTCCGGCGACTTGAAGTGCAGGAGCTCGACCTTCGAGAGCAGCCCTTTCTGGTCGCCGCTGGCGAGCCGGGCGGACGACTCGGTCTGGATCTCGAGCAGTCGGTCGAGGGTCCCCTCGAGCAGCTTGGCCGTTTCCTCCCAGCCCTGCTCGTCGACGATCATCGGCGTGCGGCTGACGTGGACGTCGTCGAGCTCGTCCATCGTCCCGGATTTCACCGCCTCCTCGATATCGCCGAAGATCGACTGCAGGATCGCGCCGGAGACGGCGGGACGCAGGATTTCCGGCATTCGTGACCATTCGGCGTCGCTGAGGAATTGGCGGCGGGTCGCACGGTAGAAGTGCTCCGTTGCGCCGCGGCGTTGCTTGGTGTCGACCAGCTCGATGCAGTCGTATTTCTCGAGCACCCGAACGTGGTAGGCGACCAGATTCAAACTTTGGTCCAACTCCTGCGCAAGCAGGTTCGGACTCGCGACCCGCTCGTTCAAAATGATCAAAATCTGAACTCGGAGCGGATGCGCGAATGCCTTGGCGACGATCTGTTCGACGTCGTCTTTTTGTTTGCTCCTGGGCATGGGGGGGCTTCTTTCGGTTGTTAACAGGGTTTGAGGCCGATTCCGACACTCTAAAGCCGGCAGCTCAAGAAAATCTATACCGGTAATCAACTATCCGTTTAGTCATCCACATCTGGTGCATTGACTTTGATTGATGAAACGCATTAACGTAATCGCCTGTTTGCACCGCTGCCAAAGGGCGGCGTGGGGTAACCAGCAAAAGCAACGGGGGAGGAAACGTGCGAATCAGCAAGGCGAGTGCTCGGCTGACGCCGACCGCGATCATGAAGGGCTGTTGATCGGTAGCACCTAGCGAGCGCGGGCGGCGGTCGCGCGTGGCAATCTTGGGCGGTGGCACCTTGGAAGTTGCCGCTTCTCGTCGCCGCGATCGCCGTCCCGATCGTCGCCGGTTTCCTGCTCGGGGGGCCGGGGATCGGCGTCTCGGTCGGCGCCCTCGCCGCCGTGGTCGTCGTCTTTTTCGCGGTCAAGCAGCGCCCCCGCGGCGCGATCGGCGCCGGCGCGCCGCCGGGCCGCCGCCTGCTGATCGTCGTCGCCCGCCCGATCGAGGATCCGGAGACGGCCGCCGCGACCGCCGAGCTCGCCGGCCCCGCCGTCGAGCGCCCAGGCGCCGAATCGGTGATGGTGCTGGCGCCGGTGCGAATCGGCTTCCTCGCCCGCTGGGCCTCCGACCTCGAGGGCGCCCGCCGCACCGCCCAGGAGAACCTCGTCGTCAGCGTTGCCTCGCTGGCCAAGGCCGGGGTCGAGGCGGAGGCGCGGGTGGGCGACGAGGACGTGGTGCAGGCGGTCGAGGACCTGATCCGCAGCTATCCGGCGACCGAGGTGGTGCTGGTGACGGGGAATGCTGAGGAGGATCCGGAGGGGGAGAGGGCGGCGGGGGAGCTGGGAGAGCGGTTGATGGTGCCGTTGGATCGGTTTGTGGTTTGAGGAGGACGGCTAGGGATCAGGGTTTGGCGGGGCGATCGCCCAACGAATCGCATCGGCCAAGGCTCCATCCCTCCTTCGAGCTTACGAGGGACCGTGCGGGCCGGCCATCCCCATGAGGTTGCCTTTTAGCCCGCATACCGGGCCGAAAGGCAACCTCTCGCCGGACCCCCTCCCGTCGCCAGCCGAACACGCCCGTCCCTCGGAAGCTCGAGAAAGAGGGGGGCTGGTCCCCCGGCGATCCTCCCCGCCAAACCCCCCGATCCCTAGGAAAGCGCCCGGCGCCGCCCCGCCCCGCCCGTCCTACCGATCCAGCAGCTCCGCATACCGCAACGCCGCCCGCGTCGGCGTCACGAACTCGTCGACCAGATGCACCAGCCCAACGCCCGACAGATCGCGCGCCGCCCGTTCGATCGCATCCCGGGTCCCGAAGTCGACCTCCTCGCCGGCCAGTTCGCGAGTCAGTTCGGAGATCGTCAACCGTGCCGGATGCACGTCGAGGACGCGCTGGAGCACCGCCGACTCCATGGCGACGTCGTCGTCCCGGGTCGTCCAGCTCTCGCCGCTCGCGTCCATCTCGTCCGCTAAGTGCCCGGCTGGTCCGGATTCCCCCCCCGGCCCTCGTCCTCGTTCGCGCTGATATCGAGAACTTG
>DASXFL010000096.1:0-5714 GCA_036489595.1 Solirubrobacterales bacterium
CCGGCGATCGACCGGGCGATCCACGAACAGGTCGATCGCTTGTCCCACTCGACGATGCTCGGTCTCTCCCACCCGGGCGCCACCGAGCTGGCCGGGCGCCTGGTCGAGATCGCGCCGCCCGGCCTGACCCGCGTCTTCTACTCGGACTCGGGGGCGACGGCCGCGGAGATCGCGCTGAAGATCGCTTTCCAGTACCAGCAGCAGCGGGGAGAGAGCGGCCGCACCAGCTTCGTGCGGCTTCGCGACGCCTACCACGGCGACACGATCGGCTCGATCTCCGTCGGCGGCATCGACCTCTTCCACGCCACCTACCGGCCGCTCCTGTTCGAGACCCACGCGGCCGAGCCCGGCGACGCCGCCGATATGGAGCGGGTGCTGGCCGCGCATGCCGGCGAGGTCGCGGCGGTGATCGTCGAGCCGCTGATGCAGGGGGCTGCGGGGATGATCGTCCACCCGCCGGGTTACCTGCGCGCGGTCCGCGAGCTGTGTAACCGGCACGGGCTGCTGCTGATCTGCGACGAGGTCGCGACGGGGTTCGGCCGGACCGGAACGATGTTTGCCTGCGAGCAGGAGAACGTGGCACCCGACCTGCTCTGCATGGCGAAGGGGATCAGCGCCGGCTACCTGCCGCTGGCGGCGACCCTGACCACGGAGGAGATCTACGAGGGCTTCCTCGGCGCCCCGGCCGCGCAGCGAACCTTCTTCCACGGTCACACCTACACCGGCAACCCGCTCGCCTGCGCCGCGGCCCTGGCCAGCCTCGACGTGTTCGAGGAGGAGGGGACGATCGCGGCGATGCAGCCGAAGATCCGCCTGCTCGAGGAGCTGCTGGCCACGGTGGAGGCGATGCCCGAGGTGGCCGAGGTGCGCTGGCGCGGCTTCATGATCGGGATCGACCTCGGCGAGCACAACTCGGACCTGCGGCTGGGGCACCGGGTGACCCTGGAGGCGCGCCGGTGCGGCGCCATCGTCCGCCCCCTCGGCGACACCATCGTCCTCGTCCCGCCCCTGGCGATCACCGAGTCGCAGCTCCGCGAGCTCCTGGCGATCACCACCGACTCGATCCGCACCGCCGTCGCCTCCCTGCCCGCGCCCCAAACCGCGTAGGCCCCACCCCCTCGCCGGGGGAAAGGGCACAGCCCGGCCAACTCTCCCCTCCCAGGCCGGGAAGATGCCCTGTGATGGGGAGGCGATTCGGTCGTAGTAACGACATGAGCCAGGCTGGAGCACTGGTGGCGAAGCCGACCGAGCAGCCCCGCGACGCGGACCTCGCTTTCGACGAGCTCTACCGCTCCAGCCGCGACGACGTCTACGCCTACGTCGCCGGCCTGCTACGCGACCCGGCCGCGGCCGAGGAAGTGACCGCCGCGGCCTTCGAGCGCGCCTATCGAAAGCGCTCCCGCTTCGACCGCCGCCGCGGCGAGCCGCGCGCCTGGCTCTTCGGGATCGCCCGCAACGCCGCCCTCGACGAGCTCCGCCGCCGCGGTCGCCAGACGGAGCTGGCGGCCGAGCCTGAGGACGTCGACGCCGTCCCGACGGTCGAGAGCGCGGAGCAGAGCGAGCGCCGGCTCGCGCTCAGCGCCGGCCTCGCCGCGCTGGCGCCCCGCGACCGCGAGCTGATCGCGCTCAAGTTCTTCGCCGGCCTCGCCAACGCCGAGATCGCCTCGGTCCTCAGCATCTCCGAGTCGAACGCCGGCACCAGATTGCACCGAGCCGTGACCAAGCTGAGGGAGGCATGCGATGAAGCCCTTTAGCGAGATGGGCGACAGCGAGCTTGCTGCTGCCCTGCACTCGCTCCGCCCCGAGCCGAGCCCGGCCTTCGCCACCGAGCTCGACCAGCGCGCCGCCGCGGGCTTCCCGCGGCGCTCGCGCGGGCGGCGCTCGAGCCCATTGGCGCACCTCCTAGCCCGGTCGCCGGGCCGGCTGGCGCTAGGTGGCTTCGCCGCGATCGTCCTGATCGCCCTGGTGACGACCGTGGTCGTCTCGAGCGGCGGCGGAGGCGAACCCGGAGCGCCCGGGAGCGGGTCCGAGAGCGGCCCCTCGCTCCAGGCGGCGCCCAACGCGAGTGGCGGCGAAGCATCGGTCGGAGGCGAAGAAGAAGCAGCGACCAGGGCCGAAATGCAAGCACCAGAGACCGCTGGCGGTCGCACCGTCCACGGCCCCGCCGCGCTCGCCAAGTCGCACCGCCAGGTCGAGCACGCAGCCGACATCACGATCGGCACCAAGCCGGACGAAGTCGGCGGAGCCTCCTCGCAAGTGTTCGAAGCCGTCCACCGCTACGGGGGCACCGTCCTCAACTCCTCCACCCAGAACGGCAGCGGCACCCAGGCCGAAGCGAGCTTCGAACTGCTGATCCCGAGCGGCAAGGTCGACGACGCGATGGCGGCCTTCTCGCAGATCGGCGAGGTGATCGACCGGCACGAGACGACCAACGACATCACCGCGCCGACGGTCGGCGCCGCCGAACGGCTACAGGACTCCGAAGCTCGCATCGAAGGCCTGCTTGCCCAGCTCTCCGAAGCGACCACCGAATCGGAACGGGAAGTGGTCGAAGCGGAGCTCGACTCCGAGCGCCACCACGCCGCCCACCTGAAGTCGAAGCTCTCCCACCTCCACCAGCGGGCCGATCTCTCGCGGGTCTCGGTGAAGATCGTCGGCGGCAAGAGCGCCCTCGCTCCCGGCGCGTCCGGCGGCGACAGCTGGGGCGCCGGCAAGGCCCTCGGCGACGCCGGCCACCTGCTCTCGGTCGCCGCCGGTGTCGTCATCGTCGGCTTCGCGGTGCTGGCGCCGCTGATGCTGCTCCTGCTTCTCGCCTGGCTCGCCGGCCATGCCTGGACCCGCCGCGCCCGCGAGCGCGCCCTCACCTGAGCCGCCCCCTGCCACGCCGCGCTCCGGCCCCACGAGAGGTTGCCTTTTCACCCGCCATGCGGCGCAAAAGGCAACCTCGAGTGGGCGTAGGGTGGTCGGATGGCAGAGGAGGAGCGGAGGGAGGAAGAGCGGAGGCTCGGGCCGGCGGAGATGCCGAACTTCGGCCCGCCGTCGGAGCCGCGGCAGGCGGCCTCGATCGTCCTCCTGCGCCGCGGCGGCAAGCACGGGCAGCGGGCGCTCGAGGTGTTGCTGCTGAAGCGCAGCGCCGAGGCGCGGTTCATGCCGAGCGTCTGGGTCTTCCCGGGCGGCTCGGTTGACCAGGCAGATGGCGAGGGCGAAGCCGGCGCCCGCGCCTGCGCGGTGCGCGAGCTGCAGGAGGAGGCCGGGATCGAGCTGCCGCCGGAGGAAGAGCTGGTCCTGTTCTCGCGCTGGATCACGCCCGAGGTCGTCGCCACCCGCTTCGACGCCCGCTTCTACCTCGCCCTCGCTCCCGCCCACGCCCCGCCCGAGGCGGACGGTGTGGAGACGGTCGAGGCCCGTTGGTTCGAGCCCGCGGCGGCAGTCGAGGCGGCCGACCGCGGCGAGATCATTCTCGCCTTCCCCACCCTCACCCAGCTCGGCCTGCTCGCCGAGCACCGGACCTCCCAGGCGGTGATCGCCGCCTACCGCGAGGGTACTGTCGAGCCGATCCTGCCGAAGGTCGTAGGGACCCGCGAGGACGCCCGCCTACTGCTCCCCGACGACCCGGACTACCCGCGCTGATCTGGGGCTTCAGACGTCCGGGAACGGCTCGAGCCCGGCGTGCCAGGGGCCCGGCGGGTAGGTGTGGATGCCGCTCTCTTCCATCTCCGCCTGCAGCCTCCGGAACAGCTGGCCGGCGTTCTTCAGCGCCGCTTTCAGCTCCTCCTCGCTGCGCTCTTTCAATCGCCACATGAACCAGAGCTGGCGGTCGTTGACGCCGAAGTCGATCTCACCGCTCATCGTCGTCACCCAGCTGAGGAAGCCTGGGCTGAAGAGCTCGCGCAGGGCGACCGGGTCGTACTCCTTCGGCACCGTCGCCCAGAAACGATTGTTGAAGTCGATCGACTCGAACTCGACCTTGCGCGAGACGCGCTGGGTGACGTGCTCCGCGCCCTCCAGCGACTCGACGTTGAAGGCGGGCACCACCTTCGCCAGGTCCGGCATATGGGCCTTGGCGAGCAGCGCGGTCGGCAGTATCGCCTTGTTGAAGAGGCCGCCGACTTCCTTTTCGTCGGCGTCGCAGCTGGAGCCCCAGAAGCCCTCGGCGAGCTGTCCGGTGAGCCGGTTGACGCCGCCGACGCAGAGCGCCACCGGCGCATCGACCGGGTTGATCCCGCCCACCGGCTCGTAGCGGAGGTCGTGCCGCCCACCGTACGCCTGGACGGTCGTGGACCAACCTTCGGCTTCTTGCTTTGCTCCCATCTATGATGCGCGCAGACCGGTCCGACCACCAGGAGCGCAAATGATCATCGTCATCATCGTCGTCGTAGTCCTGATCCTTCTCGGGGTCTTCTACTACATCTCCAAGCGCAACTCGATCATCGCCTCACGCAACCGAGTCGACGAGTCCTGGAGCGGCATCGACGTGCAGCTGAAACGGCGCCACGATCTCGTGCCCAACCTGGTCGAGACGGTCAAAGGGTACGCCTCCCATGAGAGCGAGGTCTTCGAGAAAGCGACCAAAGCGCGGGCCGAGGCGATGTCGGCGCAGGGAGTCAACGACACCTCCAAAGCCGAGTCGAACCTGAGTGGCGCGCTGACCGACCTGCGGGCGGTCGCCGAGAACTACCCGACCCTGCGGGCGACCGAGAACTTCCAGCAGCTGAGCCGCAACCTCTCCGAGCTCGAGGACGAGATCCAGGCCTCGCGCCGGATCTACAACTCCAACGTCCAGTCCTACAACACCGACATCCAGCAGTTCCCGGGCTCGATCATCGCCAACCAGGGCAGCTTCACCGCCCGCCAGTATTTCGAGCTCGAAGACAAAGGCGATCGCGAACCGGTGGCCGTCAGCTTCGATCCCAAATAAGGGGAATTTGGAGCGAGGGATGGAGGCAAGCACCAAGGACGCGACGTTGTGGATCTGCGAAAGCTGCGGGTTCATCTACGACCCGGCGATCGGCGATCCGGACGGCGGCATCCCGCCGGGCACGGCCTTCGAGGAGATCCCCAAGGACTGGTTCTGCCCGGTCTGCGGCGCCCGCACCTCGGACTTCCGCCCACTCGAGCCGGGCGAGGCTTAGAAGCGCTTCTCGACGCCCCGGCGCCTGGCGCCGCGGGGCGCACTTCATGGGGCGGCGTCCTCGGTTGGCCAGATGGCGCTGCCATTCGGCCTCCCTGCGTCCCACCCGCGCTCGGCCCCGCACTCGCCCGCCGCAGACGCGGATCCCGAGGCAGCGTCTTAAGCCGAAATCCACACCCGTCACGTCCGGCCGGCTAGTGTCTGGCTGGTGAGCCAGTTCGATTACGACTGGATCGTGGTGGGGAGCGGGTTCGGGGGCTCGGTCTCCGCCCTGCGCCTGAGCGAGAAGGGCTACTCGGTGGCCGTGCTGGAGTGCGGCAAACGGTTCCGCGACGAGGACTTCCCGAAGTCGACCTGGGACCTGCGACGGTACTTCTGGGCGCCGCGCCTGGGGCTGAAGGGGATCTTCCGGCTCACCCAGTTCAAGGACGTCGCCGTGGTCAGCGGCTGCGGGGTCGGCGGCGGCAGCCTCGGCTACGCCAACACGCTCTACGTGCCGCCGCCCGAATTCTTCCGCGACCCCCAGTGGGCCGACCTCGAGGACTGGCAGCGCGCGCTGGCGCCCCACTACGCCGAGGCGCAG
>DASXFL010000116.1:0-37581 GCA_036489595.1 Solirubrobacterales bacterium
GTGGATGTCGATCCCGTAGAGCCGCTCGACGTCCTCGGGCCGTGGCTTGAAGAAGGTCCACTGGTCGCCCTCGAAGTCGACGGCGAGGACGCACCCCATCATCGCCAGCGGCTCGTCGCCGCGGGCGTGGACGAGCTCGATCAGGATGTCGGTGTAGCAGTTCGTTTCCGCGTAGTCGCGGTCGGGACCGTGGAGTAAGTGACGCTCGTAGGCCCCCGGATCGAGCCCGAGCAGGCTGACCATCCCGGCGGGCGTCGTCGCCATCAGATCCCCAGCTCCTCCACCACCGCAGCCGGCCAACGGTCCTGATCGAGGCCGTGCTGCTTCACCAGCGCCAGCGTGATCCGCTCGAGGCCGAAGCCGAGGCAGGCGGTGTGGGCGGTGCGGTCGGGCGCGTCGACCTCGATCCCGTAGACGGCGGAGAAGTGGTCCTGGTGGTAGTTGAAGGAGGCGACCGCGGTCGGCTCCGGCCCGGCGATCTGGATCAGGACCTCGAACTTCAGCGCCTGCGATCTCTGGCTGCGGGCAAGCAACCGGCCGCTGCGCCCGAAGAAGGGGTCGCTGGCGACGTCGAAGGAGGCATCGAGGCCGACCCCGCGCAGGAGCTCGACCGAGCGGTCGCGCCAGGCGTCGCGCCAAGAGGCGACCGTGTCGGGCTCGCCGATGCGGACGATCTCGCGCTGGTGGAACATCTGCAGCCGCGCCGGGTCTCCCGAGGGCTCGTGGCGGAAGACGTAGGAGCCGCCGGCATCGACCATCACGCCGCCTGGAGCGAGCTTGCCGCGGGCGGCGATCGCCGGGTAGACCGGGTAGCAGGCGGCCGGAGTCAGGCAGAGGTCGGTCTGCGACTGGAACTCGCTCCAGTCGTCGTGGCGCTCGGCCCGCGCCTCCTGCTCGGCGGCCTGATCTTCGTCGCCCGCGAAGGAGAAGATCGTCCCCGCCAGGTGCGGAAAGGACTTCAGGTAGCCGATTTCCTCGATCCGCCTTTTCGGCAGGACCGGCGGGAAGGCCATCCGCTCGGGCACATCGAGGGCGGCCACGGCGGTCACCCGCGCGTCGAAGGCTTGCCGCACCCGCTCGAACTGCTCGCCGCGGCCGTAGACGCCCGGGACGCCGCTGTCGATCAGCAGCCGCGCGTCGAGCAGCTCCTGCAGGAACGCGGTCTGCTCCGGGTCCCCGGGACGGAACTCGGCCATGGAGCTAGACCTCCTTGGCGATCAGCAGCAGGCTGGCGTCGGTTTTGTGGATGCGCTCGTTGGCAACCATCAGGCAGGCCGACATCGAGTCGCGCAGGTGGCGGCCGACGCTGAACGGGGTGTCGTTCTTGTAGGCGACGATGCCGCCGACGGCCATCGCCCCCTGGCAGACCACCGGCGCCTGCTCGGAGGCGGCGATCTTGAGGTTGTTGAAGCGCAGGATCGTCGCCATCTCGGAGAGCTTGGCGCGTTCGGAGGAGATCAGACGGCTGTACTCCTCGAGCGCCAGCGAGACCTCGGCGCGCAGCAGCGAGAGTTCGCTCATCAGCTCGGAGAGGCGGATCGCCGCCGGTAGCGGCTCGCCTGGTTTGCGCTTTGCGGCGGCACGGACGAAGGCGCGGGCGCGGTCGAAGGCGTCGGTGGCGATCCCCAGCCAGACGTGCGACCAGAGCACGTGCGAGAGCGGCGTCATCGACTCGTTGGAGATCTGCGCGAAGGGAGTCGAGAGGATCTGCTCCGTGGGGAAGGTGGCGCGGGCGACGAAGCCGGGCGAGCAGGTGCCGCGCATCCCCAGCGGATCCCAGGTTCCCTGCGGCTCCATCTCCATCTGCTCGCGCTTGGTCAGGACCAGCACCTGGTCGCCGCCCTCGGCGTCGGGCGCGCGGCGGACGGTGGTGAGGAAGGCGTCGGCGTGGTCCCCGTAGGAGACGGTCGGCGCCTGCTTCTCGAAGCTGACGATGCCGTCTGCCGGCTCGGAGACCGCGGCGACCGACTTGCCCATGTCGCCGCCGGTGCCGACCTCGGAGGTGATCGAGGCGACCAGCCGCTGCTCGGCCGCCACCTCGCGCAAGTAGTCCTCGAACCAGGGCGAGCCCTCGAGATGGTTGACCATGCAGCCGATCTGGATCTGGTGCATCGCCAGCACCATCGCGCTGGCGGCGCAGCTGCGGCCGAGCTCGAAGCAGGCCTCGGCAGCCGCCTCGAAAGAGGCGCCGCCGCCGCCGAGCTCGCTCGGGACCAGCGAAGAGAGGACACCGGCATCGCGCATCGCCTCGACCGCCTCGCGCGGGAAGCGGGCGTTGCGGTCGACGTCGTCGGCGTTGGGCGCCGCGACCTCGGCCGCGATCCGGCGAGCAGTCTCGACCAGGGCCTGGTCGCGGCCGGCGACCGTGACGCTCATGCCGCCACCCCGACCTGCTCGAGCGCCCCGGCGATCGCGTCGACGCTCTCGAAGACGCTGCGCTTCAGCATCGAGTCGAGGAATTCGACGTCGAAGGTGTCCTCCAGCGCGATCATCACGTTGACGCTCGCGTGCGAGGTCATCCCGGCCTGATAGAGGTCGGCGTCGTCGCCGAGCGTGTCGACGTCGACCGAGAGGTGGGCGTGCTCCCTGATTACCTGTCGGATTTGATCCTTCATCCGTTCTCTTTTCGGCGCCCTGGGGCCCTCGACTTTAGGCCGGGCGCAACCGTGCTTGGCGGGTGGGAAAAGCCGCCGAAGCCTACGTGATGACGACAGCCGCAGCCGCGAACCCGCCGTCGTGGGTGAGGCTTACCGCGGTCGCGCTGGCGCCGGCCTCCGCGAGCAGCTCGGCCGCCCGCCCCGAGAGGTCGAGCTCGACCTGGCCGGACTCGTCGGCGACGACCTCGATCGCCGTCAGCCGCACTTCCTCCCCCGCCCCCGGCAGGGCCTTGATCGTCGCCTCCTTGGCGGCGAAGCGGGCGGCGATGCGCTCGGGCTCGATCCGCCCCGAGGGCCCACGGCAGGCGTCGACCTCGCGCTCGGTGTAGATCCGCTTCAGGTAGTGCTCGCGGTGCTCGCCGCGCAGGGTCGCGGCCACCTCCGCCACGGAGACCAAATCGATGCCGACGCGCAAAGCCACTGCCACCATCGTAATCAGGTGCCCGCCCGGCAGACTTGCTGCTTAGAATCCCGCCCGTGGCTGAGCGGTTCGCGAAGGGCTCCCTGCAGGGCCTGACCAGAGCGGAGATCATCGACTCCTTCTCCGCTTCGCGAGTGGGGCGGGCCCTCGACCCCCTGGCGCACCTGCTGCGGCGCAGCGGCGCGATCTCCAGCGGCCACGAGTCGGCGCGCGTCCTCGCCCTCGCCTTCGCTTACGCCCACTCGGAGGAGATCCCCGGCGACTACGCCGAATTCGGCGTCTGGCAGGGCCGCACCTTCGTCGAGGCCTGGCGGATCGGCACCAAGCTCTCCCGCGACCGACGCTACTTCGCCTTCGACTCCTTCGAAGGGCTGCCCGAGACCGAGGGAATCGACGACACCGGCCGCTGGGAGGCCAGCGAGTTCAGCTTCGCTCGCCAATCCTTCGAAGCACGGCTGCGGCGCGCCAAGGTCCCGGCCGCCGAGGTCGAGATCGTCGAGGGCTTCTACGACGCGACCCTGGCGCCGGGCAACTCGATCCCGCTGGAAAAGGTGGCGATCGCCTGGGTCGACTGCGACCTCTACTCCTCGACCGTCCCCGTCCTCGAGTTCCTCGAGCCGCGCCTGAGCCAGGGTGCGATCGTCCTCTTCGACGACTGGTTCTGCTTCAAAGGCGACCCCGACAAAGGCGAGGCCAAGGCCACCGCCGAGTGGCTCGAACAAAACCCGGGCATCACGCTCGTGCCCTGGCGCCAGTTCAACTGGGCTGGTCAGGCGTTCATCCTGCGGCGCGCGGACGGCGTCGCGCCCGCCGCGCCACAGGACGAGACCGCGGCCGGCGGTTAGGCCAGCCGCGCTTCGAGGGCGGCGAGCTGCTCCTCGAGCTGGCTCGGCAGCTTCTCGCCGAACTGGGCGAGGTGCGCCTTCACCTGTGGCAGCTGTTCACGCAGCAGCTCGCCGTCGACCGAGAGCAGGTCCTGCATCGCCCGCTCGGAGATCTCGAGGCCCTCGGTGTTGACGTCGCCGGGGGTCGGCAACCGTCCGATCGCCGTCTCCACCGCCTCGCCCTCGCCGTCGCAGCGACGGAAGATCCACTCCAGCACGCGGCTGTTCTCGCCGTAGCCGGGCCAGAGGAACTTGCCGTCGGCGTCTTTGCGGAACCAGTTGACGTAGAAGACGCGCGGCAGCACCGCCCCCTCGCGCTCGCCGACCTTGAGCCAGTGGGCGAAGTAGCCGGCCATGTTGTAGCCGCAGAAGGGCAGCATCGCCATCGGGTCGAAGCGCAGCTTGCCGACCTCGCCGGCCGCCGCCGCGGTCGTCTCCGAGGACATCGTCGCCCCCATGAAGACCGCGTGCTCCCAGTCGAAGGCTTCCGAGACCAGCGGGATCACCGTCGCCCGGCGGCCGCCGAAGAGGAAGGCGTCGATCGGCACCCCGGCCGGGTCCTCCCACTCGGGGGCGATCGAGGGGCACTGGGCGGCGGGAGTGGTGAAGCGCGCGTTCGGGTGCGCGGCCGGCTTCTCGGACCCCGGGGCCCACTCGTTGCCGTGCCAGTCGATCGCGTGCGCCGGCGGCTCGCCGGTCATCCCCTCCCACCAGATGTCACCGTCGTCGGTCTTGGCGCAGTTGGTGAAGATCGTGTTCCGCTCGATCGTGTCCATCGCGTTCGGGTTCGTCTTGTGCGAGGTGTTCGGCGCGACGCCGAAGAAGCCGGCCTCGGGGTTGACCGCGTAGAGGCGGCCGTCCTTGCCGAACTTCATCCAGGCGATGTCGTCGCCGACCGTCTCCACCTTCCAGTCGGGCAGGGTCGGGACCAGCATCGCCAGGTTGGTCTTGCCGCAGGCCGAGGGGAAGGCGCCGGTGATGAACTTGACCTTGCCCTCGGGGGAGGTCAGCTTGAGGATCAGCATGTGCTCGGCGAGCCAGCCCTCGTCGCGAGCCATCGCCGAGGCGATCCGCAGCGCGAAGCACTTCTTGCCAAGCAGGGCGTTGCCGCCGTAGCCGGATCCGAAGGACCAGATTTCCCGCGACTCCGGGTAGTGGACGATGTACTTGTTGTCGCCGTTGCAGGGCCAGGAAACATCTTCGGCCCCCTCTGCCAGCGGCATCCCGACCGAGTGCACGCAGGGGACGAACTCACCCTCGTCCCCGAGCGCGTTGAGGGCGGCCTTGCCCATCCGGGTCATGATCCGCATCGAGACGGCGACGTAGGCCGAGTCGGTCAGCTGGACGCCGATTTCGGAGATCTCGGAGCCGATCGGGCCCATCGAGAACGGCACCACGTACATCGTCCGGCCGGTCATGCAGCCCCTGAAGAGGCCGTCGAGGACCTCGCGCATCTCGGCCGGGTCGCGCCAGTTGTTGGTCGGGCCAGCGTCCTCCTCACGCTCGGAGCAGATGAAGGTGCGGTCTTCGACCCGGGCGACGTCGGCGGGATCGGAGAGGGCGAGGTAGGAGTTGGGGCGCTTGGCGTCGCTGAGCCGCTCGAAGGTGCCGGCGTCGATCAGGACCTGGGCCAGAGCGTCGTACTCCTCGGCGGAGCCATCGCACCAGTGCACGGACTCGGGCTGGGTTAAGGCGGCGATCTCACCCACCCACTGCTGCAACTTCTGGTTGGTGGTCAGCGCGGGGGTCGTGGTGGTCGAGTCGCTCATTCGCCTCTCTCTTATTCGTTCGCCCTGTCCTGGGCGTTCGCTTTGCTCGCTTTGAGTCCGACAAGGCTGACGTCGGCATCGCTATCGCGGATCTTCAACGTTGCAATCGCTTCGTTGCTTTCGGGGAAGTCGACCGTGCACGAGAAGGTCTTGCCTGCCTCGACCTTCACGTTCGACGGACAGTCGACGGTCTTGATCTTTTCATGAAGCGACTTTTCGAGGCTCGCCTTGATCGCTTCCTCGGTCTTGGCCTCGTCGATCACGGTGTCCCCGCAGCCGCTTACGACCAGCAGAAGCGCCCCCAGAAGGGCGAGGGCGAGGGCGCTGCGCACGGGAACGGTCAATTGCTCTCAGGACCCGTCGAATACCCGGGCCGGGAAGGGGATTATCACAGGACGACGGGGGAACCGCCCGCAAAGGCGCTCGGCCGGGCGCCTTTGCGGGCGGTCGGATAGGGTGCCCGCCCGGGATGCGCTTCTTCGAGTACGAGGCACGCAAGATCGTCGAGCTGGCGGGAATTCCCGTCACCAAGTACGGCTTCTGCACCAGCGCCGAGGAGGCGCGGGCGGCGGCCGCGGACATCGGCGGCCCGGTGGTGATCAAGTCGCAGGTGCTGAGCGGCGGCCGGATGAAGGCCGGCGGCGTCAAGTTCGCCGACGCGCCCGAGGCGGCGGCGGCGCTGGCCGAGGAGATCCTCCAGCTCGAGATCAACGGCCAGATGCCGCGCGGCGTCCTCGTCGACCCCAAAGCCGAGGTCAAGCAGGAGTACTACGCGAGCGTCGTCTGGGACGGGACCGCGAAGAAGCCGCTGATGCTGTTCTCGGACATGGGCGGGATCGACATCGAGGAGGTCGCCGAGCAGCACCCCGACCACGTCGGCCGCGGCCACCTCACCAACCTCCTCCCGATCCCCGACTTCGAGGCCAAGCAGACGATCGCCGCGACCGGGGTGACCGGCTCGGCGCTGAACCGGGCGACGCCGATCCTCGCCCGGTTGGCGCGCCTCTTCCGCGAGTACGACATGACCCTGGCCGAGATCAACCCGCTAGCCGAGCTCGAGGACGGCAGCTTCGTCGCCCTCGATGCCCACATGGAGATGGAGCAAGAGGCTGTCGGCCGGCAGAAAAAGCTCCTCCGCGGCGAGCTCGGGATCGCCGAGGACGACACCCGCGAGACCTACGAGCCGAGCGAATTCGAGCGCAACGTGGCGGCGATCGACTCCGCCGACCACCGCGGCGTGATCCAGGGCAAGGACCACGGCTTCACCGGCAACCTCGGCCTCGTGATCGGCGCCGGCGGCGGCTCGCTGACGCTGACCGACGCGGTCATCAACCAGGGCGGCGAGCCCGCCAACTACGCCGAGATCGGCGGCAACCCCTCGGTGGCCAAGGCCTGCGGCCTGGCCAAGGAGGTGCTGGAAAAGGACGGCGTCGAGAAGATCGCGGTGATGATGTCGATCGTCTCCAACACCCGCGTCGACATCGTCGCCCGCGGCGTCATCAAGGCCTGCCTCGAGCTCGGCCGGGATCCCGGCGAGACGATCGCGATCTTCCGCATCCCAGGCGCCTGGGAGGAGGAGGGCTTCAAGATCCTCGAGCGCTACGGGGTCGAGTACTGCGATCGCTCGGTCTCGATGTGGGAGGCGGCAGGACGGGCCGTGGCGAAGATCCAGGGCGGCGCATCATGAGCTGTTCCCTTTGCTCGCCACACGACCATAAGGAACAGCCGGGGAGGGCGCGATGAGCATCCTGCTCTCCAGCGACACCACCTTCATCGTCCAGGGGATCACCGGCCGCGAGGCGGTCAACCTGACCCGCGAGTGCCTCGACTACGGCTCGAAGATCGTCGGCGGCGTGACGCCTGGGCGCAAGGGCCGCGAAGTCCACGGGGTGCCGGTGTTCGACACGGTCGCCCAGGCCGTGGAGCACCACGGCGGCCCGATCGACGGCTCGGTCGTCACCGTCCCCCCCGCCTTCACCAAGGACGCCGTCTTCGAGGCGGTCCTGGGCGGGATCAAGCTCGTCGTCATCGTCACCGAGCGGATCCCGCGCGGCGACGTCGCCCAGATGGTCGAGCTGGCGAACATGGAGGGGGCTCGGATCATCGGCCCCAACTGCCTCGGCCTGATCGCCCCCGGGGTCGCCAAGATGGGCGGCATCGGCGGCCCGGCCAAAGACGCCGCCAAGGCCTACCAGCCCGGCCCGGTCGGGGTGATGAGCCGCTCCGGCGGGATGACGACCGAGATCTCCTCTTCGCTGACCCAGGCCGGCCTCGGCGTCTCGACCGCGGTCTCGATCGGCGGCGACGCGATCATCGGCTCCACCTACGCCGAGCTGATGCCCTACTTCGAGGCCGACGAGCAGACCGAGGCGATCGTCATCTACACCGAGCCCGGCGGCCGCATGGAGGCCCAGCTCGCGACCTGGGTCCAGGACAACGACTCGCGCCTCCCGATCGTCGCCTTCATGGCCGGCAAGTTCATGGACTCCGAGGCGATGAAAGGCATGTCCTTCGGGCACGCCGGCACGATCGTCGAGGGCAAAGAGGACACCGCGACCGAGAAGATCGCCCGCCTCGAAGCGGCCGGGATCCGCGTGGTCGAGCGGATCGACGAGATCCCGGGCGTGGTCAAGGAAAAGATTGGAGCGCCCGCCTGATGGCCGACGTCGTCGACACCCTGAACAAGGTCTTCATCGAGGTCGAGGTCGAGGAGTCTGTCGCCGGCGACGCCGCCCTCGCCGCCAAGCTCGAGGAAGTCTGCCCCGTCGACATCTTCAGCGACGCCGGCGGCCGGGTCGAGATCGTCGAGCAGAACCTCGACGAGTGCGTCCTCTGCAAGCTCTGCATCGAAGCCGCGCCCCCCGGCGCCGTCCACGTGCAGAAGCTCTACGACGGCACCGAGCTGAGCTAGCCAGCTAGCGCCGGCCGCGCGCCCGGGTGGGCGACGCAGCTGTCGCCCACCCTCAGCACCAGCGGGATCCAGCGGCCAGCTTCGACCTCGACCACCTCCCGGTTACCGGTCCAGCACGGTTCGGCGACGTGGGCGCGGAGCACGTAGCGGCCCGGCCCCAGGTGGGCCGTGAACCTGCCGCCGCTGACCGGCACCCGGCCGAGGACCTTGGCACTGCCGGTCCTCCTGATCAGCACCGTCGCCGCGGTCCCTTCGTAGGGCGGGAAATCCGGCGTTTCGACTGGCGGCGGCGGGCAGCCGGCCTGGGTGCAGACGAGCGGCCGCGGGTGCAGCGGGCAGACGATCGAGGCGCCTGCCTGCTGCGGACAGGCGACCTCGACCCGGCGGCAGCTCGGTGGCGGCGGGCATTCCGGTACGCACCCCGTTTCGCAGGTCGTGTCGAGCACCGTCCCCCGCACCCCCGAGCCCGGCCTCGCCCCCGAGCCCGGCTTCGCCAGGACGAGCGCTGGGACGAGCGCCAGCGCCAAGAGAACCGAGATCGCCGCGAGCGTCACGCGTCTCACGCCCCTCCTCTACCCCGAGGTTGCCTTTTGACCCGCATAGCGGGCGAAAAAACAACCTCGCCGGCCGAGCGGTGTGCGCGCTGTCACGTTTCCCGCAATTTATAGTCGGGTAACCTTTACATCGATGGATGTATCAATTGGCCACAGCGGGTCTCGGCTGCCCCGCGCCGACCGCATGGAGCAGACCCTGACCGAGGCCCACGCGCTGTTCGCCGAGAGCGGCTACGCGGCGGTGACGATGGACGGGATCGCGGCCAAGGTCGGAGTCACCAAGCCGCTCCTCTACAACTACTTCGGTAACAAGGAACGGCTCTACATCGCCTGCATGGAGCGGGCGGCGGAGGCGCTGACGGCAACCGTCGCCGCGGCGGTCGGGGAGGCCCGGAGCCCGGCGGCGGCGCTCGGAGCCGGCGTTCGCGCCTTCTTCGCCTTCCTCGACTCCGACCGCGCCGCCTGGGCGGTCCTCTTCGACGAGACGCTGCCCCGCGGCGGCGAGGTCGCCGAGCGGGTGGCCGAGTACCGGGGGCGGATCCTCGCCCTCGTCGCCGGCTCGATGCTGGCGCAGCTGCCGGAGCGCCACCAGACCGGTGCCCGAACCGAAGTCGAGGCCCTCTCCACTGCCCTGCTCGGCGCCGCCGAGGCACTCGCCCGCTGGTGGCTCCGCACCGAGGCGCTGGCCGCCGAGGAGGCGGCCGAGCTGCTGATCGCCACCGTCGAGCCCGGCCTCACCCAACTGTCCCAAGGAGGAACGACCGCTTCATGAACGCCAAGACCCGACCGGTCGCCGTCGTCGGCGGCAACCGGATCCCCTTTGCGCGCTCGAACTCGAAATACGTGCACGCGACCAACCAGGACATGCTCACCGCCGCGCTCGACGGGCTCATCGACCGCTTTGGCCTCACCGGCGAGCGGCTCGGCGAGGTTGCCGGCGGCGCCGTCCTCAAGCACTCCCACGACCGCGACCTGACCCGCGAGAGCGTGCTCAGCACCCGGCTCGCCCCCGAGACCCCCGCCTACGACGTCCAACAGGCCTGCGGCACCGGCCTCGAGACGACGATCCTGGTCGCCAACAAGATCGCCCTCGGCCAGATCGACGCCGGAATCGCCTGCGGCGCCGACACCACGTCCGACGCCCCGATCGCCCTCAACGAGCAGCTGCGCAACACCCTCCTCGGCGCCAACCGCCAGCGCTCGACTGCCGGCAAATTGAAGGCGCTGGCGGGCTTCCGCCCCCAGCACCTCGTTCCCGCGATCCCCCGCAACGAGGAGCCCCGGACCGGGATGTCGATGGGCGAGCACTGCGCGGTGATGGCGAGCGAATGGGAGACCGACCGCCGCGCCCAGGACGAGCTCGCCGTCGCCTCCCACCAGCATCTCGCCGCCGCCTACGAGCGCGGCTTCTTCGAGGACCTGATCACGCCCTACCTGGGGCTCGAGCGCGATCAGAACCTGCGCCCAGACTCGAGCGCCGAGAAGCTGGCAAAGCTGAAGCCGGTCTTCGGCGGGCCGGAGGGGACGATGACCGCCGCCAACTCGACGCCGCTCTCCGACGGCGCTTCCGCGGTCCTGCTCGCCTCCGAGGAGTGGGCGCGGGAGCGCGACCTGCCGATCCTCGCCTACGTCACTGAGGCCCAGACCGCGGCCGTCGACCACGTCCACAAGCGCGAAGGGCTGCTGATGGCCCCCGCCTACGCGATGCCGGCGATGCTCGACCGCGCCGGCCTCGCCCTCCAGGACTTCGACTACTACGAGATCCACGAGGCCTTCGCGGCGCAGGTGCTCTGCACGCTGAAGGCCTGGGAGGACCCGGCGTTCTGCAAAGACAAGCTCGGCCGCGAGAAGCCGCTGGGCTCGATCGACCGCGGCAAGCTCAACGTCAACGGCGGCTCTCTCGCCGCCGCCCACCCGTTCGCGGCTACCGGCGGGCGGATCGTCGCCGGCCTCGCCAAGCAGTTGCACGAAGACGGCAAGGGACGCGGCGTGATCTCGATCTGCGCCGCCGGCGGCCAGGGCGTGGTCGCAATCCTTGAAAGCGCGGGAGGCAACCGATGAGCGACCGCTACGCACAGCTCGTCAACGCCCCGGTCGTCTCGACGATCGCCAGGCAAGTCGGGCTGCCGCAGCCGGCCGAGCTCGACCGGCTCGAGCCGGGGGCGCCGGTTATCTCGGGCCCGGTCCTCAGCGGCGCCGCCCCCGGCGGCCGGCTCGAGAAGCCGGTCAAGGCGCTGCTCGACCAGATCGGCGCCGAACGCGCCGGCACCGAGGGCAAGGCGAAGGCGCTGGTCTTCGACGCCAGCGGAATCGCCGACTCGAGCGAGCTGGTCGAGCTGCAGCGCTTCTTCTATCCCAGCGTCAGCCGGCTGCTGCGGAGCGGCCGGGTGGTCGTTCTCGGGACGACGCCGGAGCAGGCCGGCAGCCCCCGCGCCCACACCGCGCAGCGGGCGCTCGAGGGCTTCGTCCGCTCGCTCGGCAAGGAGATCGGCGGCCGCGGCTCCACCGCCCAGCTCGTGTACGTCGAGCCCGGCGCCGAGCAGGAGCTGGCCTCGACCCTGCGCTTCCTGCTCTCGCCGCGCTCGGCCTACGTCGACGGGCAGGTGGTCCGGATCGGCAAGGGGGTGGCGCCGCTCCCCGACCTCAACTGGGAGGTGCCACTGGCCCGCAAGGTGGCGCTGGTGACCGGGGCGGCGCGGGGAATTGGCGCTTCGATCGCGGCGGTGCTGGCCCGCGACGGCGCCGAGGTGGTCGGCCTCGACGTGCCGCAGAACGCCGAGGAGCTACGCAGGCTGACCAGCGACCTCGGCGGCGCCGCTATCGCCCTTGACATCACCGCTGAGGACGCCCCCGCGCAGATCGCCGAGCGGCTCGAGGGCGGCGTCGACGTCGTCGTCCACAACGCCGGCGTCACCAAGGACCGGACGATCGCGAAGATGCCGGAGGAGCGTTGGGCGCAGCTGATGGAGATCAACCTTTCCAGCGAGGAGCGGATCGACGACGAGCTGCTCGGCCGCAACTTGCTGAACGAGAACGGCCGGATCGTCTGCGTCTCCTCGATGTCGGGGATCGCCGGCAACTCCGGCCAGACCAACTACGCCGCCTCGAAGGCGGGCGTGATCGGGATGGTCGAATCGATGGCCCCGGAGCTGGCGAAGCGGAAGGCGACGATCAACGCGGTCGCACCCGGCTTCATCGAGACCCAGATGACGGCGGCGATGCCGGTCGGCCCGCGCGAAGCCGGCCGCCGCCTCTCCTCGCTCTCGCAGGGCGGGCTGCCGGTTGACGTCGCCGAGACGATCGCCTGGTTCGCCAGCCCGGCCTCGACCGGGGTCAACGGCAACGTGGTCCGCGTCTGCGGCCAGAACCTGCTGGGGGCCTGAGCGGATGGCGACGGAAACCCGCACCCTGCGCTCCGCGCCCGACATCCTGCCGCTTTACGCCCGCGCCGCGGCGCCGCTGATCCCGGGCGCTTCGCTGCTCCCCTTCGTGCCGGGGGGCGGCGGCGAGATCCCCGAGATCGAGCTCGAGCTGCCGAACGTGAAGGCCAGCCCCGACGAGGTCGCTGCCTACGCCCGCGTCTGCGGCTTCGCCCTCCGCGACCAACTGCCGGCGACCTACCCCCACGTGCTCGCCTTTCCCCTGCACATGGCGCTGATGGCCGACGGGCGCTTCCCGTTCGGCGCGGTCGGGCTGGTCCACGTCGAGAACCGGATCGAGCATCGCCGTCCGCTCGGCCTCGGCGAGGAGCTGGCGATCCGCGCCCACCCCACCCCGCTGCAGCCGCACCCGAAAGGACGCACCTTCACGATCGTCACCGAGGTCAGGACCACCGGCGGCGAGCTCGCCTGGGAGGAGGTCAGCACCTTCCTCCGCCGCGGCAAGGGCGATCCGGACGCAGTTGTCCCCGCTATGCGGGGACAACTGCACGCGGATCGCGACTCCGGCCTGGGCGAGCTGGCGGCGAGCGCGATTTGGAGGCTCGGCGGCGATCTCGGCCGCCGCTACGCCGCCGTCTCCGGCGACCGCAACCCGATCCACATGCACGCTCTGACCGCGCGTCCGCTCGGCTTTCCCGGCGCGATTGCGCACGGGATGTGGACCAAGGCCCGCTGCCTGGCCGCGCTCGAACCGCGCCTCCCCGAGGCCTTCGCCGCCGAGGTCCGCTTCCGCAAGCCGATCCCGCTCCCGACGAAGGTCGAGTTTGCCGGCGCCCGGGACACCGACGGCGCCGACGGCGGGATCGAGTTCGCGGTCCGCGACGCCAAGAAGGCGACGCCGCACCTCGACGGCCGCATCGCTCTCGACACCACGACTCCAACCAAGACCCGAACCAGGAGGACCAGTGAGTAGCACCAGCACCCAGAACGATCAGGGGATCGCCGAGCGCAGCATGGGCATCGGCCTGCGGGCGCTGAACTGGCTTGCCGGCTCGGACCTGCTCGACCGCATCCGCCTGCGCCAGCCGGTCGAGCGAGCGCTCTTCCAGACCACCAAGGGCGGCTTCCGCACCGCCACCGTCGCCGGCCGCACCTTCAAGGCCGCCCAGCAGCTGGGCAAGCCGGCGCGCCAGCGGCGCTCCAAATCGGCGGGACTGTTCGACGTCACCCCCGACGACGAGCAGCAGATGTTCCAGGAGGCCTGCCGCTCCTTCGCCGAGTCGGAGCTGCGCCCGGCGGCGCTGGAGGCCGACGCCGCGTCGACGACGCCGCCCGGGCTGCTGGCCCAGGCGGCCGAGCTCGGCGTCAACATGCTCGGCGTCCCCGAGGAGCTAGGCGGGGTGATGCAGGAGCAGGCGGCGGTGACCACCGTCCTCGTCGCCGAGGCGCTCGCCCACGGCGACATGGGGATCGCCTACGCTGCCCTCGCCCCTGGTGCCGTCGCCACCGCGATCGGGCTCTGGGGCACGGCTGAGCAGGAGGCGACATACCTGCCGGCCTTCACCGGCGAGGACGTCCCGGTGGCGGCGCTGGCGCTGCTCGAGCCGCGGCCTCTCTTCGACCCGCTGCAGCTGGCGACGACGGCGCGGCGCCAGGACGGGGACTGGGTCCTCGACGGCGCCAAGTCCCTGGTCGCCCGGGCCGGCGAGTGCGAGCTGTTCGTGATCGGCGCCGAGGCCGAGGGCGTCGGCCCGGCCCTCTTCGTCGTCGAGGCCGGCGCCGCCGGTCTCGCTGCCGAGCCCGAGCCGGCGATGGGGCTCCGCCCCGCCGCCACCGGGCGCCTGCTGATCGAGGGTGTCCGCGTTCCCGCCGGGGCGCTGCTTGGCGAGGGCAGGCGCGAGGACTACGTCGAGTGCGTCAACCGCTCGCGTGTCGCCTGGTCGGCGCTCGCGGTCGGCGCCTCGCAGGCGGTGCTCGACTACGTGGTCCCCTACGTCAACGAGCGCCAGGCCTTCGGCGAGCCGATCTCCAACCGTCAGGCGGTCGCCTTCGGCGTCGCCGACATCGGCATCGAGACCGACGGCATGCGCCTCGCCACCTACCGCGCCGCCAGCCGCGCCGATCGCGGCGAGGACTTCGCCCGCGAGGCGGCGCTCGCCCGCCGGCTCGCCGCCGACAAGGGCATGGCGATCGGCTCCGAAGGCGTGCAGCTGCTCGGCGGCCACGGCTTCGTCAAGGAGCACCCGGTCGAGCGCTGGTACCGAGACCTCCGAGCCGCGGGCGTGATGGAGGGCGCCCTGCTCGTCTGACCGGCACTTTGTGCCGCATACCGCCATCAGAGGCGCATCGAGCGAAAGCGAGACATGATCAACCTAGAGATCCCCAAGAAGTTCAAGCCGCTGGTCAGCCAGGCGAACCAGGTCGCGACCGAGGTCTTCCGGCCGATCTCGCGGAAATACGACGAGGCCGAGCACGCTTATCCGAAAGAGCTCGACATGCTGGCCTCGCTGATCGACGGCATGAACGAGGGCTCCGACCTCGGCGGCGCCGGCGCCGCCGGCGTCCGCCGCACCAACGGCAGCGACCCGGGCGAGAACCGCAACGGCTCCAATCTCTCGACCGTGCTCGGGATCATCGAGCTCTGCTGGGGCGACGTCGGCCTGCTGCTTTCGATGCCGCGCCAGGGCCTCGGCAACTCGGCGATCGCCTCGGTGGCGACCGAGGAGCAGCTCGAGCGCTACGGCGGCAAATGGGCGGCGATGGCGATCACCGAGCCCGAAGCCGGCTCGGATTCGGCCTCGATTCGGACCACCGCCGAGCTCGACGGCGACGAGTACGTACTCAACGGCGAGAAGATCTTCGTCACCTCGGGCGACCGTGCCGACCTGATCGTCGTCTGGGCGACCCTCGACCGCTCCAAAGGACGGGCGGCGATCAAGTCGTTCATCGTCGAGCGCGACAACCCCGGCCTGAAGCTGGACCGGCTCGAGCACAAGCTCGGGATCCGCGCCTCCGACACCGCCAACTTCACCCTCCAGGACTGCCGGGTGCCGGTGGACGCGCTACTCGGCAGCCCCGACGTCAACGCTGAGAAGGGCTTCGCCGGCGCGATGCAGACCTTCGACAACACGCGGCCGCTGGTCGCGGCGATGGCGGTCGGCGTCACCCGGGCGGCGCTCGAGGAGGCCCGGCGCCAGCTCGCCGGGGCCGGCGTCGAAATCGACTACTGCGCCCCCGCCGCCTCCCAGCCCGCCGCCGCGGCCCGCTTCCTCGCAATGGAGGCCGACTACGAGGCGGCCTGGCTGCAGACCCTGCATGCCGCCTGGATGGCCGACAACTCGAGGCCGAACTCGCTGCAGGCCTCGATGGCGAAGGCGAAGGCGGGACGGACGGCGGTGGAGGTGACGCTGGGGTGCGTCGAGCTGTGCGGGGCCGTTGGGTATGGCGAGGGGGAGCTGCTCGAGAAGTGGAGCCGGGACGCGAAGATCTTGGACATCTTCGAGGGGACGCAGCAGATTCAGTTGTTGATCGTGGCGCGGCAGTTGCTGGGGAAGAGCTCGGCGGAATTGCGGTAGCTCGTAGAGCGGATTCGAGCCTCCCCTCCAAACCACATGCGAGAGACTCCCCGCCCGTGAACCTGATCGAGGACCTGATGGAGCGATCCCCGGCGTCCCGCCTCGGCATCGTCGCCATCGACGCCGACGGCAACCGCCGCGACTGGCACTTCGGCGAACTGATCGCCACCTCGGCCGGCCTCTCGGGCGCCTTCGCCGCCCGCGGCGTCCGCCGCGGCAACGTCGTCATGACCCTGGTCGGGAACCGGATCGAGTGGGTGCTCTCACTGCTCGCCTGCTGGCGGATGGGCGCGGTGGCGCTGCCCTGCAGCACGCAGCTGCGCGAGCACGACCTCGAGCACCGGGTCGCCGCCGCCCGGCCGCAGCTCTGCGTCGGCGAGCCGCACCTGCTCGCCCTCCTCCCGGAGGGGGTGCCGACGATGGACCTCGAGGAGGTCGCCTACGTGCTCGACGAGGACCGCCCGCAGGAGACGCCGGCCTCGGTTGAGCGGATGGACCCCGAGGACCCGGCGCTGATCGTCTTCACCTCGGGTACGACCGGTGAGCCGCGCGGAGCCATCCACGCCTACCGCTACCTGCTCGGACAGCGGATCCAGGCCGAGCACTGGTTCGGCTCGCGGCGCGGCGAGCTCGGTTGGTGCACGACCGCGACCGGCTGGTCGAAGTCGGCCCGCAACGTCTTCCTCGCCCCCTGGATCACCGGTGCCGCCGCGGTCATCCACGACGGCCGCTTCGACCCCGCCGAGCGGCTCGACGTCGCCGAGGAGCTCGGGGTCAACGTCCTCTGCCAAGCCCCTACCGAGTACCGGATGCTGGCCCGGCGCACCGAGCTGAGGAAGCTGCCGGCGCTGCGGCGGATGGTCTCCGCCGGCGAGGCGCTCGACGCCGAGACGGTGGCGATGTTCAGCCAGCAGATGGGGCTCGAGCCGGCCGACGGCTACGGCCAGACCGAGACCGGCCAGGTCACCGCCAACCTCGTCGGCGAGCCGGTCCGGCCGGGCTCGATGGGCAAGGTGCTGCCGGGGCTGGAGGCGCGGATCGTCGAGGGCGAGCTGCAGCTCCGCGCCTCCTCCTCTCCCACCTTCTTCTCCGGCTACCTCGACGGGGAGCGCTTCGAAAGCGAGTGGTGGCGGACCGGCGACCTGGTCCGCGAGGAGGAGGACGGCTGCCTCTACTTCGAGGGTCGCAACGACGACATCATCGCCTCCTCCGGCTACCGGATCGGGCCGGCCGAGGTTGAGGCGGCGCTCCTCTCCCACCCCGCGATCGCCGAGGCGGCGGCGGTTTCGGCGCCGGACCCCGAGCGCGGCGCCGTGGTCCGCGCCGTGGTCGTCCTCCGCGACAGCGCCGCCGCCGGCGACGGGGCGGACGGCGAGGCGCTGAAGCGGGAGCTGATCGCCCACTGCCGCGAGGTCAGCGCTCCCTACAAGGCGCCGCGGATCGTCGATTTCGCGGCCGAGCTGCCGAAGACCACCACCGGCAAGATCCGCCGCGCGGCGCTGCGCTAGAGGCCGCGGGAGACCGGCGCATCTCGGCCTCCTCGCTCGGTCATGCGCAAAGCGCACTCCCTCACTCGTCCTTGAACTGCTTGGTCTCGGCGCGGCCTACGCCGCCAGGGTCTCGGCGTCGACCGGGGCGCCGAGATGGAAGCCCTGCGCCATGTCGACCCCGTACTCGCGCAGCAGCTGCGCCGTGTCGCCGTCCTCGACGAACTCGGCGATCGTCATCTTGCCCAGGCCCTGGGCGATCCCGACGATCGCCTTCACGGTCAGCTGGTCGGCGTCGTTGTTGGCGAGGTCGCGGACGAAGGCGCCGTCGATCTTGATCACGTCGAAGGCGATCCGCTTCAGGTACTCGAAGGGCCCGAAGCCGGCGCCGTAGTCGTCGATCGCGACCTCGCAGCCGAACTCGGTCAGGCGGTCGGCGAAGCGAGCTGCGGTGTCGTAGTCGTCGACCCGTGCCGTCTGGGTGATCTCGAAGGTGCAGCGGGCGGGGTCGGCGTCGCCCTCGTCGAGCTCGCGTTCGATGAACTCGAGCACCGAGAGGTCGCTGACCGAGGCCCCGGAGACGTTGACGTGCAGCGAGACCGGCTCGCCGGCTCGCTCCCGCGCCGAGAGCAGCCGCAGCGCCTGGCCGACCACCCAGCGGTCGAGCTCCTGCACCATTCCAGTCCGCTCGGCGACGCCGATGAACTGGGCCGCCGGCAGCAGCTCTCCGTTCTCGCCCGCCATCCGCAGCAGCAGCTCCCAGCGGGCGATGCCGCCGGAGGCGAGGTCGAGGATCGGCTGGCCGGCGAGGCGGAGCCGGTCCTGGGTGAGCGCATCGCGGATCCGGGCGCTGGTCGTCAGCCCGCTCTGGGTCGCCCGCCGCTGCTCCTCGGGACCGCTGAAGACCGCGACCCGGTCCCGCCCCTCGGCCTTCGCCCTGTACATCGCCTGGTCGGCGGCGACCAGGACCACTTCGGCCCCCGTCCCCGCCTTGCCGTCGAACAGCATCACCCCAACGCTGATCGTCACCGCCAGCTCGTCCTCTTCCTCGCAGCCGGCGGCGACCTGCACGCGCAGGTCCTCGGCGAGCGCGAGCGTGCCCTCGGGGTCGGTCTGGGGGACCAGGACCGCGAACTCGTCGCCCGAGAGGCGGGCGACGAGGTCGGTGCCGCGGACCCGTTCGCGGAGCACGTTGGCGACGCGGCGGATGACGCTGTCGCCGGTGTGGTGGCCGTGGCCGTCGTTGACCGCCTTGAGGCCGTCGATGTCGATCACCATCACCGCGCCGCGGCCGCCGTAGCGGGCGCTGAAGGAGACGTAGGAGTCGAGTTCGCGACGGAAGCTGCGCCGATTGAGCAGCCCGGTCAACGGGTCGTGGTCGGCGAGAAAGCGCAGCTCGGCTTCGGTGCGCTCCGCTCGGGCCAGCGCGTCCTCGACCACCGCCCGCTCCGCGGGAGCGAGCTTCGCCATCACCTGGTCGAGGGTGAGATCGCGGTTTTCGGCGCTGGGGCGGGGAATCGTCACGGCATCATGACGGGCGCCGGTCCCCCTGGGTAGCGCAAAATTGGGGTGGGTAAGGTGCAGAAATGGCCAATCGCCTCGCCGCGGAGACTTCCCCGTACCTCCTCCAGCACCAGAGCAATCCCGTTGACTGGCATCCCTGGGGCGAGGAGGCGCTGGCCCGGGCGCGCAAGCAGGACCTGCCGATTCTGCTCTCGGTCGGCTACTCGGCCTGCCACTGGTGCCACGTGATGGAGCGCGAGTCCTTCGAGGACGACGCGACCGCCGCTTACATGAACGAGCACTTCGTGCCGATCAAGGTCGACCGCGAGGAGCGCCCCGACGTCGACGCGATCTACATGGAGGCGGTGCAGTCGATGACCGGCCACGGCGGCTGGCCGATGACCGTCTTCCTCGACCCCGACGGGGTGCCCTTCTACGGCGGCACCTACTTCCCGCCCGACGAGAGCCGCGGCATGCCGAGCTTCCGGATGGTGATGGAAGCCGTGGTCGACGCCTGGAAGGGCAGGCGCGAGGAGATCCGCGAGCGGGCGCCCGAGGTGCGGCGGCGGCTAGGCGCGGCCGGCGCGGCCGAGCCACACCAGGGCGAGCTCGGCGAGGCGGAGCTCGCCGAGTCGACGCGACGCCTCCTGCTCGCCGCCGACCGCCAGTACGGCGGCTTCGGCGGCGCCCCGAAGTTCCCGCCCGCCTCCTCGCTCGAGCTGCTGCTCGCCCGCGGCGAGACCGAGGTCGTCCGCCACACCCTCGACGCGATGCTCGCCGGCGGGATCTACGACCAGCTCGGCGGCGGCTTCGCCCGCTACGCGGTCGACCGCGTCTGGCTCGTCCCCCACTTCGAGAAGATGCTCTACGACAACGCACTGCTGGCGCGCACCTACCTGCACGGATGGCAGGCCTTCGGCGAGGAGCGCTACGGGCGGGTCTGCGAGGAGACTCTCGACTGGATGCTGGGCGAGATGCGCGGCCCCGAGGGCGGCTTCTACTCGGCGCTCGACGCCGACTCCGAGGGCGAGGAGGGCAAGTACTACGTCTGGTTCCCGGAGGAGATCCGCGAGCTGCTCGGCGACGAGGCGGCGGAGCCGGTGCTCGAGTTCTACGGCGTCAGCCAGCGCGGCAACTTCGAGGGGGCGAACGTGCTGCACCGGGCGCGGGGCGCGCTGGCACCGGAGCCGCCGGGCTTGGAGGAGGCGCGGGCGAAGCTGCTGGCGGCGCGGGCACAACGGGTGCGGCCGGGGCTCGACGACAAGCGCCTGCTCTCCTGGAACGCGCTGGCGATCTCGGCGCTGGCCGAGGCCGGCGCGGCGCTCGGGCGTGAGGACCACCTCGAGGCGGCGCGCCGCTGCGCGGAGCTCATATGGGGGACGATGCGCGATCACGACGGACATCTGCTGCGCACCTACAAAGGCGGCGAGGCGCGGCTGAACGCCTACCTCGAGGACCACGCCTTCCTGCTCGAAGCGCTGCTGACCCTCTACGAAGCGAGCTTCGAACCGCGCTGGTTCGAGGCCGCGATCGAGACCGCGGAGGCGATGCTCGTGCGCTTCGCCGACCCCGAGCGGGGCGGCTTCTTCTCCACCTCCGCCGACCACGAGCAGCTGATCGTGCGGCGCAAGGAGGTCGGTGACCACCCGATCCCAAGCGGCAACAGCGCCGCCGCGCTCGGCCTCCTGCGACTCGCCGCGTTGAGCGGCGAGCGCCGCTACCGCGAAGCCGCTGAAGGGATCTTCGCTCTCTTCGGCAAATCGGCGGTCGAGCACCCCGACTCGCTCGCCCACCTCCTCCTCGCCCTCGACTTCGCCCTGGCGCCGGTGCGGGAGGTGGCGCTGGTCGCGCCGCCGGCCGCCGCGCCTGTCGTTGCCGCCGTCGCCGACCTCGCCGCTGCGGTCCGCGCCGAGCACCGCCCCCACCTCGTCCTCGCCGCCGGCCCCGAGGGTGCCGAGCAGCCGCCGCTCCTCACCGGCCGCACGACCCTCGAAGGCCGCCCCGCCGCCTACGTTTGCGAGGACTTCGCCTGCCAGCTCCCGGTCTCGGACCCCGACGACCTCCGTCGCAAGCTCGCCTAGCTGTTCCTCTTGCTCGTCAGGCGAGCAAGAGGAACAGCTCGAGGCTAGATCTCGTAGTCCCGCGTCTCCTCGAGCACCACTCGGCCGCCGACCTCGCCCCAGCCGCCACCGAGCGGGCGGGCGCGGAGCAGCGAGCCCTCGCCTTGATGGATCACCAGCTGGCGGCCGGTCGCGGCGGCGAGCATGATCGCCGCCGAGCCAGTCGCCTCGTCCTCGCCGACGCCGTCGGCGAGCGACCAGCAGCGGGAGCGCACCTTCCCGGCCTCCTCGTCCTCCCAGGCCCAGACGTAGACCTCGTCCTCGCGGCCGTCGGGAGGGCTCGAAAGCGCCGCCACCGCCGCGGCCTCCTCGTGCTCGATCAGGTTCCAGGGCGGCGACCACTCGGCCCGAGCCGAGACGAAGGTCTGTCCCCCCTCCCCCTTCCCCTCGCGCCGCACTGCGACCTCGCCGGCCAACGGCCGCAGCACCGCCACCTCCTCGCCCTCGCGAGCGAGGAGCCAAGCGGTGCCGACCGTCGGGTGGCCGGCGAAGGGCAGCTCGAGGCCCGGGGTGAAGATCCGGATCGTCGCCGCGGCGCGGTCGTCGACGAAGACCGTCTCCGAGAAGCCGAGGTCGTGGGCGACCGCCTGGCGCCGCTCCTCCGGAACCTCAGCGCCGTCGAGGAAGACGCCGAGCGGGTTGCCGAACCGCCCGGACTCGTCGCAGAAGACGCGCAGGACGTGAAGCAACGCCATCAGAGGATCGGCAGGAAGTTCTCGATCTCGTACGGGGTCACCTGGACCCGGTACTCGTCCCATTCCTGCCGCTTGATCTCGACGAAGCGGCGAAAGGTGTGCTCGCCGAGCGTCCGCAGGACCAGCTCCGAGTCGGCGGCGATCTCGATCGCCTCGCCAAGCGTCGCCGGCAGCTGCTCGATCCCTTCGTGGGCGAGCTCCTCCTGGGAGAGGTGGTAGAGGTTCTGCTCCATCGGCTCCGGCAGCTCGTAGCCCTTCTCGACCCCTTCCAGCCCCGCCTGCAGCATCCCAGCGAAGCAGAGGTAGGGGTTGGCGGCCGGGTCGGGGCAGCGCAGCTCGGCCCGGGTCGCCGCCTCCTTGCCCGGGTGGTAGAGCGGCACTCGAATTAGCGCCGAGCGGTTGCGGCGCGACCAGGCGAGGTAGACCGGCGCCTCGTAGCCCGGCACCAGCCGCTTGTAGGAGTTGACCCACTGGGCGAAGAGCGGCGCGATCTCGCGCGCGTGCTTGAGCTGGCCGGCGATGAACGACTTCGCCACCGGCGAGAGGAAGAAGGGGTCGTCCTCGTCGTAGAAGGCGTTCCTGCCGTCTCTCGAGAGCGACTGGTGGACGTGCATCCCGGAGCCGTTCTCGCCGAACAGCGGCTTCGGCATGAAGGTCGCGTGGTAGCCGTACTTGAGCGCGTACTCCTTGACGACGATGCGGTAGGTCATGCAGTCGTCGGCCATCTCGAGCGCGTTCTTGTAGCGCATGTCGACCTCGTGCTGGGAGGGGCCGACCTCGTGGTGGGTGTACTCGACGTGGATCCCCATCTTCTCCAGCGCCAGCACCGTTTCACGGCGCAGGTCGGAGCCGGCGTCGAGCGTGGTGAGGTCGAAGTAGCCGCCCTCGTCGAGCGGCTCCGGCACCCCGCTCTCCGGCTTCGCCGAGCGAAAGTAGAAGAACTCGAGCTCGGGGCCGATGTTGTAGGCGTCGAAGCCGAGCTCCTCGGCCCGCTTCATAGCCCGCTGCAGGATCCAGCGCGGGTCGCCCTCGTAGGGGCCGCCGCCGGGGACGCGGATGTCGCAGAACATGCGGGCGACGCTGTCTTCGGCCTCCGGGCGCCAGGGGAGCATCGCGAAGGTCGCCGGATCGGGGACGGCGAGCATGTCGGACTCCTCGATCGGATTGAAGCCGGTGATCGAGGAACCGTCGAACCCCATCCCGCCTTCGAAGGCGTCCTCGAGCTCGGAGGCGTTGATCGAGAAGCTCTTCAGCTGCCCGAGGACGTCGGTGAACCAGAGGCGGATGAAGCGGACGTCGTTCTGCTCCACCTGCGCGATCACGTCGGCGGCACTGCGGGGTTCGTCTGCCATGCCTCGAATGCCTCCTGGGTAGCGAGAGGCTGGCAACGATAGGCGAATGAACCGCCCGGGTGCCGAAAGCCGTATATGGGGGTAGTTCGGCTCCAGGCAGGGCGCGGGGGCACCCAACGCGGCAGGACGGCGCCTCCGGCCTCCTTGCAGACCGATCGCAAAGCAGGTATAACTTACCCGACGTAAGTAATCGGCTCAAAGTAAAGTAAAGGCCACGTAAAGGCTCTGTAAAGCGGCCGTCCCCGAGCAAACGACCGTAATCCGAGACAGAGCAGAAGCGAGTTGCAGAGTGACCGTAAAAACCGCAGTTAGCAGATTCCAGATCCACGACGAGCTGACCGCGCCCGATGAGAGCGCTCCGCTCATCAAGTCAATCCAGGCCGCCGGCGGCGCGGTTACCAAGTTCGTCGGCGTCCTCGCCGGCGCTCCCGCCGTCCTGCGCGCCTACACCCGCATGCGCTCCGAGCTCCGCGGTGGCGTCCTGCCCCAGGCGACCCGGGAGCGGATCGCCCTGGCGGTGGCCGAGTACCGCGAGGACACCTACAGCATCGCCCAGCACGCCAAATCGGCGCGCCGGGCCGGCCTCGGCCTCGACGAGGTCTCCCGCGCGCGCAGCTTCTCCTCCTCCGACCCAAAGGAGGCGGCGCTGCTGCTCTACCTCAAGGAGGCGCTGGATGCGGACGGCCCGCCGCCGCTCCACCTCCATGAGGAGGCGCGCGAAATCGGCTGGACCGACGAGGAGATCCTCGAGGCAGTCGGGCACCTGGCGCTGAACGAGTTCCAGAGCTTGATTGCGAGTGCCGCGGCGCTACCGCAGGACCAGGCGACCCCGCGGGTCCTCCCCGCCGCCGCCTAGCGAGACACGAGCGGTTGCCTTTTGACCCGCCATCCGGGTCGGAAGGCAACCTCAAGAGCTGATCGAGAGCCCGCCACCCAGCGGGCTCTCGTCGTTCGGCGCCACCGCGGAGCGGCGGCGGGCACTACTTGCCCTCGACCAGGGTCGCGGTGTAGAGCAGGCGGGCGGTCGTGTACTTGCAGCCGAAGGTGGCGCGGCGGTTGACCTTTTCGAGCGCTTCGCCCTCGCGGATCGAGGTCGAGTTGCTGCAGGTGCCCGGAGCGCGGCTGGCCCGCCAGACGTTCTTCGCTTCCAGTTCCTGGGCGAACATCGGCGCCCAGGTCGGCACCGAGACGCCGACGATGTCGCCCTTTTCAACCGCCACGTCGGCGCCAAACTTGACCGTTTGGCCGAGGTAGGGCGAGAGCACCTTGACCGCACCCTGGGCGACCAGCGAGTAGCGCGGCGGGTTCGTTTCCGGCACCTTCCGCAGGATCGCCAGCCGCGCCTCCGGCGGCGTGCCGAAGAAGCCGTTGAAGAAGGAGCGCTGCTTCGGCGTCGGCTGGGCCAGAGTCAGGGTCCAGGCCTTGATCGTGCCGTCGCGAGGGATGCGGAACGGCAGGCTGGTCTGGTCGGTGCTGACCTGGAAGCCGGTGACGCTGCCGACCGCCTGGCACGGCGCCTCGGGACAAGAAGGGTCAGGCACGGTCGAGCTGCTGCCGAGGACCACGGTCGCCGTGCCCGGCGCGGCGGCGCTGGCGGCGGCGACGGCTCCGGCCGCGACGAGGAGGGCGCAGAGGACCGCCGTCAGCCCGAGCCGGCGACCCCGGCGCCGCCCCTGCCCGACTGACGGTGCTTGCGAAGACCTCGACATGCGGCTGCTCCTCTCGACGGTCGCGGCGGGCGCCGCGTGGCTCCTGGACTGCATGGAACACGGCAGGTTAGCTCGCGGGGCCCCTCTCGGGCGCCTTTTTCCCCTGCTATACGACGAATCGGGGGCCGAGCACAGTGCCACGGCCGCCTCAAAGGCGCGGCGGTGACGCTCGCTTCAAGGGTGGACGCTCAGCGGCGGGCGTATTCGACCGCGACCTGGTAGCCGACCCGACCGACGCCTTCGAGCCCGATCGCTTCGCTGGCCGCCTCGGTCAGGTCCCAGGCGCGGCCTTTGACGTAGGGCCCGCGGTCGATCACCGGCGCGGTGATGGTGCGGCCTTCGTAGACGAAGCGGACGACGGTGCCGCAGGGAAGCGACTTGTGGGCGACCCCGATCGTGGTCGGGCGCAGGACGACGCCGCAGGCGGTCGTCCGGCCCCACATCGTGGTGCCGCCGTACCAGCTGGCGCCGGCGTAGCGCATCGGCCCGAAGGCCGCTTCTTCGCCGGTCGCGGTGGTCGGCGGGGCGGCTTCGTAGCCCGAGGCGCCGCCGGTGGCGGCCTGCGCCGCCGGGATCGCACTGAGGCCGGCGAGGGCGGTCAGGGTGATCGCCACCGCCGTTCGCAGGCGGCGTGGGCGTCGGGCCCCTGAGGTCTGGTTCCGCGCTCGGCGGTTTTCGAAGTCGTCCATGCTCTTTCCAGGCGCTTGCGGGGTTAGCTGACGGGCTCGCGCTGAAAGAGCTGCGCTACGCGGCAGTCGCCGCGACTCGCCCCAACCAAGTGGGTCCCCCGCTCTTCGCGATATGTAGGCGAAGATTCAGCGGAAGTTGGCGGCAGATTAGCAAACGCTAAGACAGAAAAGTTGCATCCGGAGGGAATTCGGTGCATCGAGCGATGAATCGACCGCCTGGACCCCCGCAATTAGCACCGAAACCAGCCATGCAAGCGCGTCCTGCCGCGCCGCCGCTGGCGCCCCAAAGCGTGCGGCAAGGACTCTTGATTGCGCCCCGCATGGGAAAGGCCCCTTGCGGGGCCTTTCCGTTAGCGGGCCTGTAAGCCGGATCCTGTCGTGAGCGGCCATCTATCTCTGCGGCCTACCTGGACCTCGCCGAGCCGGGTCGACGGTCCTGCTTGGCCTTGCACCGGGCGGGGTTTGCCTGGCCGCCGTGTCACCGCGACGCCGGTGCGCTCTTACCGCACCATTTCACCTTTGCCTGTACGCGACTCACGTGCGGTCGCGCCATCGGCCGTATGTTTCTGTGGCACTTTCCCGCGGGTTTCCCCGGGTGGGCGTTACCCACCGCCCTGCCCTGTGGTGTCCGGACTTTCCTCGAAGGGATTTCTCCCCCTCCGCGGTCCGCTCAGCCCGCGTCATGGATGGTAGCCCTAGAACGGCCGGCTGCAAACCGGCGCGATTCGGGGTCCTCGGCCGGCACTCGCTGACGGCGCCGGGGAGGCTCAGTTGACCTTGCGGAAAACGCCGACTACTCGCCCCAACACCCGCGCCTCAGTCGTCAAGATCGGCTCCATCTCGTCGTTCTCGGGCTGCAGCCTGATGTGCTCCGCTTCGCGGTAGATCCGCTTCACGGTCGCCTCCTCGCCGATCAGGGCGACGACGATTTCGCCGTTGTCCGCGTCGTCGGTGGGGCGCACGACGACGTAGTCGCCCTCGAGGATGCCGGCGTTGCGCATGCTTTCGCCGCGGATCTGGAGGATGTAGTCGCCGTCCTCGCCCCCGATCACGTCGGGGATCTCAAGGTACTCGTCGATGTTCTCCTCCGCCAGGATCGGCTCGCCGGCGGCGACCTGGCCGATCAGCGGCAGCTCGTAGCCCGGCCGCACCGACCTCTTCGCCTTTTCGAACAAGAGCTCGATCGCCCGCGGCTTCGAAGGATCGCGCTTCAGCAGCCCGATCTTCTCCAGGTTGGCCAGGTGGGCGTGGACGGTCGAGGAGGAGTGGAGGCCGACCGCCTTGCCGATCTCCCGCACGGTCGGCGGGTAGCCGGTCTTGGCCGCGTACCTGCGGATGAAGTCGAAGATCTCCTTCTGCCGCTTGGTCAGATCGAGGTCAACCATCTTCGGTCAATCGTCCTCCGTCGCCGGGTGCAAATCAGTGCCTTCTGCTGCATCTCGTTCGAACACCTGTTCGTAAAGGCTACCGGCCCCGGCGGACACGTCAAGCCGTGTGCGGGATTTTGACACCGGCGGCAAGGCGGCCTGGCAGGCTGGAGGGTCGCGATGGCGGAGCTTGACGAAATGTACGAGGGCGCCCCCCGCCGCACTCACCTCGCCGCCGAGCGCACCCAGCTCGCCTGGTGGCGGACCGGCCTCACCGCGATCGCGGTCGGGCTCGGGATCGGCCGCGTCGTCCCCGACCTCGCCGGCACCGGCGAAACCTGGCCCTACGTCGCCACCGGGATCTGCTTCGCTCTCTATGGCGTCGTCCTGATCGCCTACGGCACGCTCCGCGCCCGCGAGCTCGAGATCAAGCTCGGCGGCCGCCATCGAATCGACGCCTCCGACCGAGCCTTGCTCGGCCTCACCGTCGTCGGCATCGTCCTCGGACTCGCCAGCGTCGCCCTGATCGCCGTCCAGTAGCGCCGGGGCAGCGGCCGTGGCAGCAGTTCACCGCGGCTCTTCGGGCTCGCCCCGGCTCGCCGACGACCGCCACCTCCAGTCGTCGGGCGCCGGGCGTCACCCAAAGGGTCGGGCGACTCTCGGCCGCGATCCCTCCTCGGCCTTGCGCTGATCTCTTTCACCTCGGCATGGGGGCGGCGATGGAGCCCCCGTTGCCGCCAGCCCTTCTCGTCGAGCATCAACGGTTCCCACAAGATCGAGACACCAGCCGCGGCATTTACGAGGTCGTCGGGGAGCACCTGCAGCAACGAGAAGGTCGCCCGCGAGCGACCGCCCTACCTCGAACGCGACCAATCCCGGTCAAAGCTGAGGCCCGAGCGGGCCGCTCGGGACCCAGCCGAGAAGATTCTCGAGGGTCCCTGCAAGATCGAGAAGCGCCTCCTCCGCGTACATCCGGGATACGAACATCACCCCCACCGGAAGTCCATCGACCTCCGCGAGCGGCAACGAGATGGCGGGGTGGCCGGTGAGGTTGAACTGCCCGGTGTTCGCAAGCACGCCCCATCCTCTTTTCACCCGCTCATAGATGGACAAGGTGGGGTCGATGGGATAGGGCAGTGAGGGGCAGGTCGGCATCACGAGGTAGTCGACCGAGGAGAGTGCTCGGTCATACGCAGCGGTCAGTACCGGCTGCCGATTGACCGCCCGAGCGTAAGCGGCTCCACGAGTTTGCGACTGCAGGTAGCTTCCGCATGCGAGCACCAACTTCAGCTGATCGGACAAGTCCTCGGAGCGCTCTGGAATAGCCGTCGCCATAAAGGAGGCGAGCTCCGGCCAGTAGCGCCCTCGCCACTGGTAACCGTTCCCGCCGGCTGACATGAGCGCCGCCATGCCTTCCATGTAGATGGCGTATGCAATCGGACCCGCGTGCAGGTGCTCGGCTACGGAAACTTCGACGACGTGGGCGCCAAGCTGAGCGAGCGTGCCTGTGACCCTCCTCACCCGATCCGCCACCGTGGCGTCGACCCCGGCACCCTGACCGAACCCCTCGGCGAGCACTCCGATCCGAGCTCCCTCGAGCGAGTCTTTCGGGATAGAAGCCGCCTCCACGTAACGCCCCGGGCCGGGAGCTCCCACTTGACGTGGATCGTGACCATCGGCTCCAGCGATCACCTCGAGCATCTGCGCGATGTCGAAAACGGTCCGCCCGAGCGGACCGACGTGATCGATCAGCTGGTCGATGCCCAGGATTCCCGTGTAGGGCACCAGACCGTGCGTTGGCTTCAAACCGATCACCCCGCACCACGCTGCTGGAATTCGGATTGATCCCCCCTGGTCGCATCCCAGCGTGACGTCGATCTCCGGATAGTGCAGCGCAGCGGCCGACCCGCTGGATGAGCCACCCGCGGTCCTCGTGATGTCGTAGGGGCACCGTGTGGGTCCGTACGAGCTCGAATCGCCACCGGCCGCAAAACCGAGGTAGTCCATGTTCAGCAGCGCCACGATCTCGCCGCCGGCGTCGAGAATCCGGTCGACCACGGAGCTGTCGCGGCTCGGCACAAATCCCTCCAACAGCTTCGTCCCGCCCGTCAGCGGTAGCCCCGCCACCGAGATGGTGTCCTTCAGCCCAACACGTTTGCCGGTCAGCGGACCGGTCGCTCCCTTCCTGCTCACCCCTGAGCACCAGCGGAGGACGGCGTTCAGCGGATCGTCCGAGCAGTTGTCCCGAAGCTCGACAGTGCGATCTTTCTCGTTGCTGGCGGGCCAAGGATCCTTGATCGAATCGAGTTCACCCACTGTTTGCAGCACCTCATCGGCCAGACGCGTGAATTCGTGCAGCGTGGGACTTGGCAGGTCATATCCGTGCAGTGCAGCCCAGGCCTTCAGCTCGCTCGGAGGGATCTTCCGACTCACCTACTCGCCTCCGCCCGCGTTGCCACGGTCGCAGTGCCAAAGGGCCACCGGAGTCAACAGATGGCGCTCCCCGCCCGCGGTCGAACCCCCAGACCTCCCTGACCAGGGTCGAGCGTCTTCCGGCTAGCGCGCACCATCGCGAACCGGTGCCGCATCGCCGGGCGTCCAGCCGTCGAAGGACCCGAGATGGATGAGCTAGCTCCGGCCACGTTCTGAACGTATCAGGCTAATAGTAGATTGTCGACAATCAGTGAAGCTACTGGTAGGGTGTCGACAATCGCCATGGGAGCGCCTGCCCGACTCAACCGCCGCGGATGCAGCAGCCATCCAGGCCGCCAGACCCTGGCCGATCACCGCGGGCGCGCCGATCGGCAGAACGGCGGTTCCCTGACCTTTCGATCTGGCGGCCGCCGCTGCCGAGGAGGCAAAGCATGAGACTGGGGATCTTCGACATCCCTTACAACCTTCGCTACGCAAACGGCGAGCAAACCGCGCAGGGCGTCATCGAATGGGATTTGCAGATCGTTCGCTGGGCTGACGAATACGGCTTGGCCGAGGCTTATTTCGCGGAGCACTACACGATCGGCCCGGAGCCCAGCCCGGCTCCTGAGCTGATGATCGCCGCCGCCTCGCAGCAGACCTCGCAAATCCACCTTGGCGCCGCTGCCCACCTGCTGCCCTACCACAACCCGATCAGCCTGGCTCATCGCTTGCTCTGGCTCGACCACATGACGGGCGGCCGCTACATCGCCGGCTTTGCCCCTGGGTCGTTTCCGACCGACGCCCAGCTATTCGATACAGGTGGCCGCAATGCCGACATGATGAAAGAGGCGCTCGACATCGTCGAAGCGGTGTGGACACGCGAGCCGCCGTTCCGGCTGGAGGGCGAGTTCTGGACCGTCGACATGCCCGCCTTTACAGATCTCTGGAAGGGTCCGCACCTCAAGGCATTCCGAGCAGAGGCGCCGCCGGTCGTGATCACCGGGATGCAGGGCAACTCGCCATCGTTCAAGCTGGCCGGCGCCCGGGGCTTCCATCCGATGAGCCAGCAGGTTGCCACCCCGGTGCTCCGCGAACAGTGGGAGACGTATACGACGGCGGCGACGGAAGCGGGGCACACGCCCCGCCGATCCGATTGGCGGGTTATCCGGGACGTCGTGGTGGCAGACAGCGACGAGCAGGCGCTCGAGCTGGCGACCAGCGGCGAGCGAGCTCGCACTTGGGGTGAGCACATCCTCCCCACTTTCAAGCAGGTCCGCGATCGCGGATCCTCGAAGTACAGCCTTGCCCCCCTCCTGACCAACGGGGCGATCGAGCCGGACGACCTCGACGTCGAGTGGGTCGCGGAAAATCTTTGGATCGTCGGATCACCGGACACGGTGGTCGAGAAGCTGACCCGGCTCCACGAGGAAACAGGAGGATTTGGCGTGCTCATCTCGTTCGTCTTCGATTCGAGCGAGGACCCGGAGCCCTTCCGCCGAAACCTCGAGTTGATCGGCCGAGAGGTCGCGCCCCGGGTCGCGGCGCTCGATCCTGACTCCGTCCCGACGGCCGATTGACCGCCTAGGACCCAGCCCCGCCGGCGAAACCGCGGACTCGTCGAGTAGAGCTCGCCGGCCAATACCCGCAGGACTCCGCTCCGACCCGTCCGCGCCCCCACATCGATAGCTCCGGAGCGGACCGACGGGCTCTGGCGGGCCAGGGCGAGGTCTTGACCCTCATGCGGCTGAATGGAGTCGAACCATCACGGGTGTTTCCACCCACAAGGCCCTCAACCTTGCGCGTCTACCAGTTCCGCCACAGCCGCAGAGCCGTTGATCTTATTGAAGGGCGCGATCGATGAACGGGCCCAGCAGGTCGGCGACCCGCTCACCGGTCCGCTGTGGAGTCTCGCCGGGGGTGGTGATGTAGCTGATCGCGAGCCGGACCAGGGCCTCGGCGAGCAGTGCGACGTCGGCCTTGCGGGCCTGCGGCCAGCCCTGCTCGATCACCGCCGAGAGCCGAGTGGTCGCCCAGACCACCACCGGCCGCCCCTCGGTGGTGACGAAGGGGAGCAGGCCCTGGGTGCCGTCGTCGCTGAGCAGGATGCGGACCAGCGGATCCTCGCCGGCGCTGCGGAGGAAGTGCTCGAGGGCAGCGCCGACCGCGGCGCGGGGGTCGTCGGTGTGGGCGAGCACGGCGGCCTCGACCTCGGCCAGGAACCGCTCGCCCTCGTGCAGGACCAGGGCGAGGGCGAACTCGTTGCGGTTGCCGAACTCCTTGTAGAGGGTCTGGCGGGAGACGCCGGCGGCGGCGGCGATGTCCGACATCGTGATCTCCGACCACGGCCGCTCCGCCAGCTGGTCGCGGGCGGCGTCGAAGAAGGTCCGCCGCAGCAGCTCCCGCGCCGCCTCCGGGTAGGGCGTGCGGGCCGAGCCAGCCGAGGTGCGCGAGGAGGACGCCACGTCCTCCATCGTCGCACCGGAAGCGGTCAATCGGCCCCGTCCGGCTCGAAGTCGACCTTGTCGCGGACGCCGCAGTCCGGGCAGGCCCAGTCGTCCGGGACCTCCCCCCACGGCGTCCCCGCCGGGAACCCCTCGTGTGGGTTCCCGGCCTCCTCGTCGTAGACGTAGCCGCAGGCGGGGCAGCGGAAGCGGCTCATGCGTAGCGCTCCAGCACCCGCTCGCGCTTGTGCGGCTGGATGTTCGCCCGCGCCACCTCGCCATCGAAGTGGTCGACCAGGCGCTGGTCCATCACCCGTCGCCAGAGCGGCGGGAACCAGGCGAGGACGATCATCCCCGCGTACCCGGTCGGCAGCTGCGGCGCCTCTTCGACGTGGCGCAGCGCCTGGTAGCGGCGGGTCGGGTTGGCGTGGTGGTCGGAGTGGCGCTGCAGGTGGTAGAGCAGCACGTTGGAGGCGACGTTGTTGCTGTTCCAGCTGTGCTCGGGCCGGCAGCGCTCGTAGCGGCCGTCCTCCTTGCGCTCCCGCAGCAGGCCGTAGTGCTCGAGGTAGTTGACGACCTCGAGCAGCGAGAACCCGATCACCGCCTGCAGGACCAGGTAGGGCAGCACGATCGGCCCGAAGGCGAGGGCGAGGGCGGCGAAGAGGACGACGGTCATCGCCCAGGCCCCGAGGATCTCGTTGCGCAGCGTCCAATGGCTGGAGCCGAGGCGGTCGAGGCGAGCAGTCTCGATCCCCCAGGCCGAGCGCAGGCTGCCGGCGACGGTGCGCGGCAGGAATGCCCAGAAGCTCTCCCCCAGTCGCGAGCTGGCCGGGTCCTCGGGCGTCGCCACCCGCACGTGGTGGCCGCGGTTGTGCTCGATGAAGAAGTGCCCGTAGCCGGTCTGGGCGAGGGCGACGCGGCTGAGCCACTTCTCCGAGGCCTCGCGCTTGTGGCCGAGCTCGTGGGCGGTGTTGATCGCGATCCCGCCCACCACGCCCATGGTCAGCGCCAACCCGATCGATTCGACGATCGAAAGCCCGCCGCTTCCCCACTTGGCGCAGGCCAGGACCAGGCCGGCATACTGGATCGGGATGAAGACATAGGTGCACCAGCGGTAGTAGCGGTCCTGCTCGAGGAACTTGAGGATGCTGTCGGGCGGGTTCGAGTCGTCGAGGCCGACGACGACATCGAGGATCGGGAAGGCGACGAAGACGAGGACCGGCCCGAGGAACCAAAAGCCGCCGAAGCCGGTCAGCTCGACCAGCCCCCAGCCCATGAACGGCGCCAGCGGGACGATGATCCCGAGCAGCCAGGCGTAGCGCTTAGGGTCGTTCCAGGCTGCCGGATTTACCTCGATCTCCTGATGATCGTGGTGATGGTGATGGTGGTGATGCTCGAGCTCTGCGTGAGCCTCCACGGCTCTCCTCCTTGTCAAAGTCAGAAAGAACGTCTGCAAGGTTTACACAGATACGAGATTTGTCAATAGTGGTTACAGGCCGTGGTCATCTGTCTCCAGATGTGAAAGCAAAAAAGCCGCCTCGCGGACGGCTTGGGACGGTTGGCTGTTCCTTATGACCGCGTCACGAGCAAAAGGAGCAGCTCGGCGCGCGGACGCTTAGATCTTCAGCAGGAGGAAGGTATTCAGCACGAAGATGACGGCGAAGAAGACCGTCGCTCTGTCCAGGTTGCGCTCCACCATCGAGCCGCCGCCGATCTGGCTGCCGCCGCCACCGATGCCGAAGGCGCCGGAGAGGCCGGCGTCTTTGCCGGAGTGCAGCAGGATCAGGAACACCAGCACGATGCTGATGATCACCTGGATGACGCTGAAGAACGTGTACATCGCCGGAGCAGTCTAGAGGATCGCAGGCAAAGGGGCCGTCAGCTGCGCTCGAGCTCCTCGGGCTCGGCCTGCTCGCCGCCGTCGACGGGCGAATGGCCATTCTCGTGGTGGCCATTGGCGCCGTTGCCGTTCGCGCCGTTGCCGTTCGCGCCGTTGCGGGCGGCGCCGTTCGCGCCGTTTCCGCCGTTCGCCCCCATTCCAACCCCGACCGTCGCCCCCTCGCGCGACCGTTCGAGCTCGTCGAGCATCTCGACCGCCTCCTTGCGCAGCTCGGCGTCGAGGATCGCGTAGTCCTCGTCGGAGAGCTTGCCGGCAGCGTGGTCGAGCTCGGCGTCGCGGATCTCGCGGTATTTCGCTTCCTTCAGCGCGTCGGTCTCGGTGCGGACGAGGGCGCCCTTGCGGCGGCCGCGGCTCGGCCAGATCGCGATCAGCGCCCCGGCCAGGGCGATCAGCCCGCCGATCCACATCCAGGTGACGAGCGGGTTGATGATCACCTTGAACTGCGTCGGCGCGGCTTCGGTCAGGTAGCTGCGGGCGATCTGCTTGGCCGTCAGTTCCTGCAGCTTTTCGATCTGCCCCAGCGCCTTGGCTTCCAGCGCCGGATTGGCGGCGGCGGCCCGCATCAAGGCCGACACGTCTTTGCACGACTGGGGCGTCCCAGGGCCAGCTTCGATGCACGCCTTGAAGCCTTGTTCGGCGACCTTCGCCTTGCGCTGGATGCCGACGATGTTGGGCTGGTTGGCGATCCAAGTGTCGTGCCCGAGCCCGGCCTTGAGGCCGATGTCGCTGTCCGCTTCGCCGTCGAAGTAGCTGCTGATCCCGCCGATCCCGCCGCGGCCGGTCGGCCGGTAGAAGTGCCGTTCCGGCCTCAGGGTGAACGCGCTCCCGCCTTCCTGGACCCGCATCACGGCACCGACCGTGAAGGCGAGGCCGGTGACCTTCGAGGTTGGCCGCACGTAGGTGACCTTGCGACCGTCTATCACCCTGCTTTCGCCCGGCTTCAGTTCGACGTTCTGATTGGTCTGGAAGCTCGATGAGGCCGCGATCCCGATCAGCACGACGGCGACGCCGATGTGGACGATGTAGCCGCCGTAGCGCCGCCGGTTGCGAGCGACGATCCCGAGCAGCGCCTTCGGCATCTCCTCGCCGGTGAGCTTCTTGCGCCCCGCCGCGCCGTTCCAGAACTCCTGCCCGACCCCGACGATCGCGAAGGCCGCAATCGCGAAGAGCGCCAGCGCCCATGGCTTGTTCGGGGCATCGGTGAAGACCGCCAGGGCTAAAGCGACGATGACCGCCGCCGCCAGCGGCACCCGGAAGGCCCGTCGCGCCGTCTTCCAGCTGACCCGCCGCCAGGCCAGCAGCGGCCCGACCCCGGTGAACAGGACCAGCAGGATCGCCAGCGGCGTCGTGTAGCGGTCGAACCAGGGCGCCGCCAGCGAGGACTTGCTGCCGGTGAAGAGTTCGGAGATCAGCGGGAAGAAGGTGCCCCAGGCGATCACCAGGACCAACCCGACCAGCAGCAGGTTGTTGACGAGGAAGACCGACTCACGCGAGAACAGCGAGTCGATCCGCTTCGGCGTCCGCAGTTCGTCGAGCCGCGAGATCAGCAGCGCGGTCGAGCCGATCACGACGACGCCGATCAGGGCGAGGATGTATGGGCCGACGGTGTTGTTGCCGAAGGCGTGGATCGACTGCAGGACGCCCGAGCGGACCAGGAAGGTGCCCAGCAGCGCCATCGAGAAGGTGGCGATGACGAGGCTCGCGTTCCAGACCTTCAGCATCCCGCGCTTCTCCTGGACCATGATCGAGTGCAGGAAGGCGGTGCAGAGCAGCCACGGCATCAGCGCCGCGTTCTCGACCGGGTCCCAGGCCCAGTAGCCGCCCCAGCCGAGCTCGGTGTAGGACCAGCGCGCCCCGAGCAGCAACCCGAAGCCGAGGAAGGTCCAGGCGATCAGGGCGAATTTGCGGGTGGCCCGGATCCACTCGGCGTCGACGCGGCGGGTGATCAGGGCGCCGATCGCGAAGGCGAAGGGGATCGTCAACGCCACGTAGCCCGAGTAGAGCATCGGCGGGTGGATCATCATGCTCGGGTGCTGGAGCAGCGGGTTGAGGCCGATCCCGTCGCTCGGCGCCGGGTTGAGCTGGGCGAAGGGGTCGACGTCGGGCGCGAACAGCATCAGCCCGGTGAAGAAGGCGGCGATCCCCATCAGCACCCCGGTCGCCCAGGGGACGAGCTGGCGCAGCTTGTTACGGGTGAAGAAAAGGGCGGCGCTGGAGAAGATCGAGAGCACCCAGGCCCAGAGCAGCAGCGAGCCTTCCTGACTCGACCACATCGCCGCCACCTTGTAGAAGGTCGGCGTCTCTAGCGAGGAGTGTTCCTGGACGATCTTGAAGGAGAAGTTGTCGGAGAGGAACTCGATCTCGATGATCGCCACGCAGGCAGTGAGGAGGAAGAAGAAGCCGTAGACGATGCGGCGCGAGAGAACGACCTTGCGCTCGTCGCGGCGCCCCAGCAGAGCCAGCAGGCCGGCGGTTACGGCAGCGGCGAAGGCCAGCGCCAGGAGGACGCTGCCGAGGCTAGCCACTGCTCTGAGTCGTGAACTTCGACGGGCACTTGGTGATCAGCGTTTCCGGTTCGCCGACGAAGGTGCCGTTCTCCATGCTGCCTTCGAGGACGATCTCGCGGCCGCCGCGGAAGGGGTCCGGGACGGCGCCCTTGTAGGTCACCGGCATCTTCTCGCCGGTGCCCGCGCGGTCGGTGACGAAGAAGGAGATGCCCCGGTCGCCGTTGTGACGGACCGAGCCGCGCACCACTTCGCCGGTCATCTCGTACTTGCCGCCTCCGGCGGCGATGATCTGCGACGGCTCCTTCGCCTCGGTCGAGGCGGAGAACGAGGTGTAGATGAGAGCGACGGCCAAGAGGACGGCGGCGCTCAGCGCGACGACCAGCCGGATCTTCCGCTTACGCGATGGGTCCACGGCGGCCAATTATCGCACCCTAGAATCGTCGGCGATGCCCGGCAGCTCCGCAGACGACCCCGTCCTCCTGATCTCCGGCGCCAGCAGCGGGATCGGCGCCGCCACCGCCCGCGCCGCCGGCGAGCGCTACCGCCTGGTCCTGGCGGCGCGGCGGATCAAGGAGCTCGACGTAATCTCGGGCGAGCTCGGCGGCACCGAGCGGGCGCTGCCGGTGCGCTGCGACGTCACGGAGTGGGACCAGGTCGAGAAGATGGTGGCGAGGGCGCTCGAGCAGTTCGGCCGCATCGACGCCGTCTTCGTCAACGCCGGCTTCGGCGCCAAGCGCGGCTTCCTCGAGGAGTCGGTCGAGCACTGGCGCTCGATGGTTCTCACCAACGTGCTCGGCCCGGCGCTGACGATCCGCGCCACCCTCCCCCACCTGCTCGAGCGCGGCAGCGGCCACTACGTGATCACCAGCTCGGTCGCCGGCCGCCTCGTCCTGCCCGGCTCGCTCTACTCGGCGACCAAGTGGGCGGCGACCTCGATCGGCAACAACCTCCGCGCCGAGCTGCGCCAGATCCACGAGAACGAAGCAATCCGGGTGACGCTGATCGAGCCCGGGGTCGTCGACACGCCCTTCTTCGAGGACCGGCCCGACGAGGGATCGCTGCGCGACGAGGATATCGCCGGCGCCGTGTTGTGGGCGCTCGGGCAGCCGCCGAACGTCGACGTCAACGAGATCCTCCTGCGGCCGACCAAGCAGCCGGGCTGAGCCGGCGGTGCGCGAGACCGGCGCCGACCTGGCGCGGCTCCAGGGCCTGCTCGACGCGAGCTATGCGAGTGCCGGCCCGCAC
>DASXFL010000137.1:0-4660 GCA_036489595.1 Solirubrobacterales bacterium
ACTTCTGTTCGGTCAGCTTCTTGCCGGCGGGCGCCACGAAGACCAGCGGGTTCGAGCCGTAGGCCTGTTGCGGCAGGTTTTCTTCCAGCAGTTCGGTCGAGATCGTCGAGCCGGTGCCGGGCAGGGTCAGGTTTTCGCTCGTCTTCGAGCCGGCGGCGCCGCTGATCGCCACCAGAGCGATCGCGAGCGCAATCCAGACCCCGATCACGGGCCAGTGATGTCGCGAGCAGAACCGACCGATCGCGTAGAGGGGGCCGGTCATTGCGCGAGTATCTCTTACGGGGCGGGCGTTGCGCCAGTCTCGAATGAATTTGGGACCGATCGCAACGGATTCGCCCCGAGCAGCTGCCGCAGGATTGCCAGGTGCTCGGACTGGTTCCCGACCGTCGCCGCCAGCATCGACCGTGTACCCGGCGAGCTCAGCTTCGCGATCGCGCCCAGCTCCAGCGCGATCGTCGCTCTTTCCATCTCGTAGACGAAGCGGAGCCGGTCGCGGCGGGTCTTCAGGGCGCCGACCCGGATCACTTCCGGTTCGGCCTTGGCGCTTTCGCCCAGCCCGCGCAACGCCTTCACCACCGCGTCGGCGTGTTCGCCTTCCTGGGCGCGGAACTTGCGCAGCAGGAGCAGGGTGCGGTGATCGATCACGATCATCGGCTGCCGGTAGGCGGCGACGACCCCCAGCTGGCGCGAGAGCACTTCGTCGAGGATCGCGGCGTCGGCGGCTCGTTCTTCGGCCCCGGTGGCGGCGCCGGTGTCGCCGCTGCCGCGACCGCAGGCGGCCAGGGCCAACGCCAGCGTTGCGGCGACCAGCGTCAGCGCGAGGGCGCGACGCACGGCGCCGCCGCGCATGATTCGGTTCCCGGCCATGGCAGCCGCGAAGACTACGAGCTCGGGCAGGATCGAGGCGCTGGCGGCGCTCGCCGCCGAGGTTCACGGCTGCCGCCGCTGCCCGCGGCTGGTCTCCTGGCGCGAGGCGGTCGCCGCCGATCCGCCGAAGCGCCACCGCGGCGAGCGCTATTGGGCGCGGCCGGTCAGCGGCTTCGGCGACCCGGCGGCGCGACTCGTGATCGTCGGCCTGGCGCCGGCGGCGAACGGCGCCAACCGAACCGGCCGCATGTTCACCGGCGACCGCTCCGGCGACTGGCTCTATGCCGCCCTGCACCGGGCCGGCTACGCCAACCAGCCACAGGCGGTCTCGACCGAGGACGGGCTCGAGCTCCGCGACGCCTACGTCACCGCGACCGTCCGCTGCGCGCCGCCGGCCAACAAGCCGGCCCCGGAGGAGCGCGACAACTGCCTCCCCTACCTCGAGCGCGAGCTCGAGCTGCTCGACCGCGCCCGGACGATCGTCGCCCTCGGCTCCTTCGGCTGGGACGGGATGCTGCGGGCGGGGCGGGCGATTGGGATCGAGGTGCCGCGGCCGCGGCCCCGCTTCGGCCACGGCGCCGAGGCCGAGATCGGCCGCTGGCGGCTGCTCGGCTGCTACCACCCGAGCCAGCAGAACACCTTCACCGGCAAGCTGACCGAGCCGATGATCGACGCCGTCTTCGCCCGCGCCCGCGAGCTCACCGCCGCGAAGTAACGTCTCCCACCACTCTGGAGGTCTTCAGCAGAGGCCGCGCCGAGCTCAGCCGGGGCGGCAGTCGTAGCTCCAGTCGAGACAGGGGGACACCTGTGCGTAAACCGCGGATCAAACCGACCACCGAGCCGATCGGCTCGCCGGACGGCAACCTCTACCTGCACCGCCCGAGCGCCCGCTCGGACATCAGGATCGAGCAGCCCGGCGAGGACGACCGCCGCCTGATCGAGGCCCTCGACGGCAGCCGCACGCTCGAGCAGCTGCACGCCGAGTTCGGCGCCGAGAAGGTCGACGACACGCTCTCCCAGCTGCAGGAGCTGGAAGTGGTCGAGGACGCCGCCGACGACGAGCTGATCGAGCCGGGCGAACGGCAGCGCTTCGAGAGCCAGCTGCGCTATTTCAGCGACGTCGGCGGCGGGCCCACCCCGTCGGAGTGCCAGGAGAAGCTGCGCGAGGCCAAGGTCGCCGTGCTCGGGGTCGGCGGCCTCGGTGGCTGGACTGCCTGGGCGCTGGCCTGCGTCGGCGTCGGCGAGATGTGGCTGATCGATGGCGACCGAGTCGAGGCCAGCAACCTCAACCGCCAGATCCTCTACACCGAGGCCGACATCGGCCTGCTCAAGGTCGAGGCCGCGGCCGCCCGTCTGCGCGCCTTCAATACCTCGATCAGGGTGACGGCAAGCGCCCGCCGGCTCGAGAGCCAGGTCGAGATCGCCGACTTCATCGCCGGCGCCGACATCGTCGTCGACGCCGCCGACTGGCCGCCGCACGAGATCGAGCGCTGGTGCAACGCCGCCTGCTTCGAGGCCGGCATCCCCTACATCACGATGAGCAACATCCTGCCGCTGGCTCGAGTCGGGCCTCTCTACGTCCCCGGCCAGACCGGCTGCTTCGCCTGCCAGGAGACCGCCTACCGCCGCGAGTACCCGAACTTCGACGTCGCGGTCGAGGCGCGCACTGGCAAACAGGCGACGGTGGCGACGCTGGGTCCGGCCTGCGGGATCATCGGCGGCCAGGTCGGGATGGAGGTGCTCCACCACCTGACCGGGATCGCGGTGCCCTCGACCCTCGGCTGCGGCCACATCTACGACCTGCGGACGATGGAGGTCGAGCGCGAACGGGTCGTGCCCGAGCCCGACTGCCCCGTCTGCGGCCACCTGCAGCCGGCGCCACCGGAGCGGACCGAGGAGGCCGCCGGGTAGCTTTGAGGGCGACCGATGCGGCTCGCCCTCCCGATAGCGATCGCGGCCCTGCTCGCCGGCCTTCTCACGGGCTGCGGCGGCCCCTCAGCAACCACCGGCGCCGGCTCGACCGCGCCGGCCGGCGAAGCTCCCGCCGGCGCCACGCCGAGCGCCTGCGCCGGCGAACCGGTGCAGGTGACGGGGGTCTCCTGCGCAACTGCGAAAGCGGTGCTGGCGGCCTGGCGGGCGGCGCCGGCCTGCCGCGTCGCCGCTGGCGCCTCGCACGGCTCCTGCCAGGTGAAGGGCTACCTCTGCATCGCCGCCAAGCAGGGCCGGAAGGCGGCGGTCAGCTGCGCCCTACCCGGCAAGTCGATCCTCTTCGTGCCGACCGACTGAACGGCGGCCGGGGGCCAGCTCAGCCGAAGCGCTCGGGTTCGTCCGGCGCGCCGACGATCCGCCGGGTCGGGTCGAGGAAGAGGATCAGCCAGAAGAACGGCGTCAGCTTGGGGTCGAGGAAGGCAACCGGGATCGAAAGCAGGAAGACGGCAACGATGAAGATCGCCCGCACCCGCCCTTCGCGCCAGGTCTGCTCGTCGGTTTCAGTCAGCCCCGCCCGGCGGGCGTCTTCGAACATCAGGAAGCCGACGATCACCACCGCCGCCAGGTTCGACGCATAGACCACCACCGAGGGCGCGTGGCCGCCGTACTCGCCCAGCACCTCGCTGCTGAACGGGATCAGGACGACGAGGGCGAGGTAGAGCATGTTGAGCCCGATCAGCCGCCCGTCGAAGGCGACCACGTCGCCGAAGAAGCGGTGATGGTTGAGCCAGAAGCGGGCGATCACCGCGAAGCTGATCGCGTAGGAGAGGAGCGGTTCCCACTGTTCGCCGAGCGCCTTCCAGATCTCGTGGTCGGTGACCAGGTCCTTCTGATGGAGGCTGAGGTTCAACACCAGCAGCGTGATCGCGATCGAGAAGACCCCGTCGCTGAAGGCGACGATCCGCGAGAACTCGACCTCGTTCTCCTCCCGCCGTTTAGCCGTTTGTTCTCGGGTCACCCTCGGATCATCTAGATCGCCCGCGACGGAACCGGCCCCGATCCCTCCTACAATGGCCCGGCGCCGGCGTAGCTCAGTTGGTAGAGCACTTCATTCGTAATGAAGGGGTCGTCAGTTCAAGTCTGACCGTCGGCTTCACACGCCGAGATCCGGCTATGTGAAGCGGCGCCGGAACCACTCGCCGCCTCGCACGGTTCCGCGCCCGCTCGGCATCGCCGATCGAGATTTGCAGGCGCCTCTGCGAGCACCTGAGCCGGGAGACACGGACGAAGCCGCTGCGGCTTGCCTGGCCGGCCTCCACTCGGCTATCCCAGGGCGTCGCCGCACGGTACGGCGACCCCGGCTCGAAAAGAGCTGGGACTCGAGCGAATGGAGCGATGATGCACAATCTCAGGCTCCTGAGCGGAGTGACGGTCGCCGTGCTGGCGATCGCCGCGGCGTCGGCTGCAGCTGCTCAGGCAAAAGAATTCCACTCGGAAAATCAAGTGACCTTCTACCGCGGCTCCGCGCTGACGGCGGCGGACATCACGCTTGGAGGAGGCGCTGTGAAATGCTCAACGGCGACCTTCGAAGGTCAGTCGACGGCGACCGGGGGGGGTGGCGTCAACTGGACGATTCCGGCAATCGAAGTGGCGCCAACCTATGGCGGCTGTCTCTTCAAAGGGGTTGCCGCAGCAACCATCGCGACCTCGGGATGCCAGTACAAGCTCGGGGCGAACAACGAACTGATCGAAATCAGGAAATGCTTCAACCTGAAAAACGGGGGACTCGAAATGTACGGCGGGATCGTCATCCACGTCCCACTGGCCGGCTGCTACATCCGGATTCCCAACCAGGTACCGGGAG
>DASXFL010000194.1:0-34277 GCA_036489595.1 Solirubrobacterales bacterium
AGCAACAGGGGCTTGAGCGGCCAAAGTGGACCCCCGGAAAAAGGCCGTTCTGGGCGCGGCTGCGCGTCGGTCGGTTGCAATCCGGCGACTTGGGCTCCATACCCCTACAGAGGCATCAGAGGCGAAAGTGGTCCCCCCCCGTTTTCGGTCTCGCAGCGTCTATCCGGGAGAGCGTCGGCGCTGAAGCCTAGCCTTTAGGTATGGCTGACGACCTAGATTGGAACCTTCCGCTTCATTGCGGGATGGGCGCTCCATCGAACATGCTGGGGATCGACCTGTTCTTCGACTTCGACTGGATCGAAGTCATGGGCCATCCTCAGATGCAGTTTCCGAACGGGCTGTGGCTCGCGCGCCGGGTCTTGCGTGAGTGCCCGGACGACAAAAAGCCCGCGCTGCTGCTCACGAACCAGGAGGGACAAGAGCGGCGCTCGTTCGAGACCGAGCGCTTCTATGTCGTCGTGGTCAATCTGCCCCACTATCTGAAGGAAGCAAGTGCGGACCCGTCCGCCGTGTACTTCGGCGACTCCTTCGGCGCCGGGCTGACCAGAATCGGCCAGCTTGATCGGATCGCGAATTTGACGCCTCCGGAGCTTGCGGCACTGCTGGACGCAAAACTCACCCCCGAGGGCGTGGCCAGGTGGGCTTCCGCAAGCCCAGAAAGACTCGATGCTTTGCGGGAGATCGTGGCCGTGAAAGACAAAGCGGCGCAGCCGGCATCGCCAGCGAGCATCGCAGCAGCGCTTCGAGCCATGGGTTCGCTGGGGGAGGATGAGATCGAGGAATTCCGCGCCCAACTCTCGGCTCCGGATCGGGAGTCGGCAGCCAAATTTCTCAGCGACCACGACATCCTCTCGATGGACATCGTGCAGATGATGGAGTTCAACAGGCGGTGCCGAGCCGTAGAGGAACTCAAGGTGATGCTCGCTGAAGATCGGACCGAGGGGCCATGGCAAGAGTGGTTCGAAAACAACGATTGGGTTCTCGGTACGGAGTTCATCCGCGTCCTAGGGGAGCGCCCGATCGATGTTAAGAATGTCGCTGACTTCCTTATGCAGGCTTATGACGGCTTCCTTGATGTTGTCGAGATCAAGCGGCCCGAGGGGAAGTTGAAATTCTGGGCCGACGCATTGGACCACGGAAACTACATTCCTCATTCCGACTTGATCAAGGCCGTTACCCAGGCCTCCAGCTACCTATTGGAGGTCGAGCGTGAGGCAGACAGCGTGAAGTTCTTCGAGCGCCTCGGCGCCATCAAAGCGATCAAGCCGAGGTGCGTCCTGATCTACGGGCGTTCGCACAAATGGAACACTGCCCAGCGGGAAGCGTACCGCGTACTCAATGCTGGTTATCACAGTCTCTCGATCATGACCTACGACCATGTTTTGGAGCGCGCCCAGCGCATTCTCGGCATGTAGATGCATGGACCTGCCTGTCGTCCAAAGGATCGGCTCGTCCAACTCGCGGCTCTCCAGCGTTCTGGGCCTTATGTGGTCCGGCGCCGACTCGCAATCAGATCACTGAGCTAGTTTCCATTGCGGTGCGGAGGTCGCCGCCTCTTCAGTCATTGTCGTCGTCGAGCCAGTCCTCGAAGAGCTCGGGCGGAACGATGGCGGCGTAGGCGCCAAGGGCGGCGCGGACGAAGAGCAGGAAGTGGGCGATGTGAGTCGAGATCCCCGCGACGAACTCGCCGAGCGCCTCCCGATCCCCGCCGGGGAACGTGAGCTCGACTGCGACCTCGTCCGCGAAGAGGGCACGAAAGCCGCTCAGCGGTGGCACCTCGTCGCGGATCCGGCTGCGGGTGCCCTCGTCGGCGTGGGCAGCGAGGGCGGCGCGCAGCCGCTCGTGCTCGGCCGCCTCCTCGCTCAAGAGCTCGCTGTAATGGGAGAAGGTGTTGCGGGCGCCCTTAACGCTCACCGCGAAAGGATCGTGGTCGCCGCGGCCGAGGGCGAGGAGGGCGGCGTAGGCCTCACGCGGTTCCTGATCGAGTCCGGCGACGAAGTCTCTCACCTCCGGGAACCGGTCCGCGGCTCGCAGGAAGACGGCGATCTCGAAGAGATGCGAAGCGGCGAGCCTCATCAGGTAGATGTTTTCGTAGCCCTCCGAGGGCACTTCCTCCTTCAGACGTGGCACCAGCCAACGGTTGACCAAAAGCAGGTCGTTCAGCGCCATCGCGCAGATCGTCGCCCAGCGGGCGAGCCTGGAATCTGGCGGGAAGGCCGCACCCATCTCGAACTCGACTCCAATTTTCTTCGCCATCAGCTACAGACCACCACCCGGACCCGCAGCTCTGGAGAGTCCTTGCGCAGGTCGGCTTCGAGACCGCCCGGATTCGGTATCCGCCGCTCGGGGTCGTAGACGATCGCGACCAGGGTGCGGCAGTCGGGGTGAGCACGGTAGCGCTCGATGTCTTCGATCAACTCATCGGCGACCTGTCGTTCGCCGAGCCCCTGCCGACTCATCTTTGACTCGACGACGATCTGCTCGCGTTTCAGTACGAAGTCGATCCGGGTAGAGGCGCCGGCCCTGCTCGGACTGGGGTCCTCAGGTCGGACGTCGTCGAAGAGGTCGCGCAGCATCGCTTCCAGCAGGTCCTGAATGTCGTACTCGTCGGTGACCTCGAACGGTTGCCGTCCACGCCCACGCTCGCGGAGCGAGGCAATCATTCGCGGCAACCCGCGACCGATCCTCTCGACCAGCAACACCTCGGCCTCTTCGCTTGCGAACTCGATTGCCTGGCGCGCGAGGGCGAGGACCCGGCGCTGCTCCATCAGGGAGGTGTGGAAGGTGGTCTCATATGGGTGCTGCCAGTAGCCGACGAGAACGTTCTCTTCCTCGGGGTTGAACATGACGTTCACCTCCCCAGGGGCGGCAAGGAAGGACTTGATCCGCTTGACGACCATTCCGCCCTCGTAGAGATCCTTGAACTCGGTGTGGTGCTCCTCGGGGAGAACCGCCATCGCCCGCGCGTACCAGCGGTTGTAGTCGTCGGCGAGCTGGTCGATTTCGCCGCGGCCGACCAAGAGCTCGCGCTCTCCCTGCACCGCGGCCGCCCGCTCGTCCAGCTCGCGCGAACCCGCAATCAGCTGTCCGATCTCTTCGATCCCACCCATCTGCACCCGCCTTTCAACTTCGTCTCCCGCACGGGCTACGCCCGCGCCTCCGCGACCATCATCACCGAAATTGCGCGCTTCAATGTGCGGTCAGTTGAGGAGGTCCTCGAACCGCGCTGGCTGGCCGGGGCCTCGGAACATGGTCGTCGCGACAGACTTCGGATTTTGGTCCGGCGGAAAGCTCATCGCGACCCTGTAATTGAGGTATTCGGGCCAGGTCGAACGCAGGCGGCTCTCGAAGTCATCGACGACGTGATCGGCTGGAACGAATTCGAGAAACAGGCGGAAGGCGCGACCAATGACCCCAGCGATCACGTCGAATGGCCAGTTGCGCTCCGCTTCCGATTTGGCCGATCGCTTGTATGAGAGGTGCGCAACTTCGTGGCCCGTTCTTGCCGCCATTCCGTCAAGCGCTGAGCGCTGCACGCGCTGCCGAAGGGTCGCCCATGCGCCTATCAGGAAGTAGTCAGCTGCTAATGCATCGTCTGGATACCGACCGCCTTTCCGATCGGCCCATATGAAGCCCTCAAGGGCCCTTGCATGGATCGCAAACGACTCGATGCAAGCCATCTCAACCTCCCACGGCAGCTGCTCATGGCCTTCGGAGTGTGCTCTGAGCCGATCTGCCAGCCGGAACAGCATTTGAAGCTCGTACAGGAGATGCTCGCTGAACGCGCGAAGCTCTTGGGGCGTCTTCGACATGATCCGAGTATTGCGCCCAAGGGCGACGAACCGTGCTCCGGGCCGACGGTCATCCAAGCGCTTTCGAACAGTTCACTGGCCTGAGACACCACACAATCGCTCGCCATCTCAATCGCGGGGACTCGTAAGAGGTTGGCGAGCTTCCTGCGGTTATAGGCGACGGCAGACCGAGCCAGCGAGACCCAACACGCGTTATGCGACAGCAACCTCAGGGGGTGGTGCAAGCTCTCGCTCGGGCTCCTCGTCGGGGACGCGGCGTTCTATCCCGATCAGCAACTCCTCATCGAGCACGGCGAGGATGCGCTTAAGAACCGGGATCGTCGGGATGTGGTCGCCGCGCTCGACTTTGGAGATGAACGAATGCGAGGTTTTCGCCCGATCGGCGACGTCCTTTTGCGTTAGATCAAGCTCGAAGCGTCGCTCGCGGATGTGGGCGGCGATCCAGTTCTTCTGGCGCAGCTCGCGGATGGCCGCGTACTCGTCGCGCGCCTCGCGATAGGTCTCGCTGCGTTGGCCGCGGCCCCGCGCCGCCTCGGCAGAGGACTTGCCCTTGGGGCTGATGCCTTTGTTTGCTTTGCTGCTCACGGATGGAAAGCTTATCGATTTAGATAAATGAGTCAAGAGGATCAGCGGTGGCCGGGCGGCGCGTCCCGACCCGCCGCCCTCGGCGGTTTCCGCGGCTCCGCATCCATCCGCTTCTTGAAGTCCTCCATTCGCCGGTTGGCCAGCTCTTTGTCGGCGTCGGGCACCATGCCGGTGTCCTTCTCGAAGGCGTGCAGTAGCACGATCAGGTTGTCGGACCGCTGGTAGAGGACGCGGTATCGCGTGTTCGCAAACCGGATTCTCAGCTCGCGCAGCTCGCTCTCGATTTGCGAGCTGATCGGGAAGTTAGGCGGCGGGGCACTCTCCGGCTGATCGTTCAGATGCTCCTCGATGAAGGCATCGATCTTCGCGGCTCGCTTCGCCGGCAAGGTGTCGATGAACTCGTTGACGGGTTCGGCGCCCCGACTATCGCGATAGAAGATCGCCTGCGTCCCTGCCACCGGCCGAGCATTACACGCCGGTCGGTGGTCGCTCGGCGGATGGGGTAGACGAGACCGAGGACAATGCGTCGTCCTGATCGCGCACGTAGAGCAGCCCAGCGGTGTATTCCGCCGGCGTCCAGCTCAGGCCCTCGAACAATTCACTTGGCCAGATGCCGAGCGACCCGCAGAGCTTGAAGAGGGTGTCTGATCGGGCTACCCGTTCGCCACGCTCAAGCTGGCCTACGGCGGTGCGGTGGAGATCAGCCATGAAGCCGAGGTCTTCCTGGCTGATCCCTTTCGCTTCGCGGTGCCGCGCGAGGTTCTTGCCGAAGACGTTCGCAAACGTTGGATCACGTCTTTTCCCGAGCATTTGTCTAGAGATCGACCAGGGTTTGGTCGCTGAGCAGGTGGTAGTGGAGTGCCGCTCGGGTCGGCACGACCGCCAGCCCGCAACGGATCACGAGCCCGGCCCAGCAGAGGTGATGAACCGCCCGCTCGATTCGATCGCGTTCGCCAAACTCGGCAGCGTCGATCTGGAGTTCTCGGCAGAGGTCCGAGTCCTGCAGATGCGTCGGCCAGTGGGCGAGGACTCGATCGAGGACGAGGGCTTCGTCTTCGAGGTCTTGCTGGTCGAGCGCGCCCGCGTGATCGGCGTCCGCGCAATCGCCCATAGGGTTCTCATCAGCCATGAGGAGGTGCTCCTCCTTGTGGTTAGGCCCTCGGTTGGCGCTCCAACGCCGGCCGAGGGCTGCTGTCTGTGTCGGTCGGCGAACGTAGCGGCCGGCGACCGAAAATCAAGTCGACTTTTTTCAGGCCATCTCGGGGCGCCGGCCGCGCGTCACTTCTTGACCCGCCGCTTTCCCGCTTGTGGAGCGAAATTCAGCGCCGCTTCGACTGGAAAGACGATCACTCCGTTACGGCCAGGACCGAGTAGCGGTATGCCGAAATGCATCGTGACGTCGCCCGCGGAGGCGGCGTTCTCGCGCGAGCGGGTTCGGTGCTTGCGCCGGGCGGGGATGCCTGACACAGTGAACTGATGCTGACTCAGGTGGCCGACGGCATCTGGGTCCGGCAGAGCGAGTGGATGTGGACCAATTCCATCGCGGTGCGTGGGGAGGATGGGTTGATCCTGATCGATCCCGGCATCGATGGCTTTGAGTTGAACCAGCTCGCCGACGACCTGGACCGGCTCGGCACTCCGGTGGTCGCTGGGTTCTCCACCCATCCCCACTGGGACCACCTGCTCTGGCATTCCCGGTTCGGCGAGGTGCCGCGCTACGCGACCGTCGCCTGCGCCGATGTTGTCGGTGAAGCCCGAGAGCAGGCGCAGAAGATGGCGGCGGAGAGCGCGTCGGACATCCCTCTCGAGCTGATCGGGCTCGTCACCCCTCTGCCCGCGGGCGGCGGCGCCGTGCCGGGCGAGATCGTCGAGCATCAGGCGCACGCCGTCGGCCATGCCGCGATCCTCCTCGCGGACCGTGGCGTCCTGCTCGCCGGCGACATGCTCTCCGACGTCCTGATCCCGCTCTTCGACCCGCGCCAATCCGATCAGCTGAGCGCCTATGAGACAGCACTTGACCGGCTGGGTGAGGCCGCCAGGCACGTCGATGTCGTGGTCCCCGGCCACGGTGCCGTTGCCGAGGGTCCCGAGGTGGCGGCTCGCCTCGCCGCCGATCGTGCCTACGTCGGCGCGCTGCGGCGAGGAGAGGAGCCGGTCGACGTGCGGCTGGGGCCGGATGCGGACTGGCTCTCCCGCCCCCACCAGTCGAACCTGGAGGCGGCCCGAGGGCGGTAGGTCTTCCGGTGGCTCGCGGGTCGCGGGCGAGTCTGCCGGATCGACCTGAGAGGCGAGCCGCTCGCCTCGCCGAGCTCCCGCAGGTCACTTGCCTAACGGACGCTCGGCACCAGCGAGCATCCACGGAGCGCCGAGGAAGCTCGGGACGAGCTTCTTTGCCAGCGTGTTCAGGTGGTTGACGACAGGCTTGCCTTCGGCCTCCTCGGTCAAGAGGCAGATCGCCCGGTGGGTGCTTACGTCCCACCAACAGCCGGCCGCTGCTTCGAGGCCGTGAGCGGGACCCGTCGCCTTGACCGTGATGCCGGCGCCGCTGTAGCCGTCACCTTCCGGATTCAGTGGCTTGACGATGCCGGGCAGCTTGAGGACCGCCTGAAAGCGGCCCTTGAGGAAGCCGGCAGTCAGTTCCTCGAATCCTTTGCTTTCCCATTCACCGACGTTGGGGCTGTCGTCGTTGGGGGCCCAGACGTCGACTCCCACCTGGGCCGCCTTGCCGGCTCGGGCCTTTTCGAAGGTTGCCGCCTGGCCTTTCGGGGCTTTGCCGCTCCACAGCCCGATGCCGCACTCGCTGTGGAAGGCCTGCGGCAGTTCGGAGGGTTCCTCGCCTCCGGTGCCTTCGAGATCGTTGGCATCGCGGAGCAGGGTCGAATGCTTGAGGCCGACGGTCGTCTGGAGGAAGGCGAGCGAGACCGTCTCGCAGGCGGTCGGCTCTCCGCTCGCGATCGCGCTCCCGGCCGCAATCGCGGCGCTCACAGCCAAGGCACCGACGACGAGAGAAACCGAGTGGCGCTTCGAGAGCAGCTTCATGGGGCCTCCGTTCGGGATCAGAAGGAGGACGAGACCAGGCAAGACTCTCAGGAGATGACGAGATTGCAAGCCCGCTCCACGAAGGATCGACGGAAGCGCACGCCCGCTGCGCAGAACGCTTCTTGGTGACGCCCTCGGCGGCGTCGCGCCCGCCGACCGTCCGGTGGGCCGGCGAGTTGGCGACGCCGCCGAGGTGCTCGGCGTTCGCCTAGGCGATGAACGGTTCGACGGCCTTCAGGACTTGCTTTTCTTCCAGTGAGGGATCGAAGGCGGCGGGCGCCGGTTCCGCCTTGTTCTGCAGCCTGATCGCCGCTGCGTGGCGCGCCTCGACCTGGACGATCGAGCCGGCCGCCGAGAGCACTTCTTTGGACTTGATGGCGGGCGCGGCGCCGTTGTAGGCGCTGACCCCGGTGTCCTCGAAGGTCTGGGCGAGCTTCAGGAAGCCGGCGGTGTCGGAGTATTCGAAGTTGAACTTCGGCTCGGACACCGGCTTGCCGCCCAGTTTCTTGATCGTCCCCGTTAGCGCTTCGACGTGCTGCTGCTCGTCTTTGCCGATCAGCGCGATCAACTGCTTCAGGTCGCCGTTCGCCTTCGCCCGGCTCTTCGCTTCCTTGTAGAAGGTCGACTCCAGGTACTCGAGGGTGAGTGCGAAGTTGAGGATGTCGACGTCACCTCCGCCCGAGGCGGCAAGTGCCCGGCGAACGAACGGGCCGACCATCAAGGTGCCGTAGATCGCCCCGGCGGCGAGTGCTCCCTTCAGGATCACCTCGCTGCGGGACAGGTCCTCGCTGTCCTCGATCACCTCGACCGCGGCCAGTTCAGGGGTAACGAGCTCTTTGCTGCTGCTCATCTGCTTCTTCTCCTCTCGCTCTGCTCGCCGCTCAGCCGACGATGAAGGGTTCGACCGACTTGAGGACGGTCTTGACGTCGGCGGGGACGGCGAAGGCGCCGTCCGGGGTGATCGGCATCCCGAGCAACGTGTTCAAGGTCGCCGCATGGCGGCCCTCGACGCTGTGGATCGAGAGCGCCGCCGCCAGTACTTCCGGGCTTTCGATGTTCGCCGCCTGGCCGAGGTACGCGGCGGCGCCGAGGTTCTCGACCGTGCCGGCGAGTTCGAGCACCGACTTCGCGCTCTTCAGGGGGAATTCGGCCTTCGGCATCGGCGCCGGCTTGCCACCGAGTTTCTTCACCGTCGCGCTCAGCGCGGCGACGTGCTGGGCCTCCTCCGCGCCGAACTTCTTGATCGTCGCCAGTTCGGCGCCCTTGAAGAGGCCGCTCTTGGCGACGTCTGCGTAGAAGGCGGTCTCCAGGTACTCGAGGGTGAGGGCGTAGTTGAGGATGCCGACATCGCCTTTGCCAAACTGTTCGGTTTCATTCTTGCTGCCGGCATTGCCACCCATCGCTTCGTCGGTGGTGGTGCTCATGGTGGTGGTGCTGGTTGAGTTGCCGCCGCCGCAGGCGGCGAGGAAGGCCGCGGCAGCCGACCCGCCTCCGAATGCGATGAACCGGCGCCGCGACACCGGGTCTTTGACCATCCGCGCAACCGCACTTCGCGATTGCGGACCGCCTCTCTCCTGCTCGGTGCTCCGGTCCATCTTCATTCGCCTCCTCGCGTAGTTGGAACTGCTGGCTGTCCCTACGCGGGGTTACGAGCGCTCGGATCAAAATCCGCCCTGCCCATACCTGTCCGAGGCGTAAGCGGCCCCCTGATGCCAGAGCTCTTCGGGGAAGTGATCCAGTCGACCCGGGCCCCCGTTGTTTGACCGATCCCGCAACCAGGCGACGGAATCCCCCTAGAAGGAATCCCCCCCAAAAGGAGCAGACACTCAATGGACCCCGAGCTCACGATCGAGCAGATCGACGTCAACGGCGACATTCGCGAAACCGCGCACGAGGCGATGGAGGTGCTCGACAGCCGCGGCGACACCCGCCTCGATTTCCTGAAGAAGGCCGGCCTCGCCGGTGGCGCGGTAATGGGCGGCGGCGCGCTGCTCACCGCCCTCACCCCGGCTTCGGCGATCGCCGCCGGCACCGGCCGCCCGCCCGCCAGCTTCGGCAAGGGCGACGTCGGCATCCTCAACTACGCCCTCACCCTGGAGTACCTGGAGGCGGCCTTCTACAACGAGGCGACCGCCAACAAGGTCGCCAGCGGCGCCCAGGAGTCGGCGTTCCTAAAGCAGGTCACCGCCGACGAGAACGCCCACGTCAAGTTCTTGAAGAAAGCGCTCGGCTCGAAGGCCACCGCGGCTCCGAAAGTCGAATTCGGCGACGCCACCTCGAAGGCGAAATGGCTGCCGACCTCGATGGTGCTCGAGAACACCGGCGTCAAGGCCTACGGCGGCCAGGCGCTCAACATCAAGAACCCGGCCTACATCAGCGCCGCGCTCTCGATCTGGGCCGTCGAGGCGCGCCATGCCTCGGTCGCCGGCCTCTTGGTCAAGCCCCAGGGCAAGAACATCTCGCCGGAAAAGGGACCGTTCCAGACGACCGCCACCGCGGCGGAAATCCTCAAGGCCGTGGAAGGGACCGGCTTCCTCAAGTAGCCCCCCGCACCCCAGCGGGCGGCCCCGGAGCGGGCCGCCCGCTCATCTTCGGCCGGCGTCCGCCGGCCGGCAAAGGAGAACAACATGGCCAACATCGGACCACTCGAGATCGGAATCGTGCTCGTCATCGCCCTGATCGTCTTCGGGCCGAAAAAGCTGCCGGAGCTCGGCAACTCGCTGGGCAAGGGCATCCGGGAGTTCAAAGGATCGATCACCGGTGAGGACTCCCACGAGGAGGCCCCGGCTGCAATCGGCGAGGGCACCGGCACCGCCGCTCCTCGTACCCGCGAGCATCACAGCGCCTAGGAGCCGTGACGATGCGCCGCATCAAGCCGATCGCCCCTGCCGAGGAGGCGCCGCTCGTCGACCACCTCGACGAGCTTCGCGCGCGCATCGTCACCTGCCTGGCCGTGTTCGGCGTCGCGCTCGCGCTCTGCTTCTGGCAGAACCACCTGCTCCTCGAAGCGGCGGGCGCGGCGCTCCCGGCGGGCCACGAAAGGCTCCTGACCCTCGGCGTCACCGAGCCGTTCACGACTACGCTGACCGTCTCGGCCTACGGCGCGATCGTGCTCTCGCTGCCGATCGTCCTCTACCAGCTCTACGCCTTCCTGGTGCCGGCGTTCAGCCGGCGCCAGCAGCGGGCGATCCTGCCGCTTCTGCTCTTGGTCCCGGCGCTCTTCGTCGGTGGCATCGCGTTCGGTTACTTCGTGGTGCTACCGGCGGCGATGAGCTTCCTCCTCAACTTCAACGACTCCCAGTTCAACGTGCAGTTGCAGGCCAAGGAGTACTACAGCTTCTTCGCCCAGACCCTGCTCGCCTGCGGCATCGTCTTCCAGGTTCCGGTCGGCATCCTCGCGGTCACCAGGCTCGGCCTCGTCACCGTCAGGCAGCTGACCAAGAACCGCCGCTATGCGTACCTGGTCTGCGCGATCGTGGCGGCGGCACTGCCGGGAGTCGACCCGGTCTCGATGCTGCTGGAGATGGTGCCGTTGCTGGCGCTCTACGAGCTCAGCATCGTCCTCGCCAGGGCCTTCGGCGCGCCGGGGCGCCGGTCCGCGCCGGACGCCGTTCCGGGCGGCGCCTGAATCGCCGGCTCGCCGCCGCCGCGCCTCCGCGGGCTTGGCGTCCGGATTGACGGCGCTCGGAGCGTCGAATAGCTTCGCTCGGTGGCGACCGACGGGCTCGACCGAGGACCGCTTGGGGACGAGGCGGGTCCCGCGAGCACCGGTGGGCGGGTCCGCGACGCCGAGGCCGGCATCCTCGCTTGGATCGACCGCGACATCACCGGGCCGATGCGGGACTTCCGCGATCCCGACCAGGAGTGGCGGCGCCTGTTCTCCGAGCTCTACGGAACCTTCCTGCTGGTGATCGTCGCCGCGGGCGGCGGGATGATGGGCCAGGCGTTTCCGGAGACGATCAGCCGCAGCGCCGCGGTCGTCGCCCCGGGCCTGATGGTGATGGCGATCATCATGTTCATGGGCAAGGTCTCGGGCGCGCACCTGAACCCGGCGGTCACCCTGGCCTTCTCCTTGCGCGGCGACTTCCCCTGGCGCCGGGTCCCGGGCTACGTCCTCGCGCAGCTGATCGGCGCGACGGTCGCGGCGCTCTTCCTCCGCCGGGCGATCGACGTCTCGGCGGTCTTCGGCTCCAACTACGTCGCCGGCGGCTACTCGGAGGGGCGGGGCTACCTGATGGAGGCGCTGCTGACCCTGGGCCTGGTCAGCGTCATCCTCGGCACCGCCTCCGGGGCCCAGAACATCGGCATCTTCAGCGCGATCGGCGTCGGTGGCTACATCGCCCTGGCCGGGCTCTGGGGTAGTCCGATCTCGGGCGCCTCGATGAACCCCGCCCGCACCTTCGGGCCCGATCTGGTCGGCGGCAGGTTCGCCGACTATTGGGTCTACGTCGCCGGCCCACTGACCGGCGCCGCCGTCGCGGTCGCTTTCGCCTACGTGCTCCGCGGCCCCGGTGGCGGCAGATCGGGATCTGCCGCCGCCCAGGGCGACCTCTTCACTGAAGAGCAGCGGCCCGGGCAAGCCTAGGAGGGGAGGGACGACGCGATCGCCTGGCGGGTGCCGCGCTTCGTCGCCCTCGCCGACCTCGAGTCGGCACGGGCGGAGGTCGCGGTCGAGCTCGAGCCGTTCGCCGGCGAGGTCAACGGCGACGAGCTCGGCTGAGCCCGCGTCTCGGGCTAGCGCTGCGGGGACGCCGGCGGCTCCGACCCGGGAAGCTCGGCCTCCGCGCTCGGCAGAGGCGGCGGGTCGTCCCGGCCCTCGAGCGCGTCTTTGAAGCCGCGCATGCCGGTCCCGAGCGAGCGCCCCAGCTCGGGCAGGCGCTTCGGGCCGAAGAGAACCAGCGCGATCGCGATCACCACGAGCCAGTGAGTCGGGTTCTCGAGGCCGGAGAACATCACCGTGATCGTAGCGCGCGATCCTCAAGGGCCTGCTTAGGCCGGGCTAAGTGGCGGGGAGTAGCGTTGCCCGGGCGATGAGCTACGCCGCCACCGCGCCGGCCGATACCCGGTCTCGGATCGTTGGGATCCCGATCACCCTCAGGGGAATCCAGATCGCCCTCGGGCTGATCTGGCTGCTCGACGGCCTCCTGCAGTTCCAGCCCTACATGTACACGCACGCCTTCCTCGCCGACGCGGTCGAAGCGACGGTGCCGATGCAGCCGAGCTGGGCCGGGCAGCCCATCCTCTGGGCCTCCCATCTGGCGGGCCGGGACCTGACGCTGTGGAACACCCTCTTCGCCCTGACCCAGTGCGCGATCGGCCTTGGCCTGATCTACCGCCGCACGGTGAAGCCGGCGCTCGCCCTCTCGTTCGCCTGGGCATTCGTCGTCTGGTCGATCGGCGAGGGCTTCGGGATGATCCTGATGAACATGGGGTCGCCCCTCACGGGAGAACCGGGTGCGGTCGTCCTCTACGCGGTGATCGGCATCGTCGCCTGGCCCGGCCGGCGCGACGACGGCTGCTCGGCCCTCGGCGCCGGACGCTTCGGCGACCGCGGCGGCCTGATCGCCTGGTCGGCCGTCTGGCTGGTCGCGGCGGCAATCTGGACCGAGGCCCTGGCGCGGCCGGTCTACTCGATCACCGGGGCGTTGCGCGAAGCGGGCGGCGACTCGATGCCCTGGCTCGGGAAGATCCAGCGCTCGCTGGCCGAAACCCTGACCGGCGACGGCAAGTCGTTCGCCATCGCCTTCCTCGCTCTCTCGCTGTTGATCGCGATCGGCGTCTGGACCCGCTGGCGCCGCGAGGCGCTGGTCGCCGGGATCCTCCTCTCGCTCCTCTACTGGATCTTCGGCCAGAGCCTGGGCGGCCTCACCACCGGCTCCGCGACCGACCCCAACGCCGCACCGCTCTTCGTCCTGCTCGCGGCGGCGCTCTGGCCGGGGCAGATAGGTTCCGTGCAGGATGGGGAAGCTGGTCTACTCGGCGATCGCCTCGCTCGACGGTTTCGTCGAGGACGAGCGGGGCGAGTTCCAGTGGGCGGCGCCTGACGAGGAGGTCTTCGCCTTCGTCAACGAGCTCGAGCGGCCGATCGGCACCTACCTCTACGGGCGTCGGATGTACGAGACGATGGCCTACTGGGAAACCGCCGAGGCCGGCGACGGGGCGTCGGCCGTCGAGCGCGAGTTCACCGAGATCTGGCGGGCCGCCGAGAAGGTCGTCTTCTCACGCACGCTGAGCGAGGTCTCGACCGCGCGGACCCGGCTCGAGCGCGAGCTCGATGCTGGGGCTGTCCGGGAGCTGGTCGAGAGGTCAGCGTCCGACGTCTCGGTCGGCGGCGCCGAGCTCGCCGGCGAGGCGATCGCCGCCGGCCTCCTCGACGAGATCCACCTGCTGCTCGTGCCGGTTCTGGTCGGCGGCGGCAAGCGCGCGCTGCCCGCCGGCCTCAGCGGCGAGCTCGAGCTCCTGGGCCAGCAGGGCTTCCGCAGCGGCGTCGTCGACCTGCACTACTGCGTCTGTCGCATGTAGGGCGGCCCCGAGGCGGTCATACCTCGACCAGGCGCAGGGTGCCGAGGGGGACGGGGGAGCGCGCGGCGTGGACCGAGCGGTCCTCGAGCTCGAGGCGTTCGCCGGAGAGGACGGCGGGGGAGCTGGAGGCGATCACCCGGCCCTCGCCGGTGGTCAGGGCCGCCGGCTCCTCGATTCGGAGCAGCTCCGGCATCACCTTGCGCTCGAGGCTGGAGATGAGGACGTCGGCGGCGGCGACGCCGGCGAACTCGCCGCCCGCGAGGACGGGGACCGAGAGCGTGACCGCATACATGTTGGTGCAGGCGTGGTCGACGAAGGGGCCCGACATCGTCGGCTCGAGGGTTCGCAGCGGGTTCGCGAACCAGTCGGTTGGCAGGTAGTCGTAGAAGTCCGGCGCCCCCGCCTCGAGGTTGACCCGGAGCGGTTCGGGGCGGGCGCCGGGGCTGGTCACCGACCACCACTCGAGCCAGCGCTCGACGTCGCCGAGGAGCCCGGGGCGGACGACGACGCCGGCGCCGCTGACCAGGTCGCCGTGCGACTCGAGGATCGAGAAGATCGAGGGGCGGAGCCCCGCCAGCTCGTCGACGAGCAGCGGCTGCGTCCCCTGCTGCTGCAGCGCCGCGAACTCGCCGGCGAGGCGGTCGAGCTCACCGAAGATCCGCTCGAGGTCGCCGACCACCACCCGGAGGACGTGTTCGGAGCCGGAGTCGATCGGCACCGTGCGGGCGACCTCGTCCATCTCCAACCGCAGGGCGATCAGCCGCGTCGCCTCGGCGGTCGCCTGCTGCTCGGCGAGCTTGCGGGCGCGCTCGGGGCGCCGCCGCTCGATCGCCTGCAGGAGCTTGCGCCGCTCGCCGACGATCATGCGGTGGTCCTCGTCGCTCAGCTCGAGCCCCGAGAGGTCGCCGATCTCCGCTCGCAGCCGCGCTTCCTCGCGGGTCAGCCGCGACGACTGGGCGGCTGCGGCGATGCCGATCGTCAGCAGCGTGTCGGCGCGGCGGCGCTCGCTGGCGGTGGTCGCGTCGGCCAGCCGCTCGACCTGTTCCCGGAGGCGGCTGACCTCCTCCTCGAGCGCCCGCTCCGCCGCCAGCTTGGCCGCGACGCCGCTGATCGCCACGCGCTGGTCGCCCAGCTCCTGCAGCTCGTGGACGCCGAAATGCCGCAGCGGCTCGCGGGCGTCGGCCGGGGCGCGGACGAAGGTGCCGCCGCGGCGGCCGCGGCGGGTCAGCACGAGCCCCTGCTCGCGGAGGATGCTGAGGGCTTCGCGCAGGGTCACCGTCGAGACCCCCATCTGCATCGCCAGCTGGGTCTCCGTCGGTAGCCGCTCGCCGTCGATCAGCAGCCCCAGCCGGATCGCCCGGCCGAGCCGCCGCGCGACCAGGCCGGCACGGCCGCCGGGCCCGTAGTCGGGGGCCAGCAGCAGCCGCGCAGTCGCCGTGGTGAGGCCGACCGACGGTCCATCTGGGGGGGTTGGATCTGAAGTCTTGACAGCCAAAACTATGAACTCATAGGATAAAGCAATTCTCTAACTGGGACGGAGGACGGAGCTATGGGATCACAGGAGTTGCGGGTGCCGCCAAGCGACGAGGACGCGCGTCTCGAGAGCCTCGGCTACAAACCGCAGCTGAACCGGGTGCTGGGGCTGTTCGCGAACTTCTCGGTCGCGTTCACCTACCTCTCGCCGATGGTCGGGATCTACTCCCTTTTCCTGCTCGGCGTCGGCACTGGCGGCCCCGCCTACATCTGGCTGCTGGCGATCCCGGTGGTGGGGATGCTGTTCGTCGCCCTCGTCTTCGGCGAGCTCGCCAGCCACTATCCGGTCGCCGGCGCGCTCTACCAGTACTCCAAGTTCTCGGTCGGGCCGCGGTACGGCTGGTTCGTCGGCTGGTTCTACGGGATCGCCCTGCTGGTCACGGTGGCGGCGGTCGACACCGGCGTCGTCTCCTACGTCGCCTCGCTGACCCACAACTGGTTCGGCTGGAACCTCGACCCCACCGACCACGGGACGATCCTGATCGTCACCCTGATCCTGCTGGCGATCCAGACGACGCTGAACATCACCGGCACCAAGGTGATGGCGAGGGTCGCCCAGTTCGGCGTCTACGTCGAGATCGTTGGCACCTTCGGGATCGCGCTGATCCTCCTGCTCCACGGCTTCCACCACGACCTCGGCTTCCTCTTCAGCACCCAGGGCGTGCAGCACGCCGCCAGCAACCCGCTCGAACTGAACTTCCATGGCAACTGGTGGACCGGCGCGGCGCTGGTCGCGGTGCTGGCCCCCGTCTACATCATCTACGGCTTCGAGTCGGCGGGCGACATCTCCGAGGAGACCAAGGAAGCGGGCCGGCTGGTGCCGCGAGCGATGCGCCTGGCGGTGATCTGGGGTGGCATCGCCTCGCTCGTTCTCACCGGCGCCCTGCTGCTCTCGATGCCGAGCCACGACGGCGTCGCGGCGACGGTCGAAGGCGGCGGCGTCCCCTTCATCCTCGAATCGCTCTCGAGCGGCATCCAGGACTTCCTGCTGCTGATCATCATCTTCGCCTTCTTCTCCTGCGGGACCTCGATCCAGGGAGCGGGCAGCCGGCTGATGTTCTCCTTCTCGCGCGACGGCGCCCTGCCGGCCTCGAACTGGCTCTCGCGGGTCAGCGATCGCTTCCGCACCCCCGTCAACGCGCTGGTCGCCGGCGCGGTGGTGACGGCGCTGTTCATCCTCCTGGTCTTCCCCTCGCCGAGCGAAAACATCCACATCTGGTTCATCACCTACCCGGCCGAAGTCAACGGCCTGGTGGCGCTGGTCTCCTTCGGGGTCAGCGGCATCTACCTCTCGTTTCTGCTGACGGTGATCGGGGCGATCGTCGCCCGCCGCCGCGGCTGGATTCCCGAGGGCCAGTTCCAGCTCGGCAAATGGGCCTGGCCGGTGACGATCGTCGCCGCCCTCTACCTGGGGCTGATGTTCATCAACGTCGTCTACCCGTCCGGGATCACCAGCCCGCGGGCCTTCTTCAACCTCGACTGGATCACGCTCGCGGTGATCTTCGTGATCGCCGTGGTCGGGCTGGCCTACCTGCTGCTGGGACGGCCGGAGCGGGGCGTCGCCAGCCACACCCACGACGAGCTCGAGGCCTCCGGCGCCGAACGGCACCGCGAAGCCACGACGACCAGCGAGGAGGACCAACCGTGAGCGGGGCTCTGGCCGGACGGTGCGAGCGTCGCTAGCCGACGGGACGAGGCCGCGCGAGCGGGCCGGCGGTCGAGGAGGGCATCAGCAGGGCCGAGAGGCAGACCATCGCGAAGGCGGTGACCTGGAGGGTGATGCCGAGTGGGGTGGGTGAGAGGGGATCGCCGAAGACGAGGATGCCGCCGACGATCTGGGCCGCGTTGGCGACCAGTCCCATCAGCCCGATCGTCTCGATCGCACCGCCGCTCTGGAGCGCCGCGACCGCTGTGTACTGGGCGAGCCCGCCGCAGCCGACGGTCACCAGGACCAGCGAGGCGATCAACGGCCAGGAGCTCTCGGCTCCGCCCGTCAGCCCCTTGATCGCGATTCCAGCGAGGGCGAAGAGCAGGCCGGCGAGGACCGCGAGCAGGACCCCGTGCCGAGCGGCGAGGCGACCGGCGCGGCGCCCGAGCGCGATCCCGGCGGCGAGGAGGACGAGCCCGCCCTCGAAGCTCGAGATCGCGGCGAGCGAGAACCCGGAATGGGTGCCGTGGATGCGGGGGAGGGTCGCGGCGAGCAGGACGAGGCCGGCGGCGCCGAGGAACAGGGCCAGCCACTGCCGCCGCTCGACGCGATCTCCGAAGAGGCGCTGGGAGAGCACCGCGAGCGTCACCGCGCCACCGGCGAGGACCGTCTGGACCAGCGAGATCGGCGCCAGCGAGAGCGCCGCGACGTGGGCCAGCCAGGCAAGGGCCGCGAGCCCCCAGCCGGCCATGAACCAGCGCGAGCGCGCCAGCCCGCGGATGCTCTCGAGCGGCCGCCCGAGGTGGACCGGCTGGGCGTGCTGACAGCCGCGGTGCTTGAGCAGCGAGGCGATGTTGGTCAGCAGCGCCACCGCGATCGCCAGCCCGATCCCTATCTCCACGGTTGCTCGCCCTCCGCCTGCCGGCGAATCGCCGCCACCGCCAGCGTCGAGGTGTGGCAGGCGCGGGCGATCGCCCGGTTCGGCGCCTCGGGGTCCCGCTCGATCTCGAACTCGACCAGCGCGTTGCGCCGGATCCTCACCAGGTCGTCGCGGGAGCTGCCGGCCGGGGCGGCATCGGTGGCGGCGATGCCGGCCAGGGCGCGGCTGCAACCCAGGCAGAAGAGCTCCTCCGCCGACCGTGTCCAGGAGGGAGGCATCATCACCTGCTCGCCGTCGATCCGGCCGACCGAGACGCCGCATCTCGAGCAGGTCCACCGGACCGAGCTGACGGTCATCGGATCAAGCCGGGACCTTCGATCGCCGTCGGCGCCGGCGGCGGCCATTCGGATTGGGTCGAGCGGCCCGGGGCGCGGCTTCAGCCGGGCGGCCAAACTCGCCCTCGAGGCCGAGCGCGGCGGCGATGCTCCGCATCTCCTGGGCCTGATCGGAGAGGACGAAGCTGACGCTGGTGCCGGTCCGCCCGGCGCGGCCGGTGCGCCCGGTGCGGTGAACATAGGCCTCCCGATCCTCCGGCGCGTCGTAGTTGACCACTAGCTCGACGTCGGCGACGTCGATCCCGCGGGCGGCGACGTCGGTCGCGACCAGCGTCATCACCTGGCCGCGCTCGAATTGCTCGAGGGCGCGCTCGCGCTGGCGCTGGCTCTTGTTGCCGTGCATCGCCACCGCTTCGACGTCACGGCCGCGCAGGCGCTTGACCAGCCGGTCGGCGCCGCGCTTGGTGCGGACGAAGACGAGCGAGCGACCGGCGCCGTCCTCTCTCAGGTGCTCGACCAGGCGGTCGAGCTTCACGTCCTGGGACTCGACCGGGAGGAAGCGGTGCTCGACGTCCCCCTTCGCCTCGGCGCTGTGCTCGTGGACGTGGGAGCGCGCCTCGTGGGTGTAGGCGGCCGCGACCTTGCCGGTCGCTCCGGCCAGGGTCGCCGAGAAGAACAGGGTCTGACGATCGGAGGAGGTCTTGGCGACGATCCGGTCGACCGCCGGCCGGAAGCCCATGTCGAGCATCCGGTCGGCCTCGTCGAGGACCAGCAGGCGGACCCGGCCGAGCGCGACCGCGCCGCGGTCGATCAGGTCCTCGAGCCGGCCGGGGGTGGCGACGAGGACGTCCGCCCGGCGCGCCGCGGCGATCTGCGGCCCGAAGCCGACGCCTCCGTAGACGGCGGCGATCCGCAGCTGCCGGGCTTTCGCCAGCGGGGCCAGCTCGGTGACGATCTGGCCTGCCAGCTCGCGGGTCGGGGCCAAGATCAGCGCCTGCGGCCCGCGCTCGGACCGGCTGACCAGGTCGACCAGCGGCACGCCGAAGGCGAGCGTCTTGCCGGAGCCGGTTGGGGACTGGACCAGCAGGTCGTGACCCGCGAGGGCGTCGCGAATGACCAACTCCTGGACGGGAAAGGGATGGGTGATCGAGCGCACGCGAAGGGCGTCGATCACCGGCTTGGAAGTGCCGAGATCGGCAAAGGATGAAATTTTCGTTGACTCCTGAATTGACGTCTGGGGGAGATCCTGGGACCCCGAGGCGCCAACGGCACAATGAGGAAACGGAACCTCTCGGGTGGCGAAACGGCCGAACCCGACCCGGTCACCGTAGCAGTCGGTACCGGTGTCCTGGCATCATCGGCCGCGTGAGCAGCGATCCTGCCGCCGCCCAGCACCTGCGCGACCTGGCGCTGCTGCGCCGCGTCCGCGACCGGATCGACCGCGAGTACGCGCAGCCGCTCGACGTCGAGGCGCTCGCCGGCGACGCTCACATGTCGGCCGGCCACTTCAGCCGCCAGTTTCGCGCCGCCTACGGCGAGTCGCCCTACAGCTACCTGATGACCCGCCGAATCGAGCGGGCGATGGCACTGCTCCGGCGCGGCGACCTCAACGTCACCGAGGTCTGCTTCGAGGTCGGCTGCTCCTCGCTCGGCACCTTCAGCACCCGCTTCGCCGAGCTGGTCGGGACCTCGCCGAGCGCCTACAAGCGCGAGCAAGAGCGGGCGACCGCGGGGATGCCCTCGTGCCTCGCCAAGCAGGTGACGCGTCCCGTCAGGAATCGAGAAGCGCCGCTCCCCGGCCGCGCCTAGGTTTCGCTCCGAGTCCGGCGAGAGGCGCCGGATCGCTCGGAACCGCGAACCTGGAGGCGAACATGACCCACCCCGAGATCGAGGGAATCAAAACCGTCCTGCACCCGGTGTCGGACCTGGAGAGCGCGAAGGCGGTCTACGCGGCGCTGCTCGGCACCGAGCCGGCCAGCGACGCGCCCTACTACGTCGGCTTCGAGGTCGCCGGCCAGCAGATCGGCCTGGTCCCGGCCGGTGGGCCGCAGCAGATGGACTCGCCGGTGGCCTACTGGCACGTCAGCGACATCGAGGCGAAGCTGGCCGCGGTGACGGCCGCCGGCGCCGCCGTCAAGGAGCCCGCGCACGACGTCGGCGGCGGTCGCCTGGTGGCGACGGTCACCGACCCCGACGGCAACGTCCTCGGCCTGCTCCAGGACTAGATGGTTGGCTCCGCGACCATGCACACCTGGATGACACACCCGGCACACTTCGCATCTCGGCGTCCTCGGCCTTGCCTTTGCCAACCGGCAAAGGCGGCGGCCTGCGTCCTTGATCTGCTCGGCTGGGCGCGCCCCCAGGCGCACCTGGCCGCGGAACCAACCATCTAGGCTGGCCGCCATGGACATCACGATTCACTCCACCATGCTCCCGCAGAACGACCCTGAGGCCGCCGTCGCCTTCTACCGCGACACGCTCGGCTTCGAGGTCCGCAACGACGTCGGCTATGAAGGCATGCACTGGATCACGGTCGGGCCGCCGGACCAGCCCGGCGTCTCGATCGTCCTCTACCCGCCCGAAGCGACCCCCGGGATCACCGAAGAGGAGCAGCGGACGATCGCCGAGATGATGGCGAAGGGCACCTTCGCCAGCGTCAACCTGGCGAGCGGTGACGTCGACGGCACCTTCGAACGGCTGCAGGCGGGCGACGCCGAGGTCGTGCAGGAGCCGACCGACCAACCCTACGGGGTCCGCGACTGCGCCTTCCGCGACCCGGCCGGGAACCTGCTGCGGATCCAGCAGCTGAGCTGACCCAGGTCCCTGCCCACGGCCGACGTCCCTGACTGACCCGGGCCCACGGGGCCTGGGTCAGTCCCAGCGGCGGCTCATTTGCTGGCGGTGACCGTGCCACCGGTATAGCCGACAGAGGCGGTCGAGATCGTCACGGAGTAGGTGCCGCTGGACGGCGCCGTAAAGGTGAATTCGGAGCTCGAGATCGCGCTGCCGGTGGAAGGGATCGGCAGCGGCGAGCCGCTGATCGAGCCGCCGGTTGCCGAGACCGTCACCGACTTCGTTGCGCCGATGGCGGAGACGATGTTGCCGTTGGCGTCGGTGATCGCAACCTTGGCGTTGATCGTGCCGGAGTTGCCGAGCGAAGTCACCATGCAGGTGAAGAGGCAAGGCGAGCCGACGGAGCCGGGGCTGGCGACGAGGCCGCTGACCGCGACCCTGCTGGCGGTGCCCGCGGAGACGGTGAGGGCGAGGGCGGACGCGGTGGAGTGGGTGCCGTCGGTCGCGGTGACCGAGGTGGCGCCGGACTTGTAGAGCTTGGCCTGGCCGTTGGTCGAGCCGGAGACGGTGGCGACGCCGGCGCTGAAGTTGAGCGCGACCGCGCTGCCGAAGCTGATCGCCGTGCCGGAGCTGTTGGCGACCGTCGGCAGGGTGCCGCTCGGGCTCGCCGAGGCGCCGCTGAAGGTGATGTTGTGGGAGCCGGAGTAGGAGGTCACGGTGTTGCCGTAGGCGTCCTGCACGGTGGTGGTCAGGTTGAAGGCGGTGCCGGCGGTCGGGGTCGTGGTCGAAGAGGTGAGCGCGAGCTTGGCCGCCGCGCCGATCGGTGGCGTCAGCACCAGCGCCGTCGGGGTGGTGACCGTCGAGCCTTCTTTCGCCGTGATGCTGGTGGCGCCGGGCTTGTAGAGGACGATCTTGCCGCCGTCGCCGCCGCTCGATTCGGCCACTCCTTCGGTGAAGGCGATCGTCGTCGCCGAGCCGAAGGCGATCGCGGTCCCGCTCGAGTTGGTGACGGTCGGCGTGTTGCCGCCGGGGCTCGCCGCGGCGCCGGAGAAGGTGAGGCTCTTGGAGCCGGTGTAGGTGGTGGCGACGTTGCCGTAGGCGTCCGAGGCGGTGATCGTCGTGCTGTCGGTGTCGCCGAGCGCCGGTGTCGCCGTTGCCGCTTCGAGCTTGAACTGGGTGGCGGTGACGCCGACCGAGAGCGCCAGCGGCGTCGGCGTCGTCATTTCTTCCGAGGTCGCGGTGATGCTGGCTGGACCGGCGTTGTAGATCTTCAGGACGCCGTTCTTGGAGGAGCTGACGCTGGCGACGCCGGAGGTGAAGGTGAGCGCAGTGGGGCTGCCGAGGACGATCGCCGTCCCGGAGCTGTTGACGACGGTCGGCTTGTTGCCGAGCGGCCCTTCTTCGGCGCCGGCAAAGACGAAGCTGTGACTGCCGGCGTAGGTGGTGACGGTGGAGTTGCCGGCGTCCTTGGCGGTGATCGTCAGGTTGTCTGCGCCGCCGGCGCTCGGCGTCGTGGTGCTCCCGGAGATCGTGAATTTGACCGTTTCGCCGATCGTCACTTTCGCCGTCTTGGCGGCGCTGGTCCTGGTCCAGCCGTGGTACACGGCGACCACTTTGTAGCTGTGTTCGCCGATCGGCACTTCGGCGTCCTTGCAGGTGGTGATCGAGCTTTCGGGTTCGGCCCGGGTCGGACAGTTGCCCGCCGGTTCACCACCGTCGCGGGTGACGTAGTAGCCGACGGTGCCCGAGCCAGGGGCCGTGACCGCGCCCCAGGTGAGCGTCACGGTGCCGCCCGCCGCCGCGGTCGCGGCGCTGATCGTCGGCGCGGTTAGGGTCGAGGCGGTGATCTGCACCGAGCCGCCGCCGGTGCTGGCGAACCAGGCGAACGCCGTGCCTGTGAGCGCGGCCATCCAGATCGCCAGCGTCGCGAGCGCGACAGCAGGTCGGACCGCGCGCCTCATCCGTGCGCCTGCCCACTGAACACGAGGGGAATTTCCGCCCCCCGACAGGCATCCTGTTCGACCGGCAGGTCGAGCATCTGGATCGCCGGCGCTTCGGGGCCAGCGACCGGCAGGTCGACCGAGCCTTCCGCCGGCACCGTCAGCGGGGCTTCCGGCGAGACCGCCGCGGGGATCAGTTCGAAGTTTTCGGCCGCGCAGTCAGCGGGCGCTTCACCGACTGCCGCAGCGATTTCGGTGACCTCGATCGCGACGTCGTTGGGGTTGCCGACGCGAATCGGGATCGGGGTCGGCGCCAGGCCCGGGTAGAGGTCTTCCGGGTTCTGCAGGGCGACGATCGAGAACTGCTCCGGCGGCCCCGGTTCGGGCCTTGCCACCGGCTTCGCCGACGCCGGGGGTGCGCCGGCGGCGGCTGCGGTCTGCTGCCATTCGAAGTCGACTGGTTCGCCGGCCCGTTCTTCGCGGTTGAAGACCCGGACGACGATGCGGTGTGAGCCCGGTGCCAGCCCATTGAGCCGGTACGGGGACTGGCACCCATCCCAATTTTCGCCGTCGACCCGACACTGGAAGCGCCGCGTCGATTCAGTCGGCGCCTGGCCGGGTTGGCTGGGCTTCGCCGTCGAGGAGGGAGTCCCGGGCGTTCGCGGCGGCACGTTGAAGCGGAATTGCGGATCGCTGACCGCCGTCGTCGCAGGCGGCGTTTCGATCAGCTGCGGAGTCAGCAGCCTTTCCCTGCGGGGTGGGGCACCGTTCCCACCGGGACCGTTTCCCGGTGACCCGGTCGGCTGCTTTACGGCATGGTGCTCCACGAGCCCCCGGTGCTCTCCGCTCGGGCGCGTCGCCGCGTAAGCGACGACGGCGCCCATGCAGGCCGCTGCCGCGGCCAGGGCGATGACCGCCCAGGCCGCGCGACGCCGGCCAGCCGCTATGCGGCTAGGAGACATGGGCTCGAATCGGTGCTTCGGCTAGTTGCTTTTCAGCGTCAGGGTCAGCGTCGCGCCCTGGCAGGCGTCCTGACTGACCCCGGTTTCGTTCATCGTCAGCGACCCGGTCGGAGTCACTGCCTGGCCGTTGCCCGGACCGTAGACTTTGTTGACCGCGACTTCGGCCATCGTGAAGTCGGGGTTGCCGCCGGTGATCACCGTTGAGCAGGTCGAGTGAGTCACGTCCGGGGTGATTTTTTCCAGCGAGATCGTGCCGACCCGCTGTTTGCCCGACGAGCTGTTGTCGATCGTGAAGGTCACGGTCGAGGACGAGCCGGGGTAGAGGTTGCCGGAGACCGTGCCTTTGATCACCACTGCCGAGCTGTTGCCGACGGTGGCGGTCGCGGTGCCCGACCCGGTAGTCGAGAAGTAGGCGTAGGCGCCGGCGGCGATGCCGAGCACAGCCAGCACCGCGAGCGCGGGGGCCATCCCTTTCCTGATCAGCCGATTCATACCCATCTCCTTGTGCTTTCTTGCCGCGTCCATTCGCGGGCTCGGATATGCGTCGGTTCGCACGGCCCCTCGCTTGAGCGAAAAGTGAGGGAGAAATGAGGAAAATGTCTTCACCGATGCATCAAGCGCGAGCAGCCAGGCGGCGCCAAGCGCTCTAGGCGGAGTGGCCAGCGCTGAACGGGCCGCTCGTTGCGCTCCTTCTGCGCAACACAAATCGTTGCGCTAGACTGAAACCATGCCGGTAGCGACCGCCGCCAAGATCACCGCCCTCAGCCATGACTTCGGCTCGCAGCGGCGCCTCGCCGACCTGCTCGGGGTGAGCCCGGCGCAGGTGACTCGCTGGCGGCGCGGCGGCGGCATCGACCTCGCCAACGCCGAGCGGGTCGACCTGCTCGAGCTCGTCGTCGCCAGCCTGCTCCGCCTCTACCCCGCCGAGGCGGCGGAGCGCTGGCTGCTCGGGGTCAATCCCCATCTCGGCGATCGCCGCCCGATCGACCTGGTCCGGGCGGGCCGGGCCCAAGAGCTGCTCGGGGCGCTGGCGGCGGAGCGCGCTGGCGGCTTTGCGTGAGGCTGTGGCGCGTCTTGCCCCTCTCGCCGGAAGCCACCGGCGGGGAGGCCGGCGGGCCGCTGTGGTTCCCGCGCCAGCAGCAGGGAGGCGGGCGCCACGACAACCCCGACCTCTATGGCTGCCTGTACCTGGCCGAGGAGCCGGTCTCGGCGGTCGCCGAGATGCTGGCTCCGTTCCGCGGCAGCGGCCGCCTGCTGCCCTCGATGCTGGTTCGCTACGGGAATCCGCTGGCGCTGGCCGCGCTGCGGCTGAAGGACGGCCTGCCGGCAATCGACCTGGACTGGCCCGCAACCCTCTTCGAGACCGGCCTGCACCCCTCCCGGGTGGCGACCCGCAGGCGCTCGATCACCCAGCGCCAGGCGGCCGAGCTGCACGAGTCCGAGCCGGCGGCGGTGGCGATCCGCTGGTGGTCGACCCTGGAGTCGACCTGGATCAACTGGACCCTGTTCGACCGCGCGGCGCCGAGCCTCGCGGTGGAGCGGGTGCGCGAGCTGCACGTCGAGGACCCGGTCGTGCTCGAGGCCGCCGGGCTGCTCGGCCTCTTCCCGTGATCGCTGGCCCGGGGTTGGAGCGACGGTGGCGCTGAGCGAGGAGGAGCGGCGGCGGGTCGAGGCCGAGGTGCGGCGGATGATCGCCGAGTACCGGGTCCGGCCGACCCAGGAGAAGGAGGACGCCCTCGGGGTCGAGATCGCGGTCCTGCCGCCCCAGCAGCGCGAGTACGTGACGACGGTGCTGCTGCGGATCGTCGCCGAGGAGCGCGGCGCCTGAGGTGTCCGCGAGGGCCGGCCGCTAGTGGTGCGAGCGGAGGAAGAGGGTGCCGCCGAGGGCGAGGGCAGGGGCGGCGAAGACGGCGACCGCGATCGCCAGCGAGCCGGTGGCGGCGCCGACGATCACGGCGACGATGCCGAAGACCACGAAGGCGTCGTGACTGGCGTGAGCGGGCTCCACGACCGGGGATACGCGATGCGGATTGGCGGGTTCATGTGCCACGTGTGACTTTTCGGCACAAATTCATCGGATCTTTAGGCCAAATTGGGTGAAAGCCGCGCCGGCTGGAGGAAACGCCAGAATGGCTCCGTGGAGCGAATCGAGGTCGACGAGCGCCTCTTCCTGCGGCCGGTTGCGGCCGGCGACGGGGAGCCGATCTACGCGCTGATCGCGGCCGACCGCGAGCGGCTGGCGCGGTGGCTGCCCTGGGCCGCGGCGCAGACCCTGGCCGGCACGCGCGACTTCCTCGACCGCTCGCGCGACCAGCAGGCACGCGGGGACGGCTTCCAGGCCGCCCTGGTCCGCGACGGGGAGATCGCCGGCGTCGCCGGCTACCACGCGATCGACCACCTCAACCGGGCGACCTCGATCGGCTACTGGCTGGCCTCGCCGCACGAGGGCGAAGGGGTGATGAGCGCCGCCGTCCGGGCCCTGGTCGACCACGCCTTCGGCGCCTGGTCGCTGAACCGGGTGACGATCGAGGCGGCGGTCGGGAACCGCCGCAGCCGCGCGATCCCGGAGCGGCTCGGCTTCACCGAAGAGGGCGTGATGAGGGAGGCCGAGCTGATCGGCGACCGCTACCTCGACGGCGTCCTCTACTCGGTCCTGGCCTCCGAGTGGCCGCCGGCTAGTGCGGCTTCGGGAGCTTGAGCCGGCGGCGGGCGGCGGCGACGGCGGCGACCGAGGAGCGGCAGGTCTTGGCGATCTCGCCGTCGCCGTGGCCGGGACGGCGGCGCACCTCGAACTCGATCAGGGCCGAGCGGCGCAGTTTCGCCCGCTCTTCGAGGCCGCTCTCGGCGGGGGCGGCGTCGAGGGCGGCCTGGGCGGCGCGCTCGCGGCGGCAGATCAGGCAGAAGGTACCGCTGCGGTCGCTGACCCAGCTTTCCGGGAGCTCGACCTTCTCGCCGCCGATCCTGCCCACGGAGACGCCGCAGTGATCGCAGGTCCAGCGCTTGGCCAGCTTGCGCTTGCTTCTGGTCGCGGTGGCGCTCACGCGCTCACCTCCGCAGTGACGTTCTTGCCCGGGTCGGCAGGCGAATTCAAGACTGATGCTCCTTCTTCTTGCAACGATGGAGATCCGCGGCCTCAGGGCGCAAAAAGCACCCGGAGGAGGAACCTCCTCGGGCGGCTCGGTCACCGAGCCCGACGTGACAACCGTAGCAAACTCGACCTTTTTCCCTGCTAGAACGGCCATTTCATGCGGATTCGAGTGGTACGGGAGGAGGATGCGCCGAGGGCGGCAGCGTTCTGGACCGAGGCGTTGTTCGCCATCGAGCGGGCGCCGAGCGGTAGGGTCGGCGCCGTGATCATCGTCACCACCAACACGCTGCCGGGCTACGAGATCGAGGAGGTCCTCGGCGAGGTCTTCGGGTTGACGGTGCGCTCGCGAAACATCGGCTCGCAGATCGGGGCGGCGCTGAAGAGCCTCGGCGGCGGCGAGCTCAAGGGGATGACGAAGATGCTCGAAGAAGGCCGCGGGCACGCGACCGAACGGCTGATCGAGGAGGCCGAGGGCAAAGGGGCGAACGCAATCCTCGCCTTTCGCTTCGACACCTCGGAGCTGGGCGAAACCTGGACCGAGATCTGCGCCTACGGGACCGCGGCGCGGGCGCGCCGGGCCTGAAGCACCCGCGGCCCGGCCAAGGCTGAGCCGAGCCGGCCGTCAAGTCGGCCCCCGGGGCCGCCTAAACTCTGTTCGCATGAGCCCCGAGCCGGCCGCCGAGCCGACCTACACCCTCTATCGCCGCGGCCTCGAGCTGCTCGAAGACGGCGACTTCGAGGACGCCACCGAGCCGCTGGCCGAGGCGGCCCGCCGGGCGCCGGAGAAGGCCTCGGTGCGCGAGGCGCTGGGCCGCGCCTACTACCGCGCCGGCCGCTTCGCCCAGGCGGCGCGCGAGTTCGAGGCGGTGGTCGAGAGCCACCACGTCGACGACTACGCCCACTTCTGCCTCGGTCGCGCGCTCAGCCACACCGGCGAGACCAAGCGGGCCCGTCACCACCTGGCGCTGGCCTCGAACCTGCAGCCCGACCGCAGCGACTACCGCTACTACCGCCGCCTGCTCGAGACGGCTCAGTAGCGCCCGCCCGCGGCCTCAGTAGCTGCGGACCAGCTTGCCGATGGTTTCGCCGGTGAAGTAGGGCCCGAAGGTGCGGCTCTTGTCGCTCCGCAGCAGGTAGGTGTTGATGCCGTCGATTTCGCTGCCGTCGCCGATCAGCCAGCCGCCGCCGCTGGCGCCCGGCGCCCAGCGGCAGAGGACCGCCATCGTCGGCGGGCCGGGGAAGGGGTAGGTGGTGGCGTCGTCGCCGACGTAGGGCGATTCGCAACCCTCCATGTTGTTCTTCTTGCCCGGGTAGCCGAAGGTCTCGAAGGTCTGGTGGCGGGTCTTGTCGAGGACGATGGTGGCGCCGCCGCCGACCGCGTCGGCAACGTTCACCCCTTCCGAGTTGGGATAGGTGAGGAAGGCGCCCATGTCGAAGTCGGGGTTGCCGTGGTTGATCCACTGGGGCAGCGCCCGAATCGTCCGGCGCTGCGAGACGAAGGCGCCGAACGGGGCGACGCCGCCGGTGTAGGCGGGGACGAACTCGAGGAAGTCGGAGGCGATCGGCGGCCCTCCGCGGCGCGGGCCGGAGTTGACGCAGTGGCCGGCGGTGAGGACGAGCTCCCGGGTCGGGCTGTTGATCGCGGTGCCCGAGCAGTAGCCCTTGAGGCTCCCCTGCTTGACGAAGATCCGGCCCTCGACTGAGTAGGGGGCCACTTCGGGGGTGGCGACCGGCGCGTAGCTGGCGCTGGCGCCGCCTTCGGCTTCGGAGCGACCGGGATCGAGGTGGGGACGACCGCCCCTGCTCGAGTAGTCGAGCGGCACCGCTTCCGCCATCCGCTGCGGCGTCCAGTAGCGCTCGACCCGGGCGACCGCGGCCGCCGCGGAGAGCGATGGCTCGCCGCCGAGCGAAGCGGCGGGCGCCGCCGCGGCCGGTCCCGCCCCGAGGAGCGTGGTGCCGAAAACGGCGAGGGCCACAGGCAGGGCAAGGGCGCGCGGTCGGGGGCGATTCGGCCAACGCATGGCAGCGGACAATAGAGGGGTGATGTCGTCGGTGGACTAACTGACGAGGGGGATAACACAGCGGAAGGGGCGAGGGGCATTGCTCGGGGCGGACACGATTTCGCCATCGGTTCGCACGGTCGCGGCGGCATAGGAATTGGGGCCGCTGTAGATCGCGAGTTCCCCCGACCACTCGCCTTCGAACGCCAGTTCCACCCCCGGTTGCCCTCCGAACGCCGCCAGCGCCAGCGCCGCCGGCAATTCGCCGCCGCGAGTGGCGCACGCTGCGGCCGCTTCCGGCGCGGTCGCCGCCGCGCTCCGGCCGAGCTCCCAGCAGGCGCCGGCAAACAGCCGCTGCTGCGGTGCGCAGCCGGCCGAGTGGCCGTTCAGCCGCGCCGCTTCGGCGGCCGAGTCCGCCGCCAGGGCCGTGCTCGCGGTGCGGGCCGAGCCGGCGCTTTCCGCGTGCTCGGCCTCGGGCACCCTGCCGAGCGTCGAGGCGTCGACCTCGCGCCCGGTTAGCGAGCCCGGCGCGATCCGGCCTCCGCGCAGCGTCCCCGGCTGCAGCCGGTTGCCGGGCACCGAGGCCCGTTCGAGCCGGTTGCCCGGCAGCGAGCCGCGCCTGACCGCGTGGCCGTCGATCCTGGAGGCTGCGTAGACGCTGCCGCCAAGGGCCACCAGCAGTGCCAGGCAGGCGACCGCGAAGGCCGGTCCCTGGCGTCGAATCCAGCTTCCCATCGTCTCCCCTTCCGACGTTGGCTCCCAGCCTAACGCCGCTTGGGCGGGATAGACTCGGCGGACGAAATACGGTCGGTGGTGAAGGGAAGTCCGGTGCGAGTCCGGCGTGGTCCCGCCACTGTGACCGGGCCGAGGAGAACGCGGGCGCCCGCCAGACGGGCGCAGCCACTGGGGAGGTCACCGATTCCCCCGGGAAGGCGCGTCTCTCCCTTTCCCGGAAGCCAGGAAACCTGCCCCGGCCAGCCAATACGACCCTCGAGGAAAGGGTGGCATCAATGCCAAGAAGTATTCGCAGTCGGGCCGCGGGCGCGTGCGCGGTGGCCCTGGTTCTCTCCCTGGCCCTGGTTGCGACGGCGGTGGCCAAGGGCACCGAAGCGTCGCTCCGGGTGGTCGGCAAGAGCGGCAGGATCCTCACCGAACAGACGCTGAAAACCGGCACGATCTCGGTCAAGACGAGCCCGAAGGCGACCTGCTTCGGCGGCGGCACCGGCGGCAGCGGCAAAGCGGTGAAGGTCCGCGGCGCGACCGCGCTCGGCCTGCTCGCGCAGGCCTCGCTGAAGACCGCCTCGCTGCGGCCGCTGCTGGTCACCGACGCCTTCGACTTCGGCCTCGGCATCTGCGGGGTCGGCAGCAGCACCGTCCACGGCAACGCCTCCTGGTACCTGAAGATCAACCACAAGGGCTCGCCGGTAAGCGGCGACGCGGCGAAGCTGCGGCCAGGCGACGAAGTCCTCTGGGACCTGGCGTCGAGCTATCCCTACCCGAACGAGCTGGTGCTGGAAGTCCCGGACACCACGACCTCGGGCACCCCGTTCACCGCCCACGTCTTCTCCTACGACGAAAAAGGCAAGCGCAAGCCGGTTGCGGGGGCGAAGGTGACCGGCGCCAGTGCGCCGAGCGCCGCCGACGGCGGCGTCACGGTGACGGTGATGGGGCCGACCCTGCTGCAGGCCACCCATGGCAGGGAAATCCCCTCGGCCAAGGTCTGCGTCGCCGGCCAGTGCCCCGTCAACAGTTGAGGTGAGCCGGGGGGGTCGCACGGCGATCGCGGTGGTGCTGCTCCTGGCGGCGCTCGCGATCGCCGGCTGCGGCCTCGGCCCCGGTGCCGAAGTCGGCTCGGTCGGGCTCGTCGTGACCAAGGAATTCGGTGCCGAGCCTGTGCTCGAAGACTCGGTGAAGGCGAACGAATCCGACACCGTGATGAGGGTGCTCGAAGGCAGCGCCAAGATCGAGACCCGCTACGGAGGAGGCTACGTGAAGTCGATCGAAGGGGTGGCGGAAACCTCGCACGGCGGCGATCCCTACGACTGGTTCTTCTTCGTCGACGGAATCGAGTCGCCGGTCGGCGCCGCCGAGTACCCGCTGCAGGGAGGCGAGCGAATCTGGTGGGACTTCCGTGACTGGAATGAGACGGACCACGTGCCCGCGGTGGTGGGTTCGTGGCCGGCGCCCTTCGTCGCCGGCTACGAAGGTGAACGCCATCCGGTTGCGGTCGAATGCGAGGGCGGCCGGGTGGCGGAAGCTTGCGAAGAGGTGAAGGCGGCGCTCGAAGGCGAAGGGGTGAAGCTGGCGAATGGCTCCCCGAACGGGGCGACCCGGGTCCTGGTCGGGCCATGGTCGGCGCTGCGGGCGGACACCACCGCGGCGCAGCTCGAAAAGGGGCCCGCCGACTCAGGCGTCTACGCCAAGCTCGAACCGAGCGCCGGCGGCTACGCGCTGGTCGGGCTCGACGCCGACGGCGGGGCGGCGAAGCGGTTCGGGCCCGGCGCCGGCCTGGTCGCGGCGACCCGGCACCTCGAAGGGCCGCCGGTCTGGGTCGTCACCGGCTCCACGGAGTCCGCGGTGCAGGCGGCCGCGAACGCGCTCGACGCCGAAGATCTGCGCGACCATTACGCGGTGGCGGTGGAAGGCGGCACGGTGGTGCCGCTGCCGGTCCGATGAGATCTCCTTTCGCCTACACGCCGAGGAACCGGCCGCTGCAGGCGGCCTCACCCGGTGCCGCGGTCGCCTACCTCGGCTCGCTGCTCGTCGTCGCCTTCCTCTACTCGAATCCGCTGGTCCTGCTCGGCGCCGGCGCCGCCGCGGTGGTCGCCGGCCTGCTAGCCGGGGTGCGCGCGGCGGTGCGGGCGGCGCTGCGGATGGGCCTGGCGCTGGCGCTGCTGATTGCCGCCGTCAACGCGCTCGCCGCCCATCGCGGCGAGACTGTGCTGGCGCGGCTCGGCGACTGGCCGCTGCTCGGCCAGGCCGACGTCACGCTGGAGGCACTCGTCGCCGGGGCAGTGTTCGGGCTGGTGGCGGTGGTGGCGCTGGTCGCCTTCGCGGTCTACTCGGCCTGCGTCGACCCCGACCGGGTGCTGCGGGCGCTGCGCCCGGTCGCTGGGCGCTCGGCCCTGACCGCGACCCTGATCTCGCGGCTGGTCCCGGTGACGGAAGCGGACGCGGGGAGGTTGGGCGACGCGGCGGCGCTGCGGGGGCCGGGCGCGACCGCGGTCGGCCGGGCGGCGCTGGCCCGGCGCCTTCTCGCCGGCTCGCTCGACCGCTCGGTCGACGTGGCGGCGACGCTCGAGCTGCGCGGCTACAGCCTCGGGGCGCCGCGGGGGAGGCGGCGGCAGCAGCCCTCGCGCTACGACCGCCGCTTCTACGTCGTCGGCGCTGTCGTGCTCCTGGTCGCGATCGCCGGCAAGATCGCCGGTGCCGACGAGTTCCACGCCTACCCGGCGATCGAGGTCGGGACGGGGGCGCCGACCCTGGCCGTGGCGGCGGTGGTTGCGGTGAGCGGGCTGGCGCCGCTGCGGCGGCGGGCGCGGCGCCGCGCGACGGTCGCCGGGCGGGGCGGCAAGGGCTCGGCGCCGGCCCTGGAGGCGGGCCGTGTCTGAGCTGGCGATCCGCCGTGGCGCTCCGCCTGCCCTCGCGATCGAGCGGCTCACCTACTCCTATCCCCGCGCCGAGCGTCCGGCGCTGAGGGAGGTCTCGCTGAGCGTGGCCCCGGGCGAGTTCACGCTGCTCGCAGGGCGCTCGGCCTCCGGCAAGTCGACCCTGCTGAAAGCGGCCTGCGGCCTCGTCCCGCACTTCCACGGCGGCGAGCTGGAGGGCGCGGTCGCAGTCGCGGGGCTCGACGCCCTCGCCGCCGGCCCGGGCGAGCTGGCGGCGGCGGTCGGCTACGTCGCCCAGGACCCCGAGACCCAGGTGGTCTCGACCACCGTGGCGGCCGAGCTCGAGCTACCGCTGGAGATGCGCGGCGACGGCCCGGCCGACCGCGCCCGTGCGGTCGAGGAGGTGGCGCTGGCGCTGGCGATCCCGCACCTGCTCGAGCGCGCCGTCGACACCCTCTCGGGGGGAGAGCTGCAGCGGGTGGCGCTGGCGGCGGCGCTGGTGACGCGGCCGCGGCTGGTCCTGCTCGACGAGCCGACCTCGCAGCTCGACCCGGTCGCCGGCGACGAGCTGATCTGGCTGCTGCGGCGGCTGAACGAGGAGTGGGGGGTGGCGGTGCTGCTGGCCGAGCACCGGCTCGAGCGCTGCCTGGCGGCGGCAGACCGGGTGGTGGCGATGGCCGCCGGACGGATCGGCTTCGACGGCGTCCCCGGTGGGTTCTTGGCCTGGGCGCAGGAGGCGGACCCGGCGCTGGAGACGCCGTCCGCGCGGCTCTTTTCGCTGGCCGGGATCGAGCCACTGCCGGTCGGGGTACGGGCCGCGCGGCGGACCCTCGACGACGCCGGTCTCGGCGCCGGCGAAGGGGCCGTCACCCCTGTCCCCCGCCCGGGGAAGGGTTCGGGGGCGGGATCTCGCCCCCCCGCGCCCCCGATCTTCTCGGCAAGAGCGCTCTGGATCGAGCTCGAGCAAAACGAGGAGCGGGTCGACGTCCTCCGCGGCATCGACCTCACCGTCGGCCGCGGCGAGCGGGTGGCGCTGATGGGCCGCAACGGCGCCGGCAAGAGCACCCTGCTTCGCACCGCCGCCGGCCTCCTCGATCCGGTCGCCGGCAAGGTCGAGACCCCCGCCGGCCTCGCCCTTCTCACCCAGAGCCCCGGCGACTACCTGGTCCGCGAGCGGGTCGCCGACGAGCTCCCGGGCGCCGCCGGTGCCGCCGCCCTCGCCGCGGTTGGCCTCGAGCATGCCGGCGACGCCGACCCCCGCGATCTCTCCGGTGGCGAGCGCCAGCGCCTCGCCCTGGCGATTGCCCTCGCCGGTCGCATCGAGGGGGAGCGCCTGCCCGGCCTCGTCGCCCTCGACGAGCCGACCCGCGGCATGGACCGCGGCCGCAAGGACGACCTGGTCGGGCTGATCTGCCGCCTGGTCGGCGGCGGCGCCGGGGTCGTCGTCGCCACCCACGACGTCGAGTTCGCCGCCGCCTTCGCCAGCCGGGTCGTCCTCCTCGGCGAAGGCGTCGTGATCGCCGACGGCCCCG